>DNPP01000231.1:1928-9892 GCA_003501365.1 Bacillota bacterium
CAGTTGCATATATCAGAACTGGCATAAGTTTCTTCTGTTTTTGGATATGGTAGATAACGACGCCAATCGAAATCAATATGGTTAGAATTGAACCGGCCCAACAAATTATTTCTCCGGGTTCAGATAATGACCTCCATAGTAACTTTATCAAAACCATATTCCGGTTTATGAAGCTTTGCATTAACTACCTCCTTAGCACATGAAAGGCAGACAATTAACACCCATATTTTTACTTTTTATATAGAATTCAACATTTCCGTCCTTCTTCCTGCATAATTCTGTAAATAAACTACTTTCGCAAAGTGCAAATGGAAAAGGTAAAATAAAAAAGACCAGAAATGTGTTATTCATTTATAGACCTCATGAACAAAATAACCCGCCGCCGAGATCCGTGGCCCCTCAAAACCGTCATCCATTTTAAAACAAAAAAACAGCCCACTATCCTTAAGATAACAGGCCGTTTACTCATTAATTTCATCAGCTTTCGTTACAAAAGACATTCTTCTTATCTGCAACAGGATAAGCAATCAACTTCCTTCCACCTTATTTGTTATAACCGGAAGATGAAGAGAATAAATAATCGCCACCAACCGAATAATAAACGTCACCGCAAAGCATATGTAGAGAGGATGAATTCCTGCTATCAACCGATGAGTATAATAAAAAACCAAAGCTCCAATGATCGAAGCCAGAGCATAGATTTCTTTTTGAAACACCAAAGGGATTTCATTGGCGCAAATATCACGAATGATCCCCCCGCCTACTCCCGTCAATAAACCAAACGCTATCACAATCAGCGGTTCCATCATTTGATGTTGCAAAGCCATATCAGAGCCCAGTGCTGTAAAAGCGCCCAATCCCAAAGCATCGAATACTAAGATGATATTGCCAAAATGAGCAACCCTTTGGTGAAATATTATCGTCACAATAGCAGCAATGATGCTGATGTTAATGTAGATTGGGTGGCGTAAAGAATTTGGAGGGAAATTACCGATAAACACATCGCGGATAAGGCCTCCGCCAATTGCCGTTACGATCGCCAAAATAATAATCCCGAAATAATCAAGCTGTTTTTTACATCCCAAAAGCGCCCCGGAAACGGCGAATGCCGCAGTTCCGGCATATTCAAAAAAATTAATGAACAGCATATTTTATTTATAGGTCACTTTCTTCAATATTTTAACATGCATCCGGCAAGTAACTTTCAATGCGCACCAGGGTACATATTCCGCCATCCCCCGGAAAATGTATTATCTTCGGCGTTCTCGGCGGCGCAGGCTTCACAAATAAACCCGCAAACCTCCTCATCATTGCTAAGCTTCACTTTGCCTATACCCAAAGGAGACGGGATCGACGCAACAAAGCCGCCAAAATTATTGAGCGGCATTTCCCAAATTTCTAGCGAAATTGCGGCGCCTCCGGAATTCGTTCGGATGAGTCCCGGTTTGGCCGGAACTGATGGGAGTTCAATAAGCCGATATACCTGCGCCGTCTGATCCTCTCGTAAAAATCGGGTGCCATACTTAAGCAGCTCTTTGATTATGTTTTTCCATAAATTCTTTTACTTCTTCCAGGGTGGGAAGAGCGGATTGAGCTCCCCGTTTTGTTACTGTCAGACTTGAAGCCGCAACAGCAAATTCTAATGCCTGCTTTTCATTTTTACCCCTACATAGTTCAGCTACAAATGCCCCAATCAAGCAATCACCTGCAATCATTGGCGCCTCCATGTAAAATGATCGAATTGTTGCCGTCTTCATAGACCATAATTACAGCGACACCGGTGGATACACCATCAATTTTCCGAATATAATCGGTTTTTACTCCGCTTTCTTTTAGGCTATCAATCAAGGATTGTCCATGATGATCATTGCCTACACAACCGATCATATTAACATCTCCGGCCAGCTTTCCGATAGCCACTGCCTGATTGGCTCCCTTACCTCCGGGATTAACAATGAAATTGCTCCCCTTAATGGTCTCGCCGACTTGGGGTATTCTCGGTGTTTTGACTACCAGATCCATATTTAAACTACCAACTACAGCCACTTCTTTTTGCAATTTTGATCATCTTCTTTCTTCTTGACGGGGTAAAGTTCACTTTAAGTAACAGCCCTTTTCAATTTTATCGAAGTTTTATTGATCCGGAAATTAAAATTGCATTCTAAATTACCGCTTTTTCATGGCCCATTCGGCTAATTGGGTCCAGAATTGACCATAATGAGCCCAATCATAAAATTCAGTGGAGCCCCAATGCGGTGAACAATCAGAGGCAAAAGCAACCGTTCTGCCATTTCCAACCTCGCGAACTGCTAAAAACGGATTACTTTCTTCGATGGACATTAGTTGGGTAGCATCCGCTCTGAGCTTAAGTTTATTGTATCCAAGAAAATAGGGCCAATTTTTGGGCAACCCTTCCAATATGGGATGTTCCATTTGGCAAAGCGGATTGATCCCTTCGGGCGTTTCAACCCGGTCGTCGTTGGGTGAAATCTCGACCGGCAGTATTTCTTCAACCGGAGTATCATGCCAATGCCCCCGCGCGTCAATTCCTTGAAATGTGAGATATCCGCCAATCATTACTAATCCTCCCCCGCGATTGACCCATTCCCTTAGTAACTTCAAACGATTGGGGGTACGCATCGATTTATTAAAAGTATCCGGATGAATAAGCAGCGTGTTCGATCCAATATCACTCAAAATAATTGTGCCGTATTCCTGCAATGCCTCCATAGTATTGGGGAATTTTCGCGGCGCTTCATGATTAGGGATGTAATCCACCTCATAACCGGATTTTTTCAGGCATTCTATCATCCGGTCCGCCCCTCCGTCATAATTACTGTTCATGAAATAATCAAAACCCTTTATATGAGTCATCACGGTAAACCATGATTCACCAGCAAGTAAAATTTTTTTCATATTTATCCCCCTCAGTTAATGAATGAATGATAATTCCTTTAATATTAATTAGCACACCAATTTAAAATTAAATTTGCGTAAATAAGGATATAATTTAAATAATCCTCAATCAAAATGAATTCATTTGGGCTATGACATTGGGCGGAAAAACCTGGGCCAAGCACAACCGTCGGCATTCCTCCGATGCTTAAGAGCACTCGGGCATCATTACCAGAGGTTGCCCCTGTAATCACCGGCTCTTTCGCAGTCACGGAAGCCATAGTTTCTCTTACAGTCTGAACAAAAGGATTACCTTCATCGATTTCAAAAGCTCCTCCCGCTTGATAAATCGATATCCGGGGCGGATTGTTCTTTAACCAGCTATCACCCTGTGCACGAGTGAGTAAAGTATCGGTAACTTCTTTCACAACCGACTGATAATTCATGATATTGGGCAAATAGTGCAAGCATAGTTTAAAAAAACAAAAGTCAGGGACCGTGGAGCCGGCAGTCCCGCCTTCGATAACCCCGATATTCAAAGTGGGTGAAGGCAAAAATGGATGCTTAAGTGTCATCAGCCATTGATGTTCAAGCTCTTGTAATGCTTGAATCAATAAAATAGCTTTTTCAATAGCATTGATCCCTTTCCATTTATTCCCCGAGTGAAGAGCAATACCTCTAACATCGATTTTAAAAAAAATAAACCCCATATGTCCAATAATGATACTATTCTCGGAAGGTTCACAAACTACTGCGCCATCAGCTTTATGCCCATTCAACATTCCTGCAATCGAACCATTTCCGCCGCCTTCCTCATCCACAACCGACAGAATTTTAACATCTCCCGGTAAGGGTATTCCGGCATCCTTAAGAAGTTTCACCGCCATGATTGCCGCCATAAGCCCGGCTTTCATATCTGTGCTGCCTAAACCGAATAACTTCCCGTCTTTACGTGTCGGTAAAAAAGGATCAGTTTCCCAAAAAGAAAGTTCACCTGTAGGCATGGTATCGACATGACCGTCAAATAAAATACTCCGGCCTTTACGAGAACCATTGAAACATGCAATTAAATTGTAACGTTCACGATAATTATGGCCGGGATTACCCTCTTGAAATTCCTGAATCCCCTTTTGAATAATTTCTTCGCTCAAGTACTCTTTTTTTATATCTGCACCCATTTCAGATAAAATTTTTTCAAGATAAACTTGGCCGTTTTTCTCTTTACCGCCTTCGATGCCATGACCGATGACCTGAGTATCACAGGCAATTAATCCCTCAAGGTTGTTAATATATTTTTCTTGGTTTTTGTTCAAGGTTTCCGTTAATCTCTGCTTCAATTAATTGCACTTCCTTTTAAAACGTGTTTACGAATAAAGTTTTATTGTTTCATATACTGTATTCCAAAACTTGTTAGAATCAAGTTTTACAGCCACTTCGGCATTTGCAGGCTTATGAAGCATACCGAAATAATCGCAGAGAGTCCTGCCGTAAGAAGCGTCACTTCTCAACTCAATCTGTACATTCATTGGTTTAGTCTGAATTATCGATTGATCAATAAGATATGCAATGGTAGTAGGGTCATGTAATGGGGGAGCTTCCCATCCGAAAACTTCTTTTTGGGTATGACTAAAAAACTCCATTAAACTTATAAAAAGCCTCGATGCATTATTGCCTATCGTTCTGATCCTATCCATTACCTCTTTTGTAACAAGCGCCTGCCTGGTAAGGTCTAGTCCAATCATAACAATCGGCCTGCCACAGGTGAAGACTACATGAGCTGCTTCCGGATCTGCATATATATTAAACTCTGCCGCAGGAGATATATTTCCCAATTGATAAGAACCCCCCATAAGTACAATCTGCTTTATCTTAGGTATAATTCTGGGTTCCCGTCGGATAGCCATTCCGATATTCGTCAATGGGGCTGTAGGAACAAGTGTTATATCTCCGTTTGAGCCCATTAAAAGTTCGATCAGAAGATCAACAGCATGTTTCTGCTCGAGTTGAACTGTGGTTTCACCAAAAATCGGCCCGTCAAGTCCCGTTTCGCCATGAATGTCGTCCGCTATTACTTGTTCTCTAACCATCGGTCTTGACATACCTGCCGCAACTGGTACTTTATTGATCCCAAGATAAGAGCAAACATTTATAGCATTCTTGGCCGTCTTTTCAAGAGTCTGATTCCCCGCCACTACCGTTATTGCTTGAAGATCAATCTTAGGGTGCTTAGCCGCAAGCATAATCGCTACTGCATCATCATGACCGGGATCTACATCCAGTATGATTTTGGTTTTTTTAATCTCATTCATGTTCAGTCACTTCTTTTCCGGTTCTTTGAGTATTAAAATGATCGATCGAACTTTTCATTTTTCTTTCCTGACCAACTTTTCGAATCATGGAAATGGACAAAACTAAAATGGTCACGAAATATGGCAACATAAGTACAAATTGAGGAGCTAGTCCATAAGATTGCAATCGAGATCCCAGCGAATCCGCAAAACCAAATATTAAGCAACCAACCCAAGTAATAATAGGATTTGCAGCGCCGAAAAACATTGCGGCCACGCCTACAAACCCTCGGTTATTAGTCATGTTTTCTACAAACATATTTGAATAACCTAAGGAAAGATGTGCTCCTGCTAAACCGCCGAGAATTCCTGAATAAATCATTACCTGCATTTTCATTTTAGTTGAATTAATCCCCGCTGTTTCAGCTGCCATCGGGAAAAGTCCCACGCTTCTTAGGCGTAATCCCCACACTGTTTTATATAATATGTACCAAAAGAAAAATACCAAGATAATACCTAAGATTTCAAAAAGGGAATAATTATTGAACATACTATTGATTATCTTATTGTCACTCAGAAAACCGATAACAATTTTAGGTATCGGAACAATTTTGTTTGAATAAAAACTTCCTGAGGCACCTAAAATTTTATTTAAGAAAAATCTGGTTAAAGCCAAAACCAACATATTTACCGCCATACCGATTGCAAAAATATCGGCTTTAAATTTAATATGGGCTATCCCCATAACGATTGCAAAAATAACCCCGATAATTACGGCTAAAAATATTGCTAACAGCCAGCTTCCAGTAAAATAACTGACGGCTACAGCCGTAAAAGCGCCTGCCAGCATGATTCCTTCTACCCCAACATTTAATATATCGGCTTGCTGTGTAATGACCGCAGCCAATGCCGCCAATAATATAGGTGTAGAGGAACGAATCGTGGCATAAAACAAAGAATAATCAAATATTTTTGATAAATTATTCAGCATAATATTCACCAACTTCTCATTCTAACTTTAATGAAATCCACTCCAACAGTCCTATTTTCTAAGCTCTTAATTTCCGCTGTTTTTTAAACAAAAATAATCCTTCCATAGTGGCTAATATAATGAACATTGCAATGATGGCATCAATCAATGACTTTGGAACACCGGTAAACCTTTCCATTCCCAACGACCCTGACTTTAACACCGCCAGAAATAACGATACCACAGGAATCATTAGAATATTGTTTTTAGCAATTAGAGCTGCCAGCATTCCATCAAAGGCAATTCCGATCGAAAAATTATCAAGAAAACATCCATAAATACCCATAACTTCAATTGCTCCGGCTAATCCCCCGATTGCCCCGCTGAGCATCATTCCGCCAACCATGGTCTTCTTGGAATCAATCCCGATATAATCGCTAAAATTAGGATTCAAGCCGACACTTCTTAACTTATAGCCGATTGTTGTATGAAATAACAGCCAATATATGAATATTATTACGGCGATAGCTATAAATAAACCAATATTTGCTCTACTCGGTTTCAAAATACGAAATAATTTTGCCGTATCAGCGATAGGAGGTGTTTGTGGCACTCCTAAATGCCCGGATAAGGGATAACTTACCAGATAAGAAGTAATCAATACCGCCACTGAATTAAAAAGAATTGTGGTACAAACTTCATTAACCTTAAAATAGGCCTTAAGAATTCCCGGAATAGCCGCCCATAATGCCCCAACAACCATCGCTAATAAAATACATAAAAATATATGCACCGGGCTGGAAACCCCCACTACGCTAAAACCTACCCAGGCTGCCGCAATTGCCCCTAAATATAATTCTCCTTCAACACCCACATTAAAAACAGAAACTGCAGAGGAAACCGTGAAAGCCAATGCTGTTAAAACCAAGGGTACAAACTTTTCCAAAGTACAGCCAAGATTAAAGTTTCCCACAAAAGCCCCCTGAAAAAGCTGGCTAAATGTCTCCAAGGGATTATAACCCATGATTGCTATTACGATTCCACCTAATAAAAATGATATAATTATTGATATCAACGTATTAACATAATCATTCTTTTTCAATTGCTTTTCCTCCCGTCATTAGGAGTCCTAAATTTAATTCAGTGGCTTCGGATGCAGATACAATCCCCATTATCTTGCCTTCATACATTACTGCAATCCGATCCGATAATGACAAAATTTCCTCTAAATCAGCAGAAACAAGTAATACAACTGCCCCTTTTTTCTTGACTTCATTAAGTATTTCTCTAATTGATTCAATTGAGCCGACATCAACGCCACGTGTGGGTTGGGAAGCGATAATCAATTCTGAATTTAAATCGACTTCGCGCGCCACAATAACTTTCTGAGCATTACCGCCAGATAAGCTTTCCACTGGTATATCAATACCGGAGGCCCGAATATCAAATTTTTTAATTAAACCTTCAGCATATTCTTTTATTAAGCTGTTTTTTAAACAGATCCATTTCGAGTATGGTTTTTTTCTATAAAGATTGGCAATTAAGTTTTCCTTAATTGTAAATTTATTATTTAATCCAGTCTTGTTGCGATCCTCCGGAATATGGGCAATCCCTGTTTTCCTGATTTTTAAGGAGGACAAATTTCTTATGGAATGTCCCTTAAAAATAATATCGCCCTTTTCAATCGGCCTTAATCCAGTTAATGATTCCACCAACTCATTTTGCCCATTGCCGTCTACCCCGGCCACTCCAAATATTTCCCCTTTATGAATGTCAAAAGAAACTCCCTTTAACTTCGAAAGTTCCCGATC
>DNPP01000231.1:10213-17623 GCA_003501365.1 Bacillota bacterium
ACCCGTTTAATATTCATAAAAACTTCTCTTCCCACCATCATTTTTGCCAATTCCGGTATGGAAGTTTGTGACTTCCGGACTGTTTCGATATACTTTCCATGTCGCATCACAGTAATACGGTCGCTTATTTCCATAACTTCTTTTAATTTATGTGAAATAAAAACAATTGCCTTGCCGTCATCTTTTAATAAATTTAAAATCGAAAATAACTTTAAGGTTTCCTGGGGCGTTAAAACTGCAGTCGGCTCATCAAGTATAAGTATCTCGGCACCGCGGTAAAGGGTTTTGATAATTTCCACTCTTTGTTTTTCGCCAACTGATATATCAATCACTTTTTTATGGGGTTGTATTTCCAAGCCATAAGAATGGATATAGTAATCGATTTTTTCATTTGTCGCTGAAAAATTAATCCTATTAAAAGATTTACGCGGTTCAAAGCCTAATATAATATTTTCAAGGACAGTCAAATCTTTGACCAGCATAAATTCTTGGTGTACCATACCGATTTTTAAATCAATCGCCTGTTTGGGAGTTAATGACTTGAATTCCTGATCTTTAATTAAAATAGTTCCCGAATCAGGAGTATATACCCCATATAAAATCTTCATTAACGTCGACTTACCGGCGCCGTTTTCCCCTATCAGAGAATGAATTTCTCCCGGATAGAGGTCAAATTGGGCCCCTTCAAGTGCCCTAACATTAGGAAATGTTTTGTTAATATCCGTCATTTCGATTAATTTCCCAATCACATAAACCAACTCCAGTCATACCAATACTTATAGCGGTTAAGTTTGAAACGATCTTACGATCGCTTTCAAACTTAACCTTCGGTTGAAATCCACAACTAATCTACTTTAAACCCTGGATAGCTATCAACTTTTATCTTACCGCTCTTAATATCCGCTTCAATCTTTTTGATTTTATCGGATATATCCTGAGGAAATTTCGTACCAAGCGCTTTCTTCATGGTTGACATATCGGTTAGGGCAACTCCACCGTTTGCCACATTCATTCTTAAAATTTCCTGGCCATGAAATTTCTTTTCAACTACCGACTTGATCATAAGATATGATGCACGGTCTACCCGCTTCATCATCGAGGTCAAAATATGCCCTGGATAAATATCATCCTGATTTAAGTCAACTCCAATTGCATACTTTTTCTCTTGATTTGCCGCCTCAAGAATCCCATTGCCGGTATTGGACGCAACATTCATAACGATATCTGCTCCCTGACTATATTGAGCCAGAGTCAATTCTTTTCCTTTCAGAGGATCATTAAAAGTACCGGCAAACGATACTAATACTTTCGTTTCAGGATCGATGTATTTTGCACCCTGTATATAGCCAACCAGAAAATCATGTAAAACAGGGATATCCATTCCGCCAACCCAGCCGATAACCTTATCCTTATTAACATTGGCAATATTGGTTTTCTGAGTAAATATTGAGGCAGCAGCACCCGCTAAAAAGGACCCTTCATTTTGTGCAAATATCGCCGATACGACATTAGGTTCTTTGTCAACTGCATCAATCAGGCCGAACTTAACATCAGGAAATTCCGAGGCATGTTTTTTCAAAATATCTTGAAATTGTGTTGAAACTGCAATCACTAAGTCATATTTAGCAGCTGCCATCGCAACTAAGTTAGATTCCCAGTCCGCAGGTACTTTTGATTCCATAACCTTATATTCAATGCCGAATTCTTTTTGGGCCTGCTTAACTCCCTCAAAAGCCGAATCATTGAACGATTTGTCACCCAAAAATCCAGCTAATATTACCGCCACCTTTAAAGGCTTTTTAGCGGCTGTAACATTTTCTTCAAGCGACATGACCGAGAGTGACAGAACAGCCATTAATGTAACTAATAAAATCTTCCGTTTCATTGAATTAACCTCCAATAAATTTTTTTAGAATTATTACTACGATTTAGGTATACATCAACTCCTTTCTCTAAAAACCTTTATTTTTAACAATTTACTATAGGTACAGCGCCCCTTTCCTCTTAACTGAAAGATTTTTTACATTCTCGATAAATTGTTTAACGGGCCTTATTTCTCCATCCAACCGGCGAACGCAACTAGTACCAATATTCAAAGACATTAATTATTAACAGCTATCTCTGCTTTCCTATGATTTTGATAATCCGCAAAACCCAGCCGCGATAGCAGCATTTCCAGCTATTGCTTTGGTTATGTTCTCAATTTTCACTCGATCAAACGGAGTATGCGCATACTGCTCTTCCATAGGCGAATATCCGATAGCCGGAATGCCTTTCCTTGTTACATAGCTGGCGTCGGTGGCAAAATCCCATTTGCCGAATCCTGGATTCTGACCAACAGCCCTTAGTGATTGAACGGCCGATTGTATGTATTCATGATTTTGATCAATCAGCCAGGGATCCATATATTTTTCAACTTCCTCGCTATAACCGGTATAGGAAGTCTCCTTGACTTTTTTGATCCGAATAACCGCCTTAAATTTAGGGTCGGTTTCACTCAATTGCGTGATTATTTTTTTTAGGGGTTCCATGACCTGTTCAATCGTTTCGCCCGGTATCAATCTGCGATCCAAGGATATGGTACAAATATCCGGCAGAATGCTTAGCCGTCCAGGACTGCAAGTAATGTTCGTCAATACTAAAGTCGACTTACCCAAAAATCGGTGACTTGGCAATTGAGCTGCAATTTCCTGTATCCCGGCAATTAAGGGTACCATTTTATAAACAGCATTAATGCCGCGTTCCGGAGTACTGGCATGACTAGTCTGGCCCAAAGTCATTACTTCAACTTCTACCCGACCCCGGTGACCAAGATATATATTCAAGTTTGTAGCCTCGGACGACACCATCAAATCAAATTGAATCCCTTTTTCAGGACAGGTTCGGTCACACAAGTATCTCATCCCGAACATTTCAGTCGTTTCTTCCTGAACTACCGCAGAAAAAATAAAATCGCCCTTTAAAGCTCCAAATTTTTTAAGCACTGCTCCGGCATAAATTTGGGATACCATACCGCCTTTATCATCGCAGGCGGCACGGCCATGAATATATCCACCAGAAATAGCAGCCCCATAGGGCTCATATTCCCAGTTTTTACGTTCCCCCGGATCAACGTGATCCATATGAGAATTAAACATGATGTTTTTTCCTGCTCCAGAACCTTTGATAATACCGATAACATTACCCGCCTGATCGCTAAAGACATCATCGTAATCAAGCTTCATCATTTCAGCTATGCAAAGATCCGCTACCTTTTTTTCCTCTCCGCTGAGGCTGGGCGTTTGAATCAATTTTTGGGCAAATAAAATAGCATCATCAGCCATTGCATTAGAAATTTTCACAATTTTATCATACATAAAACTCGCATCCTTTTTATAGCTTCGATTTGATGACGCACTGTCTTTGCGAATTCTGAAAATACTTTTATGGCCCAAAATCAATTACAACCGACTGAAAGCCGGTGGGTTGTTTGGCCGATTTCCAATTGGCCAAACAACCGGGAATTCAAACCCGAAGGCAACATTAAGTTAAAACATTCGGCTAAAGCCGAGGGTTTGAATCCCGTAGTTGAGACAATCATCATGCCGTTGACCGCTAAACTTAGCATCAATTTTATTGCTCTATCTTATATTAAGGTTTTTTACCGAGCCGCGTTTTAATAATTCAACTCCCAGTACGACTTTTTTAGGATTATTATTAGTCGTCGAATCATTATTGAATATTTTTTGTAGAAGCATTTCTGCGGCTTGAATTCCCATTTCATAAGTAGGTCTACGCACAACTGTGATTTTTGGTATAATAAATTCTGCTAAATCGTTTTCATCAAAACCGACTAAAGAAATATCCTCGCCGATAGCTAATCCTAAATCGCGAAGCGCTTTAATGGTTCCCATACAAATTAAGTTATTGGCTGCGAATATTGCTGTCGGAGGATTATCTAATTTCATAAGTTCCAAGGTCGCTTGGTAGCCATTGTCTTCAGACCACTCGCCTTGTTTATGATAGCATTCATCGATTTCAATCCCATAATCTTTTATTGCTTGATAATAACCCCAATATCGTTCTATCCCATCATTAAAATTACGCGGTCCATTAATAACCGCAATCTTGGTATGTCCATTTTCCAGCAAATTCTTGGTGCCTTCATACGCCCCTTTAAAATTATCAATAATAACACCATCAAGATTCGTATTATCAATGTACCGATCAACCAAAACCACATGTTTTTTAATGTTACGATAAAAATCAGGTTTATCATGAGCGCCGATTAATATAAATCCATCGACATTTCTGTTGAGATACCCTTGAAAATAGTCCGTTTCCTCAACTTCATTTTCATTAGTCGAAATAACGCTGGTGAAATATCCGGCCTTTTTGGTGACTTCCACAGTGCCGCGAATAACTGCGGTGTAAAAAGGATTTTCTAAATTTGGAACAACCACTGCAATTACTTTGGTTTTTTTGGTTATCATCGATACTGCGATGTCATTCGGGATATAGTTTAATTCTTTGATTATTTTCAATACTTCCGTTCGAGTTTTATCGCTAACCCGATCCAATCCATTAAGTACGCGCGATACTGTCGAAACTGATACGTTTGCCCGTTCGGCAACGTCCTTGATTGTAATTTCTCGATTACTCAAAGATACACTCACCTTTAACTTGATTAATTTAATATGAATTTATTTCATTTGTAAAAACGTTTTTACAATACATATTATACCTCCATTGAGAATATTACTCAATAATTTTTTAATAAATTTTAAAAAGATATTCATCGCATCGTTAATGCCCTTAAAGTTAATAAGTACCTATACGGCTAGCAAAATTCCCCTTTCCAAAGGGTTAATAAACTTGGTAAAAAGGTGACTATTCGATTCGTGTAACTTTGTTCATTTATGAAGTCACATACTATTATAACGACCGTTCCCCCTGCTCAAAGTAAAAACGTTATTACATGTTTTCATTGGGCTCCGCAATATTTTGAAGTTAATTCTTTCATAAAAGCAGCCAAGGAGGGCCGAGTCCCACAATGTTTTTTGCTCAGTAGTCTATCTTGCTCCCAAAAAATTAAAATACCATACCAACTTGATTTTTCAATATTCCTACGATAAACTCTGATTAAATGGGAAAAATTTTCTCGGAAATAAAAATAATGAGGTGCTTTCATGGATTCCAACAACCTTCCCCGCTGTCCCTGGTGCCTGAGCGATCCCTTACTCATGGCCTACCACGACAATGAATGGGGCAAACCGCTTCATAATGAACAGCAGCATTTTGAATTTTTAACGTTGGAAGCCATGCAAGCCGGGCTTAGCTGGTTGATTGTACTTAAAAAAAGAGAAATTTTCCGGGAAGCTTTGGATAACTTCGAGGTACCGAAGGTTGCCGGTTACGGCGAAATCGATATTGAAAGAGTGTTGACTGTTCCGGGAATCATCCGCAACCGCAAAAAAATCGAAGCCACGATTCATAATGCCGGACTTTTCCTGAAAATCCAGGCCGAACATGGCTCTTTTGATAATTATATCTGGGGGTTCGTGGATTTTAAACCGCTAGCCCACTCATTTCAATCCGTAACCGAAGTTCCGGTCACCACGGAACTATCCGATCAGGTTAGCAAAGATCTAAAGAAACGCGGTTTCAAATTCTTGGGCTCCACCACGGTCTATGCCCATCTCCAAGCCATCGGGGTTGTCAACGATCATTTGGTCAGTTGTTTTCGGTATAATCAAAAATGAAATATTACTGGTTTTTTATATGAGTCTCTCTCACTAAAAGCATACGCAAATAGCCTTCAATTTCTGATACCGTAAACTCTTAACTCCACAAGGTTAATTTGATATTATTAACTTTCATCCGTTAATATCGCTTTTGCGAACAATTTAAATAGGGCTTCCCGTCCATCTTCATATTGATGCCATCCGGCGGCAGACAACCTTTTGGAAATTGCCGCTTCAGTCACGTTAAATATCTTAGCGACTGCGGTTTGAGTTTGACCGCACCGGATCTTACGTATCGCTTTCAATTGTTCTGGAGTCCAGCGCTGGTGCAAAAATAACAGCAAATTTACTAAGGACTCCACCCCCTGTTCCCAATCAGCCGGAAATCCCCTAAAGCAAACCATCCTATGCGACTTACGCGCCATATCAATAGCTTGCTTGGCATTTAGCCAAGCTTTGCCATCCATGCCGATAGCCATTTTCTGTACTTTAGTGTTCAAGGTTCCGCATCCCAAACCAAACCGCAATTCCACCGGAGCCATCATTTCCACCAAGGCTTCGATAATCGGATAGAGTGACGTCGCCGCTTCGATTCTGATAAGCGCTTGAGCTTCATCCCCATGAGTAACGATAAACCCCGATTCAAAACAAGACCCATAATCCGCATTGATGCGGTCAGCCGCTTTGAAAAAAAGCTCTTGAATTTCATTCCGTTCCGCTAAATTCCGGGAGTGGACCATATCGGTTTTCAATGCAATATATCGGGCAATCATAATTTCACCTCATATTGATTAACATCAAACTCAATCCAATCGCAAACACCGCGCTGTATAGTGTACCCATCAAATAATATTCGGCGAAATGGTCCTCAGAAAAATTGTTAAACCTGGCGATTGATTTCGCGGTTAGTACGAACCCAATGCCGGTCAACTGTCCCGTAAGCATCAAGATCATGATTATCCAACGTTCCAATATCCCGATAATCCGACCCGCCCGAATAGTCTCAAGACTGGGGGAACTTGATTTTGGATTATCGGATATCCCATCCTCAGTAATCAATTGAAGTTCTTTGATTTTCTTTTTTGATGACCGGGAACTGATAAATTCGGGGAGAGTCTTATCGTTGCTTTTACCGATCAGCCAGCGGATGATGTAATTTACCGGGTAAGCCAGTAAGATGACGGCAGTACCTACAGCTAGTATTTTGGCGTTAGTTACTGAGCCGCTTTTTCCATAATGAAGTTGGAACCAATTCAGGAATTGCATAAATTTTTTCCGGAGCGGCAATGGATCAGCATTGCCGTATTAAATGCCAACCAACCGTTGATAATTAGGAGGGAGATTTGAAAGAGGCTAACCAAGCCTTTCTGTTTTGTTATTGAAGGGCAAAGTTATCACAAACTCCGTTCCCTTTCCCGACTCACTTTGAACATCGATTGTGCCGCCATGAGCTTCCACAATCGCTTTGACAATCGTAAGCCCAATCCCGGAACCTCCAGTCATCCTGTTCCTTGACTTATCGGCCCGGTAGAAGCGTTCAAAGATATAAGGCCGATCTTCAGAAGCGATCCCACAACCGCTATCTTTAACGCTAAACATAATCCCGGCATCTGCCGTCTCCGCTTTTAAATGTATATAACCGCCGGAAGGAGTAAATTTAATACTATTGGCAATTAAATTAATCAAC
>DNPP01000027.1:0-2878 GCA_003501365.1 Bacillota bacterium
AGACAGGTGAATGGCAAGCTGAAAAGGCTGTTAAATTCGGCGAAGACTGGTTAGCGAAATATGGCGATAAACTTAATGCAATCATCTGCGATAACGACGATATGTCATCGGCTGTACAAACCGCTATGAATTCAAAGGGCAGAAAAGATATCGTTTGTATAGGTGTTGACGGAAACAAAGGACCGATAACCATGGTTGAAAATGGAAAAATGCTTGCGACAATTTACCAGGATGGCCCGGCGCAGGTTACTAAAGCTATCGAATATGCCGATAAAGTTCTTCATGGACAGAAAGTTTCCAAATCCACGATGATTGATTTCGTACTTGTTACCAAGAATAATGCCGGCGAATATTTAAAATAAGGTAACCAAGGGCGAACGGGTGAAGATTTTTCTGTAAATTAGCTTTTGATGATGGTTTTAATGGGGCATGAAAGCTGAAATCAGGCTTTCATGCCCTTTTATGCCCGTTAATCATTATAATATCAAGGTATAGGTTTTACAAAGGCTACCGGCTGCGCTTAGGACGCATGATACTGGTTTCTGCATTAATCAATACCGGATCGCCGGCTCGGCAGCATAGAGAGGGATAGCAACGATGGATAAAACCTGTGATTGTTTATGTATTGGACTTATTGTAGCTGATTTGCTTGTCAGACCCGTAAATTCGAACATTTTTTCGATTGATACTTCCATCGCCGATGAAATTAAGCTCATGCCCGGCGGGGATGCAATTAACGAGGCTATTGTCATGGCCCGGCTTGGCGCTAAAGTTGGCCTGGCGGGAAAAGTGGGCCGCGATCCTTTTGGACAGATCGCCCTTAATCAGGCCGCCGAAAATAGGGTGAATGTAAAAAATGTAAAAATCGATGCTACTACGAAAACTGCAGTCAGCATTGTACTTATCAATGAAAAAGGCGAACGCAATTTCGTTTTTTGTCCGGGTAATAATGATGTTTTTACCATTAATGATATCGATCTTTCAATGATTAAGCAGACTAAGATTGTAAATATCGGGAGCATCTTTGGAATGCCGCTGCTGGATCGGGGCGGAATAGAAACCATATTTAAAATAGCGCATGAACACAATGTGATTACTACGGCGGATGTTACTCATGATGTCACCAAACTGGGCTTTGAAGGTATTACAAATATACTAAAAGTCACCGATATTTTTATGCCCAGTCTTATTGAAGCGGCTTACTTAACCAAGGAAACCAAACCGGAAAAAATGGCGGACGCGTTGCTACGTTCCGGAGTTAAAACGGTAGTCATTAAGTTAGGGGACAAGGGATGTTATATTAAAAGCGCTGGTGAAACTCACAACATAGCAGCTTATCCCACGAAGGTAGTGGATACTACCGGCGCCGGCGATAATTTTGTAGCCGGTTTTTTAACCGGAGTGTTAAAAGGCTGGGATTTAGAGCGATGCGGCATGTTGGCCAATGCGACGGGCGCTCTATGTGTGCAAAATATGGGCGCAACAACCTCGGTAAAGAGTTTTGACCAAGTGCTTAATTATATGGAAAAGCAAGAATTTTAGAGAAGTTGTGTGATATGAAGTGATAGGCATCAGAGCATTGTGGTTACCCTCTATTTGCCAATACAAAGAGAGGGCAAGGGTGAGTTGGTTTAAGTTATTGACTTTTTCAGTAGACCCTAATTAAGAGTTTACTCTTTATAGAGCCGCTCGTAATTTTTGTTAAAAATGCAGATGATGATGGCGAACTTATTGTGGAGCTGAAATTAAAGGAAGTGAAAAAGCTGTCGATATTCCTCGAGAGCTTTTTATATAAGATAGATTATTGGAAGAAATTTAATTCTTAATCAATACTCAAAAAATGCCGATAACATAAAAAGAATTGGCCTTGTTTAGGTTTAGGAGGGAAAAATTTGCATTGCTTGCGATGCGGCGCCGAGTTGGAAAAGGATCAAATTGCCTGCTCCAAATGTGGTTTTCTGGAAGACATTACTCCCGGCACGAAAGAAAAAAAGAAAACTCCCTTGGAGTTAATGATTAATGCCGATCGTTACTACGCCGGGTTTTGGAGGCGGGCGGGCGCTTTAATGCTTGATTTGCTTATTTTATCAGCATTTGTAGCAATATTGGCAGGGGTTATCGGTGGAATAATATATGGAATGTCTTGGCTCGGACATCATGGGGTCGATTTCCGGATTATCGGATCTTTTGCAATCGGTTTCGGGGCGGTATTTGCTGTTGCACTAAGCGGGGTTTATTTTATCGGGTTTGAAAGTTCCAAATACCGGGCCACATTTGGCAAAAGGATCATGAGTTTGTACGTGACCACTAAAGAAGGGGGAACTGTTTCACGGGGCCGGGCAGTGATCCGGTACTGGGGAAAAATGCTCTCCGTACTAATTCTTTTTGGCGGGTTTTGGATGGTGGGTTGGCAGAAAAAAAAGCGCACCCTACATGATTATTTGGCGGGGACTTTTGTTTTATATCAAATCCGCCCAAAATCTCAGAGAAAACTAGAACCAGAACCAGCAACAGATCAATCCGAAGCGGAAAGGAGTAGCGGTTTTTGGATGCGGAGATTTTTACAGCGTAAATAAATGAACCCGGTACCTTCATTACAACAACGCCACATGTTCGTTTACTTTTCTGGCCAGCAATTCCTGGTTGTTGGCAATTTCGGAGGTTTGTTGAATATTGTCATCAACTAATTTTAACTGTTCGAGCGCATTTTCAGCCTCAACTGACAGTTCTTCCATTGAAGCGTAAACTTCTTGGGACAAGGCGGAAATTTGTTGAACCTCGTTGGTTATCTTTTCCGAAGATTCTTCAATATCCCGGGTGGCGTTTAATTGAAGGTTGGCCTGTTGCATGATGCTTTTAATGGTTGTTTGGACTTTCA
>DNPP01000027.1:3200-5361 GCA_003501365.1 Bacillota bacterium
CCTTCAATCACTTTGGCCATGGCGGTTTCAACTTCGACCACTGAGGTTTGAACATTATGAATTATTTCCTGAATCGCCGAAGTGGATTCTCCGGTTTGCTCGGAGAGATTACGGATCCGCTTGGCCACGATTTCAAAGCCCCTGCCATGTTCTCCAGCCCGGGCGGCTTCGATTCCGGCGTTAAGCGACAACATTGTGGTTTGTTCCTTAATATTGTCAATGGTTTGTAGGATTTCATCAATTCCTTCGACTTGAGTGGTTAAGGTTACAATCCGATCGTGCAACGCATCGGCAATCTCCGCATTGGTTTGGATACGGTCCGTTGATTCGTTGATTTTATCACGCAGCTGCATCAGGTGATCTTCA
Organism: Bacillota bacterium; assembly: GCA_003501365.1. Taxonomy (GTDB): domain Bacteria; phylum Bacillota; class UBA4882; order UBA8346; family UBA8346; genus UBA8346. The sequence goes on from DNPP01000027.1 coordinate 3,567, forward strand.
CTCCCCTGAATTTCATTTTGATTTTGATTCAAATTCTCAAAAATTGTTAAGGCATGGTCGGATAGCGTTTTAAGAGATTGGGCAGCCTTTTCAGTTGATTCAGTAATTTTTTGAATACCAACCGTAGAATCCTGGGTACTTTCGGTAATGCCTTCAAATGCCCGGCTCATTTCCGAGAAAACTTCTTTAATTTGGTTGACTGCTTCTTTGTTGGCAAAGGTATAGCGGGAGACATCCTGGGCGCTGTTTGCCGAGAAAGTAGCAGTTTCAATAATCGGAACGCGATGTTTGGTCAATACGCTGCGAATGATTAGGATCAGCAAAACAACCAACCCAAAAATCAGAAGATTGAAGCCGATGATTATCCAGATCGCAATATTGGTGGTAGCCTTTGCTTGCTCGGTTGAGCTGTCGACAGTGGCGCTTAATAGTGGCAACACATCATTGTAAATAATCGTCCGCAGCGAATTAATTCCGTTTGAGATATCATTGAGAGCCTCTACACTATCAATGTCATTGGTAGATTTGTATCGGCGCGTAAAGGCTAGGCTCTTTCGTAAATTTTTCAAAAGGGATTGGTTATTCTCTTTGGAGTTATTTTTATTGAGATAACTAAGAATTTCTTTGGCGTTTACATCAATATCCAGTAAGGAACTCATCAGAGCGGTGCCGTTATCGAAAGTTAAGGACTTGGTTTGGGAGATGTCATTGAGGGCAAATTGATAAATATAATTGAAATTATTTAAAATCCGCTCCAAATCAACCTGATTGGTACGGACGGCGTCATTTTCTACAATTGTTTCATAACTTTTTACAATCCCGTGAATACCAAGTAAGACAGTGATGTTAACGATAGTAAACAGGGCGAGAATCGTTGCCAGCCCAATAATGATCAGTTTAGTAAGGGTGAAATGATTAAGGCGATTTTTGATGCTTCGTAGTTTCAACTTTAATCCTCTCCGTTTCAATTCGTGTAAATATATTATACATTAATCTTACATAGAATACCAACGAAGAGGGCGACTGTTGGGTATTGTTAACATCGATATTACAAATAGACATTATCCCAGACAATCTCGGAGTAACTGCGGGGGATTTTCTTGATGAATCCGGCCCTTTTCATAAAATAGGCAAATTGCATGATCCCACATAGCTTAGTAGTATATTTCATCCGGGACCAGGTCATGTATTGAAGAACTCTCTCCGGGGTCAATCTGAAATCAGACGCCAATAAAAGGGCGGCTGCCCGCATATTATGATTAAGCCAGAATATAGCGGCATCGATGGCTTTGATAAAAGCAAAATACTGTAAAGGCTTATTGTTGTGAAACTGTAATGATGCAACTCCAACGTTGTAGCAGAAGGGATGTCCCAAGATGACACTGTCGCCGGTTATAGAGTGAAGGCCGGGAATGAGGCATTCCTTAAACAAATATGGAGGAATTGCAAAATGAGCAGTCAGGTTTTGCTTGGCGATCAAGGCAGCAGCAGCCTCCGAGTGCGATAGGACCTTGATATTTGAATTCAATGCTGCCGGGGAACCCAATTCTTTTTCAGCGACCATTGTCAACAGAATATGTTCAACGCTATCAAGAGCGGGTACGCCGATCTTGTCGTCGGCTTTTAAATCTTTCAAATGTCTAAGTTCCGGTACATTAGTGACTAATCCCAGGGGAACCACTGTTGATCCGATAGCGATTTTCCAAGGACAGTCTTGATCCCAACCAATGAGTGAAGATGGAATCCCCATATATCCGATATCGGACGTATCGGAGATTAATGCATTGCGTACTCC
>DNPP01000027.1:5570-8619 GCA_003501365.1 Bacillota bacterium
TTTGAATTTACTTTGGAAACTCTGTGCGCTCTGTGGTAATAGAACGAATGCCTTGCGATTCTTTTATCTTATGAAAAGGGTTGAAAGTTTCTGATTGATTTTTACGATTAAAATCCGGAGGCAAAAAACATGGCGATCCAGGAAATANNCGGAGATTAATGCATTGCGTACTCCAATTTCAGTACCATAACTTTGCCAAACCGGTTTTAAACCATATTTTTCAAAGATTTGCAGCTTATCCGCGATCAACATGGGCGCGTATAGTAGTCCGAAATCCCCACTGATGGCAATCCGAATCTCCGATACCGGCCCGGAGGCTAGTGAATGATTTGTCGTTATTCCTGAACCAAAAAACAGTAAGACCAGGATAAAGATTCGGAAAGAAAAACGTCTCATGGCAAGCACCTTTCCCGCGAAAGACTTTTTATTGATATAGATATGAAAAGTTTTAGCCGGTCGTGAAGATAAAACTAGGATTTACGATTAAAATCCGGAGGGAAAAAACATGGCGATCCAGGAAATATTACTATTGGGAGATCAATCTTTATACCAGGTTTCCCGGGAAGTAGCCAAAGAGCAATTGGTCATGGCTCAACAAGTTTCCAACGATTTACGCGACACATTATTCAATTTCAGGACCAAATATGGTTTCGGCAGGGCCATCGCTGCGCCACAGATTGGAGAATTTTTACGGCTCATTTATATGAATTTTGAGGGGCAGTCCTACACCTTGATTAATCCGCAATTGGAATTTGGGAGTGAGAGAATACAATTATGGGATGACTGCATGAGTTTCCCCGGATTGGAAGTAGAGGTCAACCGGTTTCGCCGGACAAAAATCAGCTATAAAGATTTGCAGTGGAACGACTGTAACTGGGAGGTTGATGATGATTTATCCGAGCTGATTCAACATGAATACGATCACCTAGACGGGATTTTGGCGGTACAACGAGCGATCGATAATCGATCGTTCCGGATCAATAAACGGAAGACCGGTTGCTTCTAAAAAACGCCGCCTTTTTTGAGTGAATCGCAAAAGCCATTCGGCCATCCGGAATAACCCGATTAAATCAAACGGTAATCTCAATCCATTCTTTAAAGGCCATGGCGTCAGTAAATGACACCAACGGATGCGCAGCTTGAACTTGTTCGACCTCGGCGGTTGCCGCCCATAGCGCGCCGATAGGCAGGAGACCGACCTCCTTGGCGGCTTTGATATCATAGACCGTATCACCGACATAGGCGACTGCCTCCGGCGCCACCTTCCAATTTTTCAGCAACTCCCGGATATAGACCGGCTTCTCGGCCCCATGCTCGGAACCGGTGACGACCGTTTCAAAATAAGGCCGTAATCCGGACTCTTTTAATGATATTGCCATACTGGCGGGCCCTTTACCCGATACTATCGCCAAATGAAGCTGCTTTTCTTTCAATAATGACAATGACTCAATGATTCCCGGAAAAGGTGATTTACCCCGTTCCAGTCGTTGGTACTCCGATAAATACTCTTTTAACCCATCTTGCCAACGATCCGGCAATAATTTTTTGAAGATGCCCTCTTCGGTTGGTCCGAATAAAGCGATGATCTCCCGGTCGGAATAATCCCGTCCGAGATTTATTTGAAAGCTTTTTCGAAAAGCGACTAAACAGGTGGGTATGGTATTGAGTAGCGTGCCATCCAAGTCGAAGATAAAGCCCTTTAGGTTCATCGGGATTGCTCCTTTTTGGTCGTAGCTACTTCTTTAACAGATTCTGTTACTACGTTTGGTCTTTCTTTTTTTGAACAGATTGGCAATTGGTTGTGGAAAAAAATATAAAGCAATATTAGAATGCTTATTCCACCCGCGATCCATGCATAGTACGGTAGTTTGGAACCGCCTTGGACGGCGCTGTAAATTCCAAATCCAAAGAAGATTAGGGAAGCACCGATTTGGATTATCCGTTCCGGCAATTTAGCTCCTAGGATTTTTCCAATCAGGATCGCCAGACCGTCGGAGAGTACCATACCCAGGGTGGAACCGATCCAAACCGGGATAAAGGGGTTCGTTGCGGCCAGGGTTACTGTACTTAACATGGTCTTGTCACCCAGTTCGGCAAGGAAAAAGGTTACAAAAACCAGCCAGAACGGTGAGGTCTGTTTTTTGGTATCACAAGATTTTTCGTCGTCATCCAATGAATCACCCCGCAGGGTCCAGAAGCCGAAAGCGATAAAAGCGATGCCGGCGGCAAATTCAATCCAATTGGTCGGGAGAAAGCCTCCCATCAACCGGCCGATTCCCGCTGAAAACACGTGGATTGCCAAGGTTGAGCAGAAAATACCCCACAATACCACTTTCGCATTATAGCAAGTGGACAGAGTTAGGGCGACTAGTTGAGTCTTGTCCCCCAGTTCGGCCAGGAAAATCATAGCAAAAGCAAGCCAGAAAGCGTTCATGACAATTCCCCCAATGAAAAATAGTGATTAGTTTCTGGTTTCCGGTTATTAGTAAAAAGAGCAAGGAGTCGGCCACCCCGGATTGGCTGTGTATGCTTGAAAATAAAGACCTTTAACATAATCTGAATGCTATTGTAGTTTATTAAATGATGGGGTTTTTGTCAAGAAGAGGGGGATCGGATGTTTATCTCAACTATCGAATTGTGAGCCAATCAATACTGACGGGTAAAAGGGGTTACAAAGCAAGGTACAGGTATCGGCTTGGTTTTTGAGGATAATAAAGGAAAATATTGCAAAGAATCGAATTATGTTTATATTCGGATAATTATATAAAAAACGGATTTACAATACCCTAATATGGTAATGAACAGAATCGATATAAAAAGCAGAAAAAAATTCATAATTACGCAATACGATGACGAGGTGTTTCAATGGCTATCAATAAGGGAGCTGGAGCTGGAGCTGGTACTGGTACGGTCGGATTTTCCCTGGAAGAGTCAAACGCCTTGGTTGCTACACTTTTTGCTTCCAGTATGGACGGTCTGGCATACATTACCCCCGATTTGAAAATTCGTTACGCCAATGAACAGATGGCGCGTATGCTCAAAACTTCCC
>DNPP01000214.1 GCA_003501365.1 Bacillota bacterium
TTATCTCGGGGCGTGCCGGTATATCGCACCAGTTCTTTTGTTTTTAAGAACACTGAGCACGGCGCCAATCTTTTCGGACTGAAGGAATTGGGAAACATTTACTCTCGACTTGGAAACCCCACCCAGGCCATACTGGAAGACAGAGTAACCGCTCTTGAAGACGGCGCCGCTTCAGTTGCCGCTGCATCGGGGACCAGCGCCATCCATTATGCAATCATCAATATCGCCAAACACGGTGATGAAATCGTCTCCGCCAACAACCTATATGGCGGCACATACACGATGTTCGATGCGATTTTACCCCAGTTTGGAATCACCACCAAATTTGTCGACCCCAAAGACCCGAAGAATTTTGAAAAAGCCATTACTTCCAAGACCAAATTACTTTATCTGGAAACCATCGGTAATCCGGTCCTCGATTTCACCGATGTCGGTGAAGTTGCTAAAATTGCTCATGCTCATAAGTTGCCGTTGATAGTAGACGGCACCTTTACTACTCCCTACCTGCTCCGGACCATTGATTATGGCGCCGATATCGTCGTCAATTCGCTGACCAAATGGTTAGGCGGTCATGGCTCGGCGATCGGAGGAATCGTGACCGATTCGGGCAAGTTTAATTGGAAGGACCAAAAATTTCCTTTACTTAGCGAACCGGACCCCAACTATCACGGCTTGAAATGGGCCTACGACCTCCCGGAAGCTCTGGCTCCGATTGCATATGCCATGCGTTATCGCACCGTACCCCTGCGCAACTTGGGCGCTGCCATCTCACCGGATAACGCCTGGATCTTTATTCAAGGAATTGAGACCCTGCCAATCCGGATGCAAAAACATTCCGAGAATGGCTTAAAAGTGGCGGAGTTCTTGAAAAAGGACAAACGGGTGGCTTGGGTCCGTTATCCCGGATTACCCGACGATCCCTCCTATCCGGTAGCCAAAAAGTACCTTACGAACGGTTTCGGCGGCATGGTGGTATTCGGCATTAAAGGCGGTTATGAATCCGCGGTAAAGTTTATCGACAATATCACTTTGTTTTCGGATTTGGCCAATGTCGGCGATGCCAAGAGTTTGGTGTTGCATCCTTCGTCGACCTCTCACTCCCAACTGAGCGAGGAGCAGCAAAAGGCCAGCGGTTTAACGCCCGACCTAATCCGTCTTTCCATCGGGATCGAGCATCCGGATGATATTATTGAAGCGCTGGAGGAAGGTTTGGCGATTTCGCAGAAGTAAGAGTGGATAGATTTGAAGGATTGACGTAATCATAAGGGGATACTTTAACGCCTGGTAATTTTACCGGGCGTTATTTTTTAAATTATAATGGTAAAGGGCAGATCCGGTGGGGATATAAAAAAGGAAGCCGGATGATCCAACTTCCTTTGATGGAAACGTAATATAACCACAGACATTCACCGTTACTCTATAGTTTTAAATTTTTAAAATGGGAATCAAACGAAACAACAGTCAAATCATGTTGAAATGCTGTTGCTGCGATCCATAAATCGTTCTCCGGGATATTCATTCCCGTTTTAACCAATCCAGCTTTAAGCTCACCGTAAATTTGACTAGTTTTCTCATCAATGCCGATCATCGGATACTCACGAAGAAAGTCCTTAAAAAGTTCCAGGTTTTCTTCTCTTTGTGAGGATTTATTCGCTCCATAAAAAAGTTCACCGGCTGTTATCACTGAAATATGAATATGATCTAACGAATCAAAAATTTGAATCGCTTCGGAATCACCATTTAGCATTTTTATGATCACATTCGTATCGACTATATTACCATTCATTAAGATCAACCTTTTCGGTTTCCTTTAAGGCCCCAGTTATCTCCTGAAAACTTGCCGTATCCAATTTACCGATATACTTCTTAAAAGGTTTGGACTCAGTGCTTACATATTCATCAAGGATGGTAATAATCACCTTTTGATTAGGCTTAATATTCACTTTTTCCATTGGAATAAATTCTTTCCCGTTAAAATATCCACGAAGGGCTTGCATCTTAATCACCTCGATCAAATTTGATCAGCTTGAATTCTTCTTAATAACGCCAACCCATATTTAGAGTATTATTCATGTTTATTATATCATAGTATCCTTGTTTTGACTCTTAAACCTCGTTAGTCACACTGCCCGAAGAGTTTGTCGGAAAAGGTAAATTCCCAGTATCCATTTTGTATATCTTGGATAACTTTCCCGTCATTTAATCGGAGTATAACCGGTCTTTTCTACTAAATATTGACCTTCCGGCGACAAAATCCATTCAATTAATGCTTTGATATTGGGATTTTTGCTACCGGCAGTAACAGCATAAAACTCGGCTACCAGAGGGTATTTTTTACTTTGGATAAAATTTCGTTCAGGATAAACACCGTTTACTTTTAGTAAGTGTATCTGGTTGTTTCGAATCATTTCGGTGGCAAAAAAGAGAAATGAGTAACCAATAGCATTTTTATAATTTCGATAACCAGCTGTTTCTTCGATAATTTCACCCATCCCGGTAGCTATATCTTCCTTCGGCGGCCTCATAAGAGTCTTTCCTTCCATTAATTTTTGGAGCATCGTCTGACTGCCGCTATTTTCCGGCCGTTGAAACGCCCTAATTTTTTCGTAATTCCCGCCGACTTCTTGCCAATTGGTTATTTTACCGGAATAAATGTCTTGGATCTGACTCACGGAAAGTTCCTTTACCTGATTCTTGGCATTTACAAAAAAGACAAATGCCTCCCGTCCGATTGGGGTAAGTTTCAACTCAATCCCTCTTTTTTGTGCCGATTCAAGCTGTTCACTTGACGGACGGGCGGTAAAGATGATATCAGTTTTGCCATCGATTAGATTATCATAAGCTCCGATTGTATTATTACACATGACTTCACTGCGATCGACGTTGTATTCTCCTTGCGGATAAACAGCCTGGGCAAAAGCGGAGTATAACGGATAAAGAGCCGTTGCTCCATCAATCGTCGGTAAGCCGGTTCTTATTTTTAAAGATGCCGGGCCCCCTAACCGGACAGCTTTTGTTCCAGTTGTGAAAGGTTTATATTCATTTAAATCAACCCCTTGCTCATTAACTGTCGGCAAGCTTTTATAATAGTGTTGCGCGGTCTCATACCCGGTTACCGTTACTGTGCAGATTACCAAAAATGAAACCAGAATGATTGTAAGAATTCTGGGATTCACCAATCGAAGCCCTCCCAGCACAACCAAAACAATAAACACTCCTGTTACTATCAACACAAATGGTACATAAAATCGCTGACTTACGGAAAAGACGGCCATCAAAAAACCATAAAATCCAATACACAATAGACCCATCCCAAAGATAATCGATAATAATGCTCTGGCTAAAAAATTAATTTTCATATCCATTACCTCCGAAAATGCGAAATCCTTCCCACAATATTTCGTTCATCTTTTGAATTATCCGGTTAAGCACTGTTTCAATATCCAATCAACTTCATTATTGATAAACCTGATTACTATAAAAGCAAAAAATAGAAACCATTATTAGCACTTACCTAGGGCCGATGGGCGGCTATTCCTACCTCCCACACCCTCCAGGACAAAAGGGTAGGGCGGGCTACCCTTTTGAATCCCCCCGTCGGAACCTACGGATTCCGAACCTCCCTCATTCATCCCGGTTTTTAGTAAGTCTTCGCCATCCCTGGCCTTTCGACTGGCAATTTTGCTTAGGCTTCCGACGGCAACCGTCGTTTTTCATCCGAGAAAAGAGACGGCGCCCCGCCTTCCTCCTTGAAGGCGGAAAAACTTTGAATGTGAATATTTATGGCCAGGATAAAGATAATCAACTGATTCGAGTTGCCAATTATTATGGCGCTTAATCGGGTTAGAAACGTTATTGCTGTTATCTTATAAGTCGAAACAGATGTGGATGGCTATGGAAGACGATAATTGACTTGGCGTTGTTCATCGTTGCGATCAGAATGACTTCTCTGCCCTGGCTGAATGAATGATGACAACTCACCCCTGAATTCTTTTGCGCCAATCTTTGTTCCGTCACAGGGCAAAGCCCTTCCATCTTGTAGCCGGTGGATTTATCCGCCGGTCGACGGCATAAGCGTTCATCTTTTGAATTATCCAGTCAAGTGACCCCCAACCGACTTCCTTATTAATACCGTCTCCCAATCCGAATCTTCTTACGATAATGAAACAATAAATACAAACCGTACGCTGCAAACAGAAAAATCCCCGTTCCATTGATACAATTAATCAGAATAATAATCAACCCGCGCAACTTTCGCCTCTTTTGATAGCTTTTCCGTAGTCTCCTAGTTTCAACCCATTCGATATCGGTTAAGACAACTTCTTGAGCCTCAATCTTGCCGTCCAAAACTGCTTGGGCAATTGATAAGGCTTGAGCCGGAACATAGAGTTCAATTCCAAAAACGGTAAATCCCCAATATAATTGAAAATAGTGTCCCACTCCGTTGTACCTTCGGAGGACCGGTATGTAATAAGCCCTTAAAAGAGACTCCACCACTCTTGCCTGACAGTCGTCAAGGACCGAGATTAGCAATCTCTCCGGGTTTTGGGAATATTGAATTACTTTTTTGGCTTCTAACGGTGGGAGTTCGTCTACCAGATCGGTATTGCATTTTCTACAAAAAACATAGTCTTCGCGAAATTCGGCGCGGCATTTTGGACAAAACATTGTGGGTCTCTCCTTTACAGCCGCCTTTTAGGGCGAATTGGGTTGAACGTGATAGTTTTTCCTCTCCAATCCCCCTTGACACAAGCGACTATTATTGGTTCAAATTCTTAGCCTTCGACTTCATCTCCCGGATTTGAACAATTGTTTGGTTCAAAAACCGTATCTCTTCATGATTCAACTCGGCAATAGTATCGAGTTTTCCTTTGATATATTCAATTTGCTCATCAGTAACTGATTTAGCTGTTTTTGGTTCTATCTTTGAAAGATACAAGCTTCGCCGCAAGGTGTATTTAATGCATAAAATGAATGCAGGTTTTGATGGTCGACGGATTTGGTTCAAGATTAAAATGAATGCCGGTTTTGATGATCCACGGTTTTCACCGGCTGAGTGACTTTTGGAGCGGCCCAAAAGTCACCAAAAGGCCGCCGGAACCTACGGCTTCCGGTCCTCCCTTTATTCATCCAGGGTTCTTGAATGTCTTCACCATCCATGGTCTTTCGACTGGCAATTATATGAGGCTTCCGATGACAACCGCCGTTTTTCATCCTCGAAAAGAGGCGGCGCACCGCCTTCATCCTTGAAGTCGGGTA
>DNPP01000119.1 GCA_003501365.1 Bacillota bacterium
TTGGTAAAGAATCCGGTGGGTTTTAATCATATCATTGAACTATTAAGCCAGGCGCAAGGAAACAAACGGATTTTGTTGTTGTTAAATGATCTCGTCGCCGACGGTACCGATGTATCTTGGATTTGGGATGTGTCATTGGAGAATTTATGGAAGGTCGCGCAGGTGAAAGAAATTGTGACCAGCGGTACTCGTGCCGGTGATATGGCGCTTCGGGTTAAATATTCCAATCCACCCAATTTGCCTTTGACAGTAGATTACATGCCTAAACGTGCTTTTAAAGAATTGACCGCACGGATCGCTGAGGGTGAAGAGCTGCTTATTTTGGCCAACTATACCGCGATGATTGGTTTTCGTCCATATCTACTTAAGGTGTGTTCGAAATAGGAGTATGCAATGTGGAACCAAGAATAAAACGTCGAAGAAATAAAGACCGGACCTTTGGAATTACTCTGGCTGAGATTCGAGTCAAGGCAGCGGTTATAAATGCTGTCTTAATATTTTGCGCATTAGGACTACATAACACCAAAATCAATTACAGCATAGCCGGGGCTTATTTGGTTTTAAATTTCTGCTGTCTGTTGCTGCCGTCCTTACGAAAGCTTGCTACCCGCTGGTTACGTTTTGTCTTCATAGCTATTGATGTGATGGTCATCGGTTTTATGATTGCGGAGACCGGGGGCGCCGCCAGCGATTTATATCCATTTTTATTTATCCCGGTATTACTTGCGGTTTTGCGTTATAAATACCCGGGAATTATCCTCTGGTGTACTTTGATGTCAATGCTGCTTTTGGGTGCCTCATTTTATTCCGGAACACTATTGGGGATGATGTGGATGCCTTCGTTAGTGCTCAAAGTGGGGTATCTCTACTTAGCAGGAATTATCGGGGGTTATTTGATTAAGCAAACATTCTCAGTGAAAGAAGAGGTTTCCAAGACCTTAACCCGTTGGAATATTGATTTACAGCGACTCAACAGTTTTTCTCAAGAAATAAATGCCAGTTCAGATCTGGATCAGATTTTCAATCAGATCACCAAGACGATTCGTCAAACCAATACGGCCCAAATGGTAGCTATGATGTTGTTTGATGATGAAAGCTTAAAAATTTATGACTCTTTGGGCTGGGAAGAAAATTGGGTTGAGCGATATCATTACAATCCCTTAAGCAAACATAGCCTTGCTTTGGCGCCGATTATCGTGTTCAAAGAGCCGCTGTTATGTTCCGATATTCGCAAACATCCGGAATTGGTGCGAACCTTTGAAGAGATCCCGATTGAGTCATTGTTTGCATTTCCTTTGGTAATCAGTGGTGAAGTCGTTGGAGCGCTTGTTATCACCAACCCGACCAGTTATATTTTAAACGACCAGGAAACCCAGATTCTTACCAGTATCACCAGTCAAGCCAGTATGGCGATTCAAAATATTTTGAATCTAAATCAGGAAAAGCAAAAAGCCGACACGGACGGTTTAACCGGACTCTATAACCGCCGTTATTTCAATGAGCAGCTCGAGTGGCAATTTGACCGGGCACTTAATCAAGAATTGCCGTTATCATTAATATTAATGGATGTCGATAATTTCAAAAAATATAATGATACATACGGTCATCCGGCCGGGGATCAACTATTAAAAGTAATGACTTCCGTAATATCCGAAGTAGTAAGAGAACAAGACATTTTTGCCCGTTATGGCGGTGAAGAGTTTGCGGTTATTTTAAGAGATACCCATAATAAATTGGCTTTGCATATCGCGGAACGAATCCGTCAAGTGGTTGTCGGGATTCCTGTGTCTGAGGAGACTTTAAAATGTCCTATTTCAGTTTCCATCGGGGTGGGGACATTTCCGGACCACGCCAGTGACAGGATTTCACTATTGGAGTTTGTGGATAAATCCCTTTATCATGCAAAAGACAACGGCAAGAACCGGGTCTGTTGCGGAGCGAAATAGGCTCAAAAGTAATACATCACTGAAAGGTTGAATATTACGCCGGCTTGAAAGGTGCCGTCGGATTTATTGGAGCCTCCGATACCAACCTCAAGGGCGGGACGGATCAAGTATTTTTGGTATTCGACTCCGAAGAAAGCTTGATAAGCAAAGCTGCCGTCACTGGATCCGGAATTGGAATCCGAATCGGAATCAGTTTTTTTTCGAAAACTATGGGCATAACCTAAAGCCGCCCCGGTGTATGGCAAAAGGTCTTGATGGGGTTGGAGATTGTAGATGCCCCGCAATCCGAGGGCGTAATGGCCGTAGGTTATGGTTTCCTGATGCGACATGGAAACTGTAAAAATTGGTTGAATATAAAAATCGGTTTGGTATGGTATTTTTAAACTAAAACCACTAGCCGGCTGGGAGATTTGCCAGCCAACCGCATATTCGCGCCGGGGGATCTCGGTGAATGCGAAACACGGAATGCTAATCATAAAACACAATATTATTGCAATTAAAATGTTTACCAGTTTTTTGCGCACAGAAAATACCTCCTCGTTTAGCTTTTCACTTTATTTCGGATCATAAAATTAAATTCCTGCAGTTGCCGGAGTTTCACTAACACTGGAAGAAGTAAGTAATTGCATTGATTATCAGGACCCATAGAATGGTTTGACCCCATTTGGGGTTTGGCTATCATCCAAAAGTAGGAGAAATTACTCCTGCTTTTTTTGTTAGGCAAATCATTCTCTCAGTGGATGTCGGATTTAGCCGGGATCTATATAATCATAATTGGTTGGGCAGGGCGTATTTAAAAAAAGGCAATCGTACTGAGGCCATGAATCATTTTCATGAAGCGTAAAAAATTTATCCGAACAGTGTTTTGCTAAACAACGGATTGGCCAATGTACTAAAATGAAGTAATACCAATCGATGAAAAAGGAGAAAAAATCATGGCGATTATTAAGGCCGGTAACTTGGAAAAATGTTACCGTACTGCGGCGGAACAGGTTTATGCCCTGCGGGGCGTTGACTTTGAAATTAATTCGGGCGATTTTACGATCATCAACGGACCCTCCGGTAGTGGCAAAACAACTTTACTGAATCTACTCTCCGGAATTGATCAGCCTTCCAAAGGAGAACTTTATTTGGATAATCTACCAATTACCAAGTTTAGCGATAGTGTGCGGACCGAAATCCGCCGGGATAAGATCGGGTTGATCTTCCAATCTTTCGAATTAATGCCGGTTTTAACCGCTGCAGAGAATATCGAATATCCGTTATTGTTACAGAAGATCCGTCGGGCGGAGCGGGAGAAAAGAGTAACGGAGATTTTAGATCAAGTCGGATTGTCTCAGTATGCCCGCCGTTTGCCGGCTCAACTCTCCGGCGGCCAAAAACAGAGAGTGGCAATTGCCAGGGCTTTGGTAACCAGGCCAGAGGTGGTTTTATCGGATGAACCCACTGCCAATCTTGATTCGGAGACCGGGCTTAAAATCATGGAACTAATGTTGGAACTAAACCAAAAATACAAAGTGGCGTTTGTGATTGTTACTCATGACCTTTCTCTAAATCAATATGCCAAGCAGATATACCGGATCAAAGACGGTTGTATCATTTCAAAGGAGGAAAACCAAGGTGTTCAAGATCGCCTGGCGGAATATACGGCGTAATAAGCGCCGTTCGTTTTTGAGTTTATTGATTATTTCAATTGGAGTTGGAGTTCTTTTTCTGGTCAATGGTTATATCGCTCAGACTTTTGAAGGGTTAAAGGGGATGGCGGTGGCCCAATACGGTAACTTGCAGATCGCGGCGGAACATTTCTGGGATAATGACAATCAGCGACATCTGTTACGTAGATCCGATCTGAAAAAAGTCGGACAATTGTTGACAGTTGGAAAAGAAGTCCGGAGTTACACCACATCTTTGGGTGTGAATGGGATTGTGGGCACTGAAAAGGTCAGTACCATTGCGGTTGGCGAGGGTATTGAACCCGGCAATAGCCAGATGCAAAACATCATGATAACCAGTGGTACCAAAATTCTTCCGGGTGATATTGACAAAATGCTAGTGGGCAAGGGGGTTATGCAAAAACTGGGAGTGAAGGAAGGAGAATGGCTCTCCCTAATGACCACTACATTGGACGGTGCATACAATGCAGGCAGTTTCCAGGTATCCGGTTCCTTTAGCACCGGAAGTACAGAGGCAGATAATGTTTATGTATACCTACCGGTTAACGCCACTCAAAGCTTGCTAAACACCGATGGGGTCGATAAGGTTATTGTGAGTCTTAAGAATATTCAATCGACCGGCTCTACCGCCGCCTGGTTAAAAAAACAATTCGCCAAAAACCAATTGAAACTGGAGATCAAGACCTGGTCCGATTTGGCTCAATTTTACCACCAGGTCCGCAGTTTATATGAGGTAATCTTTTATTTTATGTCAATTGTGGTCTTCTTCCTTGCTTTGGTAAGCATATTGGAAATTATGTCGATGGCCTTTTTTGAAAGGATGAATGAAATTGGCACGATGCGCTCGATCGGCACCAAACGCTATCAAATATTGGCTTTATTAACTGAGGAAGGATTCATCATCGGCTTCATGGGCGGAATTATCGGACTGCTCGCAGGTTACGGGATAGGCAGTTTGATCAATCAACAGCATATCACTTATATACCGCCATCAATCAACCACCCGGTGCCGCTCTCTTTTGATTTATCACTGATGAATGGAATTTTTCCTTTTATCATTGTGGTATTGGCAACTTTAGTTTCAGCTTTTTATCCTGCGATTAAAGCGTCGCGGTTAAATATTGTAGAAATCTTGCGTCATAAATAACAAGCTGGAGGTAATAAAGAATGAATTTTGACCTACGGTTTTTAGGGAAAATTAGCTTTTTGGCCATTATCGGATTGATCGCTATAAGTTGTCTTTTACCGAATCTTTCATTGGCGATGAATCCCGGCGATATTTTGATCGATATTTTTAATCGGCAGGGACTTGCGGGCAAAGGTTCCTTTGAATTAAATCTGCGGGTCGTATCGATTCAAGGTAAAGAAAATAGCACTTCCATGATTAAAGTTTTTTTCGGTAACGGCAGCAAGCAACTGGTAACCTTTGTTATGCCGGAAAGGTTGAAAGATGATTGTTTTCTGGTTAACGGTTACAACACTTGGATGTATCAGAAAGGATTACGCAGGCCGATCCGGGTCTCCGCCCAGCAAAAATTATTTGGTAATGCCGGGATTGCTGAGACTGCAGGCATTAATTATCTTGATGATTATGACATTATCAAGACGGTTGAGACAGACGGAGAGTATCTGATGGATTTGAAAGCCAGAGATCAGAGAACTGCATATCAATTGGCTTCTCTCTGGATCAATAAAGATAATTTGCAAATCACCAAAATAATCCTGAAAGCAGTCAACGGACAGGCGTTGAAAAACCTGCATTACAGTAATTATACGTTGGTCGATGGCCATGAGGTTGCTACCATCGAAATTCATAATCTATTACAACAACAGGACAGCAAAACGATAATGGAGTTTACCGCCATTAAAAGCCGGGACTATGCCGCCGAAATTTTTGATCCGTTGATGATGGGAAAAATTCGTTTATGATGGATGACCGGAGCTGGGAAGGGAAGGGGAAGGGTAGATATTGTTTCAACTTTTTACCAGGTCACTGTTAACAGTCTTTATTTTAGGGAGCATATTTATATTTTCCATTCAACCGGCTGAAGCAGTTGATGATGGAAGCGGGTGGGAAATCAGTACCGGCTATGATTATTTCCATATTAGGGAGGACTTGCCGGCGGTTTTTAAAGACCATAAATTAGTTAATTTGGCTCTTGACTATACAATGGGTAATGATAATGGCCAATTTTCATTTGGCCTGGCCGCTAAAGATGATGGGGCTCAACTCCAAACAGACCTTAAAGAACTGCTCTGGAGTGGTCGAGTGGATAAGCTATTATATGAAATCGGGAAAACTAAATGGGTATGGGGCAGGGGATTAAGCTTTAGCCCGATCTGCCCTTTGGATATGGATACCTATTATTGGGGCGGACAGGGTTCATTTATCAATAATAACCGAAGTCTGACAATTGGTGCCGCATGGGATAAAGATCCTTATAATAGTGACACTTCCGATATGCCGCTCTCCACAGGCCATGTTTCTACCAATGAATACACCGGATGGTTCAGGTCCGGCTGGGTATTTGAGACCAGCGATCTTACGACGGCCATCTCTTATCAATCGGTTCTAAATCACTGGAATTTCGGGCTTGACTTTTCCCGGGATTTACAGAACGGTTTTGAATTCCATGGTGGTGTAAATATACAGAATTCTGATTCGGTTACTCAGTATCTATTGGGTGGCGAATACAGCGGTCACTATCTGTATATCTTGGAGGGTTATCATCAGACGGATGACATTTTAATCTTTGCCTTCAGCAATTCTGCGGCGATGTTGGGCAATTGGCAGTGGGAATTTCGGGA
>DNPP01000178.1:0-596 GCA_003501365.1 Bacillota bacterium
TAGGGAGAATAATGCCTTAAAAATTGCCTGTACGGCTCTGGTTACCGGCCGGCTGGACACGCCTTTGCAGGTTACTTTTTCTGATATACAGGGTCATAGTGGTATAGCGGATACCGCGGCCGTTTTGCAATCCGCCCGCAACCGTCCTCTAACCAGTGAAATATTAAAAGAGCAACTGGGTAGACTGGGTAATACCCCCTTTTATTTGGCAGACCTAAATGTTCAGATCGCCGAGCGGGTGATGATGCCTCTTAGTGAGCTCAACATAGTCCGGCGCCGGGCAATCGAAGGCTTATCCGCGGATATTCTCAAGCAATACCCCAAACGAAATGCAAGGCTGGACAATATCAAGCTATTCAACGACTCGCCGAAAAGTCTGCCAAAGAAACGCCCTCAGCAAAATTTAAGTGTATGGGTCGCCGATTATCAGGGTGTCGTTGCGGCGGCAACCTCCGGTGCTAATCTGATCTATGCCGGGGGAGATGAGTTAACTGATTTTCATTGGAATGCCGACAATTTGGCGGATGCGATCCAAATGGCGCATCAGCACGGAGCCCGTTTAGTAATAGGATTGCCTCGCATCAATCGTGAAGGGC
>DNPP01000178.1:916-8759 GCA_003501365.1 Bacillota bacterium
ATCATGCTTTCGGATTTGGGATCTTACCAACGGGTACTGGACGGAACGGAATTTCCAATTTATTTAAACTATAGCTTTAACTTTTTTAATAGCTATGCCCTTACATTTTTAACTAATCCCCGGCTGCGGATTAGGCAGCTAACCCTCTCTCCGGAGCTTACCTTAGAACAGGTTCGCGAGATTCGGAGGCACCAGCCGGATCTGGAATTGGAATGTTTAGTTCAAGGCCCCTTGGAATTGATGATTTCGGAATATTGCCCATTAGCTTCCACCTTCCCGTCGGAAAACGGATGCGGAAATCTATGCCGCCACAATCATTATTTTTTGAGAGACCGCATGCAACTGGATTTTCCGATTTATACCGACCAATACTGCCGGTTGCATTTGCTTAACGCTAAAGATCTTTGTTTGTACGGGGATTTGGAAAAGATTCTGACAGTACCGGGGCTGGTCTTGCGGCTGGAGCTTAAGACCTATCATGCCAATCAGCTGACACCTTTCGTACAATCATATCATAATGCTCTAAAAGCCATTGCGGAAAACCGGGAATCGGCGGCTGCAGATAACGAATCGGTAATTTCACAATTTAAATCCGCAACCGGGCGAGGTATCACCAAAGGACATTATTTCCGAGGCGTTGATTGACGTTTGATATTTTATTTACAGCTTCATGGTTTTATGGTAAAATAATTGTGATTTGCGCCGGGACTAATCAATCGTAGTTGGCAGGCGCAAAACCCTTGGCTGGGAGTCCCGAATCTCCAACGGTACCCTCGGCGGAGGGCGTTTATAAAAGAAGGAGGTGACTTTGATTATGCTGACTTTAGAAAAAAAGCAAGAGATTATCACTAAATACCATCTTCATGATGGGGATACCGGTTCGCCGGAAGTTCAAATTGCCATTTTGACTGAACGGATTAACTACCTGACCGAACATTTAAAGGTTCATAAAAAGGATCATCACTCAAGACGCGGCCTGTTAAAGATGGTCGGTCAACGACGTGGCCTTTTAAATTACCTAAATCAAAAGGATATTGAGCGTTATCGGGCAATTATTGAAAGATTAGGTCTCCGGAAATAGTCGGAAAAAGCGGGTTACCCGCTTTTTCTTTCTATAAAGGGTTATACTAATATCAGTTATTGGTTATTAGGTTAGGGATTGGTTGGTATTTGATATCGGGTTGAAAAGTAAATGCCCCAGATAGACTTTATTTACAGAAACGGATAAAGGTTAGTGGATTAGTAAGAAGGAGGATAAAATGATGCAAAAATGGGAGATGACCCTAGCGGGTCGCCCTCTAATCATAGAGACCGGTAAGATGGCCAAACAAGCCAATGCATCCGTACTGGTTCGCTATGGTGATACCGTAGTTTTAGTTACTGCGGTAATGGCTCAAAAAGCCCGGGAAGGAATCGATTTCTTTCCGCTATTAGTAGATTATGAAGAGAGGCTTTATGCGGTTGGCAAAATTCCCGGCGGTTTTATCAAACGGGAAGGCAGACCAGCAGAAAGCGCAGTTTTAGCGGCACGAATGATTGATCGGCCTCTGCGCCCGCTTTTTCCAGAAGGATTTCGTAATGATGTACAAGTAGCGACCACGGTTCTTTCGGTGGAGCCGGATAATGAGCCGAGTTTAGCAGCGATGATCGGTGCTTCAGCCGCCTTACATATTTCCGAGATTCCTTTTGCCGGACCAATTGGCGGTGTAAAAGTCGGCCGTATCGATGGTCAATTTATTATTAACCCGACCGTGGCTCAGATGGAAAAGAGTGATCTGCAATTGGTCGTTGCCGGCACCAAGGATGCTATTATGATGGTAGAGGCCGGCGCCAATGAGATATCCGAGGACGATGCTTTAGAAGCTATTCTCTATGGGCATTCGGTGATCCAGGAAATCGTCGCTTTTATTGAAAAAATTGCTGCCGAAGTTGGCAAACCTAAAATCACACCGGTTTTGGATGAGCCGCAACCGGAAACCGATAAAATGGTCCGGGAATACGCCACCGCCAAAATGGTGACCGCCATCAAGACTAGTGACAAGCTTCAACGTGAGGCACTAATTGAAGAAGTAAAAGAAGAAACCAAGACTCATTTGACGTCGGTTTTGGGAGAAGCTTACCAGGCTGCTCTCAGTGATATCAATGAAGTTCTGGAGAATATCGTTAAAGAAGAAGTTCGCCGGATGATTGCGGTTGACAAAATTCGTCCCGATGGCCGCGGCTTATCCGAGATCCGGCCGATCACCTGCGAGGTGGGAATACTTCCACGGACCCATGGTTCCGGACTTTTTACCCGTGGTCAAACTCAGGTGCTAACTGTATGTACTTTAGGACGGGTAAGTGAAGAACAGATACTGGACGGTCTAGGCGATGACCAATCAAAACGTTATATCCACCACTATAATTTCCCCGGCTATAGTGTCGGCGAGGTAAGACCGGTGCGTAGCCCCGGCCGTAGGGAGATCGGACATGGCGCTTTGGCAGAACGGGCTTTAGTTCCGGTAATTCCCAATGAAGAAGATTTTCCATACACCATCCGTTTGGTATCTGAAGTAGTCGAATCCAATGGCTCTTCCTCACAGGCCAGCGTCTGCGGCAGCACTTTATCTTTAATGGATGCCGGAGTACCCATTAAAAAGCCGGTGGCTGGAGTGGCTATGGGTCTTTTAAAAGATGGCAATGATTTCGCCATTCTAACCGATATTCAAGGCCTGGAGGATCATTTTGGCGATATGGACTTCAAAGTCGCCGGGACCAAAGACGGGATCACTGCCATTCAGATGGATATCAAGGTAAAAGGGATTGACCGGGCGATTTTAAAACAAGCTTTGGCTCAAGCTAAGGAAGGCCGGATTTTCATCTTGGGAAAAATGTTGGCAGCCATTCCGGAGTCTAGAAAAGAACTTTCGCCTTATGCACCGCGTATTATCCGGTTCTCGATTGACCCCGATCGGATCCGTGATGTGATCGGACCGGGCGGCAAGATGATCCGGAAAATCGTTGAAGAGACCGGAGCGGAAATCGATATTGAGGATGATGGCCGGGTATTTATCGCGGCTGTTGATGCCGGAGCCGGTGAAAAGGCCCAGCAAATTATCAAGAGTTTGACCAGCGATGTGGAGATCGGCGCTACATATATGGGAAAAGTCACCAAATTGATGACTTTCGGCGCTTTCGTTGAAGTGTTGCCCGGCAAGGAAGGACTTGTCCATATATCGCAGTTGGCTAAGGAACGAGTGGCCAAAGTTGAAGATGTAGTTAGCGTCGGTGATGAGATCATGGTTAAAGTCGTGGAAATTGATAAGCAAGGGCGGATTAACCTTTCCCGTAAAGCATTGTTAGGTGGAGAAACCGCCGAGTAATCGTTGGCTTAGTTTTCAGGCAGGAGTGTTGACTGGACTTATAAGTCAACCCCCTGTTACTCAGCTAGTAATGGTAAGTGATGGTTTCGGGTTTTTAGGTTTTCAAGGGCCTTCCTACTGTTGGGAGGTTTTTTTATTGGATACTTGACGCGGCACTTATTTTTTGTTATTATTTACGACATAGATATTACATCAGTTTGTTTGAAATATCGTTTTTCGAAATACATTCGCTAGGAGCTAACATAATATTGCAGACAAAAGCAAGTGTAAACTTATTCTTAAAAAAAAATTACAAAATAAATTTTTTAAGCAGGATTATTAGCTAATGGGGAGAATTTTTTATATACACTTTGTTCGGGCGGACAACAAACAAAGTAATTAATAAAGGGGTTGCTATTTTGCAGGGAGAACGAGCGAATAACACGTGGGTAAAAAGTCAAAATCTCAACTTGGTCTTGAACCTAATCTGGGAGTCTAGCTTAGTATCTCGCGCAGAAATAAGCAAGAAGACAGGGTTAAGTCGTTCCACGGTAAGCCAGCTGGTTTCCGATCTTATCCAAACAGGAGTTATTGAAGAAACCGGCAGTGGAGATTCGATCGGAGGCCGCCGTCCGATACTTCTTCAAATCAAACCGGAAGGCCGTCGCATTTGCGCGGTTCACGTGGATGATGGGGGACAGATCCATGCAATTGTTGAAGATTTGCTGGGAAATGCCTTAAATCAATCTTCAGCCTTTGTTACCGAAGCTGGAGAGTTGTTACCGACTTTAAAAGTTATGATCAACGATTTATTAGAAAATGATTTAGAACGGGTAGCTTGTATCGTATTGGCGTTGCCCGGCATTATTTCCGGGGATGGCCGAATTTTATCCGCAGTAAATTTGGGCTGGAAAGACGTTCCGATTGGTCCGGAATTGGCAATCAATTTTGCGGTTCCTATTTTTGCGGAAAATGCTACCGGTTTAGCGGCTTTTGGTGAATTAACCGCGAGGGGTCTGGAAAGCCGGAATTTAATTTATTTACGCATTGGCTCCGCAGTTGGAGCGGGTATCGTCACCTATAATCAATTACATCAAGGATTACGCGGTAGTGAAGCTGAAATTGGACATATGGTTATCGATATTAAGGGGAAATTGTGCAAATGCGGTCGACGAGGCTGTCTGGAAACTAAAGTCAGTCGGGCGGCAGTTTATCAAACGGTAAAAGATTCATTAAATAGCATGGGTTCGGAGCTGGCTCAGATTAATGGGGCCAATGTTTTTGAATGGTTAGTTGGACAGGACGCGGAGGAGCGACCATTGGTCCGGGAAATCCTAACAACCATTGCTCAAAATGTAGCTGTCGGCATTATTAATGTCTTAAATGTGATTGGCACAGACTCAATTGTCATTCAAAGCAAGTTATGCGATTCCAAGACATTCTGGCAGGTACTCAATGAGACAGTAGCCAATGAAGTATTGCCGTTTGCCCAAGGGGGATTTGAATTATTGCGTTCTATTTTGGGAGAAACCGCCATTTTAAAAGGAGCGACAGCCTATGGTCGACGGCATTTTTTTGAACAAAGCCGTTTTAGCATAGAAGATTATGAGTAAAGGAGGGAACAGGCTTTATTTAATTGGGTTTTACTGAAATATAAATACTCAAGGAGGTTACGAGATGAAAAAGATTTTGATGTTACTACTGGTAGGAGTCTTGATCTTTTCTTGCAGTGCCTTTGCACAGACCCAAAGCGTTGATCAATGGGCTGCCGCTATGAAAGCAAAATACAATGGAACTTCGATTACGGTTGCTTTCGCCAGTCATCCTTCAACAGAGGCTTTCCAAAAAATGACTCCCGAATTTGAAAAATTAACTGGTATTAAAGTAAATTGGGATGTTATGGAAGAAACCTATCTCAAGAATAAACAGTTAATGGACTTCACCGGAAATAGTCATTTATACGATGTGCTGATGGTCGATGGCTTTTGGATGTCAGAATATGCCCCTAAAAAAGTAGTTGCTCCGTTGCAACCTTTTATTGGGGGAAAAGCGACTCCTTCCTGGTATGATTATAATGACATTGTCCCGGCATATCGTAATGGAATTGGCGCCTATAAAGGAGTAGCCTATGGTATTCCGACCGCCGGTGAAACCCGCTTTGTAGGTTATCGTAAAGATTTATTTGCCAAGTATGGTAAAACCCCACCGAAAACCATGGATGAAATGCTGCAACTGGCAAAGTTTTTTAATGGCAAAGAGCCTGGACTTTATGGTATTGCAATGCGGGCTCAAAGAGGAATTCATTTTGCTTCCGGTTGGATGACCGTTATGTATAATTTTGGCGGTGGTTTCTTAAACCAGAAAAACTGGAAAGTAACCATGACCGACCCGAAAACGGTTCAATCATTGAAGTACTATGTTGAACTTCTGAAGAACGCCCCACCGGATGTATCCACTTATACTCATGAAGAAGCTGTTTCTGCTTTTACATCTGGGAAAACAGCCATGTGGTTTGATGCTACTGCATTGGTCCCTTGGATTACCGATCCCAAGAAGTCAAGTATCGTTGATAAAGTGGGTTTTGTGGCTCCGCCAAAAGGGCCTGCCGGTGATGCCGGAGTATTGGCCGGTTGGAATATGGCGATTGCCGCCAACTCCCGCAACAAAGATGCTGCATGGGCATTTATTACCTTTATGACCAGCAAACAAAAAGCGAAAGAATATGTATTAAACGGTGGTGTTCCTACCAGAACATCCGTATATCAAGAACCCGAATTGGTTGCCAAGAATCCTTCCTATCCGGTTCAATTAAAAGCTATGGATGCTGCAAATGCTTTGGTGAAGAAAGGAATTGCTTGGATTCCGCCGACACCGCAACTGGGAAAAGTTCTTGACCGGGCCGGTTATTACGGTAATCTGGCCTTAACCGGAGAATTAACTCCGGAACAAGCCTGTAAAAAAGCGCAGACCGAATTGGAAGATATTATGTCCGAGAAATAGGCTTTATCTAATCTTAAGTTAATGATTTCCGGGGGGAGGCGTAAATCTTGCCTCCCCTCTCAAATGAAATATGAAAGGGGGTCCTGTTCATTAAAACAATCGAACTTGCTCAAACGCCAAAGCGCTCTTGGTTCACTAAAAATCCGCATTGGACCTATATAATGCCGTCCGTTATTATCCTGGCGTTATTAACCATTGTCCCCACAATTTTTCTGTACTTTGTCAGTTTTACCAATTATGAATTAGGCCAAATGTGGAACGAACAGCACTTGATAGGATTTCAAAATTTCATTCGGCTCTTTAGCGGCCAGGATACGGAGTTTTGGTTATCGGTTGGAATCAGTCTTTTGTTTATGGTTTTGGCTACTTTTTTTGAAACATTTTGCGGATTTGTCGTAGCCTTGCTTTTGAATCGGGAGTTTAAACTGAAAAGTTTGGTTTTTGCTTGTTTGTTGGTCCCGATTACTATCACCCCAAGTATTGTTGGGCAAATGTGGAAGCTGATGTATAATGCGGAATACGGTGTGATCAATTATATTATGGGTTTATTGTTTCATACTAAAATTATATGGCTCGGACCTGCAATGGCATATACTTCTACTTTACTAGTGGACATTTGGCAATGGACGCCTTTTATGGCATTAATTATTTATGCCGGAATAAGCTCTGTCCCAGCGGAACCATATGAAGCCGCTTTGGTGGATGGAGCCAATGCAGTACAGTCATTCCGTTATATTACATTGCCGTTACTAAAACCATTGCTTTCACTGGCTATTCTTTTCCGTTCGATGGATTCGTTGAAGTTATTTGATGTACCGTTTGTGTTGACTCAAGGAGGGCCTGGTAGTGCAACAGAGTTATTGAGTCTCCATGTTTACCGGCTGGGTTTTGCACAAACCGGCTGGGTGGCGCGGGCTTCGGCAACAGGCGTAATACTGCTAATCATTATCAGTATCCTAAGTCAATTTTTGATACGGCAACTCCATAAAGAAAGTGGGCCTAAAATATGAAACTATCAAAAGCTCTTAAAAATAGTTTATGGGCGATAGCAATTACAATTATTTCAATTTTGGCGGTCTTCCCTTTTTTCTGGATGTTGTTGGTAAGCTTAAAAACAAGGGTTTTAACTTATGATCCCAGTGTATGGTTTTTTAAACCGACCCTGGAAAATTATATTGCCGTGTTTCAACAGCGTCATCTGTTGTTTTTTGCCAAAAATAGTTTTATCGTCGTCATCAGTACTACAGTCCTTTCTTTGCTGCTTGGGAGTATGGCCGCTTATGGCTTTGCCCGTTTTTCTTTTAAAAGGAGAGAGGATTGGGCTTTTTGGATCTTGAGTTTACGGATGTTGCCGCCCATGGCGACGGTTATTCCCTTCTTTATTTTAGCCAGGTTTACCAATCTTTTGGATACGTATTTAATTTTAATCCTTGCCTACATGACTTTTAATATCCCGTTTTCAATCTGGATGATGAGGGGCTTTTTTGAAGAGATCCCCGTGC
>DNPP01000179.1 GCA_003501365.1 Bacillota bacterium
AAATAAGATAAAAGCGGCCGTTACTAAGCGGCAATTATGTTGTTGTATCGGTATTTATAAAAATGATTTATCAAGCCCCCAACCAAACTAGGGTTGGGGGCTTTGGTAGTCGTAAAATGCACCTATAGAAATATAAAAATGGACAAAAACATGAAAGCCCCACCATCTAACCAGGCAATGAGACTAATCGGTTTTTGTTGAATAGAATTAGTGGCTCATCATCCTCCGGAGCATTCATAAGAGTTTTTAAAAAAGCTTGATTTTTATCGTTATTTTCCCGATCAACGGACATGAATTCCGTAATAAATAAATTAACAACCTTCTTTAATTTATTGGCTTGATATTCCGATAGACCATCTATAAGATTATGCAAGTTGACTATCCCAATTACTCAGGAAAAAATTTAAATATTTTTACCATGAAGAGCATGAAGGTCATGAAGTTTTTTAGTAGAGCTTCGCTCTAGTTCTTCATGTTCTTCATGACCTTCATGGTGGAAAAGATCTTTTCTTTGCATTTGTGGCCGCGTTCGCGTTCCTTCGCCAGTGATTCTCCCCAGTTAAAAAGATTTAGCCCTTTTATAGTCCTGAGCTAGCATTACTTTTTTACGAACGATTTGTAGTTGTAGGTCTTATTTAAGCATCGGCTACTAGATCCGCTTTGATAACAGCAGTTTTGATATTATTGGTTATGGTGACTTTCGGAACTCTGTCATAGTATTCATAGGCCATGACATGAGCATCGAGCCAAGTAGGATTTTTGTATCTTCAAAGGCATAGGCAAAAGGATAGGCGCTTGTCGGTAAAACTTCAAACCCCACCTTGAAAACTTGGTGGGGTTTTTCAGCGATTGATATATATGTCAATTTCGCTACATTGGTTACAGACAGTTTTGGAGCTATGACCATTCTAATGAGGTGTTGCTGAAAAATCTTCAGAGTCTTATTTATGATGAATAAATCGTTTAAACTAGCTCGCTGAGGGGGAAGTCGGTTATGATAACTTACCGGATATTTATTTAATTCCCTTATTTTGGTATTCATGCAAAGACTTGTCCTCATCCGATAAAAATTATGATAAAATAGTCAAAGAGTATTTGTGAGGTGAGCCGAATGGATGATAATAAAGTAGCTGTTCTACTTGAGGATTTACGAGCTCAATTTCGTACTTTTGGAGAAGGCTTGCAGCTACTGAACGATAAGGTCGATAAAGGCTTTCAAGAAGTTAAAACTGAAATCGATTCTTTAAAGCTAGAGGTAACAAATTTAAAGGCAGACAACCGTCAAGAACATCAACAGTTAAAACAGATGGTCAAGGAATTAGATACCGAAGTCGTCCAAATTAAACGCATAAAGTAGGGCTTTTGATGTTTTCTTCCTAAGCTTGCTACAGCCTTTCTTGATAAACCGCGGCCTCCTATTCATCTATGGTTACGAAGCAGAGTCCGAAGTTGATTCGCTGGAGAAAAAGTAATTTAATCCCTGTTTGATTTAACCGGTAACTCTTCTGTATTCCCTTTCCCGTCGCTCCCAACCCCAGCCCCAATTTACAGCAAAAAAAATCAAAGCCGAACCTAGCGAGCACGTTGACCTAAATTATTTCGCCGTCTGTGAATAAAAATCGGCCACTCATGGGCGACCTTGTCTTTACCTGCTTTTTTGTTTGTAATGGGAGTCCTTGAGGACGGACAGTTAACATAGCTTACGGAGCACGCACCGGGTGGGCAGGTGGTCATCATCGCCGACCCCAGGCCCGGCAGACTGTCACGGATGACAGTCAGGCACGATGCCGGGTGCCGGGCCGCTGAATCAAGCGTAACAGCGGATTCCCAGACCATCCACTTTCCCGCTGGCAACATAACTCTTTTTTACACGACTGCCGACTACTTCTTCGAATCCACTCTTCCGGAGTTGCGTAAAAAAAGTTATGTTGGCGTCCCCAGTTAGGATTGGCTGCGGAGGATCAGACGGCTCTCGCACAGGAGTTCTTTTCTGCTTTTGTTAGTGCGAGTGCCGCCGGCAAAAGTTCGGTTCCCGGAGAACGACGGTGTTTTTCCGTGGTTCGAAGTGGACTTATGGAATTTAAGCCATCTTCTCAATTTTAGCTAAAAAACCTGACAAAATTAACCAACTAAATAAACTAAGAAATGCTTAGCTTTACCATCGACTACAACATTCTTTACTTCATCCTGCCAAAAGGGTAAAATAACATTTTCATAATCTGATATAATTTCTTCTTTAATTTTAGGATTGTCATTACAAAAATCATTGAAGTGATTAATTATCAATACAAATTCTTCTTTATCTAACCATTCTAAGTCTCTCATCCAATCAAGATATCTATCTACACTATCTAAGCAAGATGTAGGAAATTTAAATCTATTTTGTATTTCGCAAATGTAGTCTTCCCATGACTTTATATATGTCCCATCAAGTTCAACAATATGAATCTTATCGTTAGATTTTAATTTCATTTTTATGGAAACTAAATCTTTGTTTGTAATGTACTGAATTATGTTTTTAATTTCTTCACTCATCTTAGAACTCCCTTATTTTACTTTTGTAAAGGTATTATAGTGATCATTAGTGTAATAAACTGAACCATCACTACCACTAACAAATCTTTCTGAGTCTCGTCCTTGATTAGCTACCTTATTATTTACATCATGCTCTTTGTATGTTATAGATTTTCCTGTACTATCTGTGGTTGGAAGTTTGCCATCACGATTTTGAAAAGTACTTCCTGCTTTAGTGCCTGGTGTTTGTCCTGGAACATTTCCATCCCAATTATTTTCATCATATTTATTAAACGCATCTTTTACATTTTCTGGTAAGGAATCAAAGTTTTTATTACCCGGTCCCTTAAGACCACCAATACCTTCTCTAAATCCTCCGGTTAATACAGCCATTTCAGCTAAATTTTGTAAAGCTTGTTGGTCTTTTTCTGATATACCCAAAGCATTAGCTAACTTCTTAAGCTCAGCACCAAGGTCTCCAAAAGGATCATTTGAACAATAATATTTTGTAAGATTATTTAATTTTTCGTTATAGTCCGGGTCATCTTTTGTTATTCCTCTTTGTGCCAAGAAATCTTCTGCTTTCTTAGCTGCTCTTTCTTGCTTTTCTTTTTGAAGATTATCACAATACTTTTGGTAACTATCCCACCAACTTTTTACGGTATCCCAAAAACTCTTTTTATCTTTATTATTACCTGATGAACCCGATGAACTTGGACTTCCCGACCAATTGTATTTTCCATCGTTATAACCGCTATTCCCGCCTTGATTGGTCTCACCGTACCAACCCACATCCAATCCAGTAGGATCGGTATTTGTCAAAGGATTATTAGCACAATACGAGTACAAATTCGGATTGTTCGGATCTCCTACCGGATCTTCACTAATAAACCTTCCCGTCTCGCTGTCATACCATCTCGCATCATAATAATACAGCCCTGTATCGCTATCATACTCTTTCCCGGTAAACCCATGAGTCTCATCAAAATCGCCGTCTTTAGCGAACTGAGAACCAAAAGCTTTGTAATCGGCATTGAATACAACTTGTCCACTTTGATCCGTTACTGCCTTTATCGAACCCAGATGGTCGGTATGATAATAATACACCTTGGCACTGGCATCCCCAATCACCCCATCGACTCTGGCTAAATGCTTACCCAAGGCATAGACGTATGACCTTATCCTACCATCCGCTATTCTCTTTTCAAAGATAGGTTCCGTTCCTTCAAACACATAATGAATTGTTCCACCGCTACCCCGTTTAACTTCCCGCAGCCCATCCGGACTATATTCGTAGGATGCAACCTCATTCCATTCTTGATAACCTTGCTAAGTCTGTTTAGTAGATCGTATTGATACTCCCAGTATTCAGCGCCATTCCCGGACTCAAGGGTTACCTTATCGCCATTAATCGTATATTTATTCCCTTTTTTCACCAAATTTCCTGCATCATCGTAAATAAAGGCAAATTTGCCGTCGGTCTTTAAGCGGTCTGAATTATTATAATATAAAGAAGTATACTCCTTGTTGTCCTGTATCAATGTCACTCGCTGTAAAGTCCGGTTCCCTGCTGCATCATATTGGAACTCTTCAGTCTGAGAACTCGCCTCTTGATAAACCCGCAACATTTTGGCCAAATCATTTAAGAAAGTGGCCTTGTTCTCGGCTGTGAAAGTGGTATCCCGCTCGTCAAACTTAACATGGACTTTGAGATACCGGGTTGCAATTTTTTCCTTAAGCGTAATCGTGATGATTCCCTGACCATCTTTCACAAAAATCCAGTTAGTTCTGGGTATTATCGTATAAGTCGAATTGTCACCCGAAGTATATATATCCAACGTTCTCTCAGTAATCCGGTGACTGGTATACGATCCATCCGGTATTACTTGGATCTTTTTGACTCCAACAGCCACCGAACCAAAGTCGATCCCGATGGAAGACGAGTTGTAATCCAATCCCATCATGGCAGTGAGTGTAGGAGTGAAGTCCATCATCTTGGCCCCGAGTTGATCATCAATCTTTAGGCCATAAGTACCGGAGGTGGGGGTGCTCTCCATAAATTTACCGGGAGTGGTGGACTTGATGAGTTGATTATTCGCATCATATGTAAATGTCTTCATCGCTTTTCCATCATAGATTGTCTCGATATTATCAGTCTGTTCTTTGTACGTATATTGCTGTTCCATAATACTAGTTCCCGAGGACCTCACCAGTAAATCCTTTATTCTCCCGGCGGCGTCATAACTAAAGCCGGTGGATACGCCATTGGCATAATTGATTCTTGATAAGGTATTATCATTGTTAAAGTTGATTCCCTGGGGTTGGGTGAAACCAACCACTTCATTGATGCGGTTTTGGTTATCATAGTTATATTGCAAAAAACTACCGGCCTCAGGATATTTAATGCCAGCTAACAAACCGGGTTTTGCCGAGTTGTATTGATACTCGGTCCGGTATGTGGCCCCGTCGAAGCTTCGGTCGACCGCAGTCAAACGGTTTAGCGGATCGGCCTGATATATCCCGTCCTTCAGGTTATAACTCACCGTATTTCCACTGTCCGTTACGGTCTTGCGGTTGCCCGCCTCATCATAGGTATATTCCACATGATAACTATCATTACCGTTTGTTACATCAGCCTGTTTCAGCAAGTTATTCGCATAATATTGATACACCCATTGACTGCCCCTGCGGTCAGTCATTCCCGTCCGGTTGCCCACCGGATCATAAGTGTAAGTGGTCGACTTATTTAAAGAATCAAACTGTTGTATCAGCCTGTTTAGTTCGTCGTAACTGTTCTTAGTGACCAGTCCATTGGCGGCGATCATCTGGACCTGGTTGCCGTTAGGGTCGTATAAATATTGAGTATAATTGTGCAATGGATCCCGTACTCCGGTCAGCCAGCCCAGGCCGTTATAGCTATAGTTGGTTGTATCATCCCGGCCATTGGAGGTTGAGATCCGGTTCCCGACCCCGTCATAGCCAAAATTTGGTAATGACTAAAAAAGTTGTCCAACTTAGATGGAAATCATGATAAAATAGTAGACGGGAAGATGAGGTGATTTCGATGGATGATAATAAAGTGGCTGTCCTGCTGGAAGACTTAATGTCGCAGTTTCGTACTTTTGGTGAAGGTTTAGGTGGTCTTAGGGATGAAATGAAAGAGTTTAGGAGTGAAACCAATAATAGGCTTAATAATCTTGAACAAGGGCTACTTAACCTTAACGTTGAGAATCGTAGAGATCATAAGCAAATAATCCAGGCAGTCCAAGACTTGGATAGTGAAGTTAAAAGGCTGGATACTGAAGTAGTACAAATAAAGCGGGTAAAATAATCAACCTGTTCACTAATTATCTTGAAATCATCGCCCCACCCGAACTTTAGCAGCAAAAGCAAGCTACACATTTGAATTAATCTATCGAAAACAAAAATTTATTTATGATATCATTTTCATTATGACAAATTTAAGAACATTCTTGCTTTCTTTACGCACTTTGGTAACATTCCTCACCCACGCCCTCAAACTTAAACTAATGTCCCGCACCGCCCTCGAATTCGAAAACATCGCCCTCCGCAGCCAATTGACCGTTTTCCAACAACAAATGCTTAACCATAAAATTTCTAAACCTAGACCAACCCCAACTTTTCGCCAGTTATGGGTTATCATTTCAAAGCTATGCCCCAGTTGGAAATCATTTCTCATGATCGTCAAACCGGAAACCGTCATCAGCTGGCACCGTACGGCATTCCGCTTTTATTGGGCCAAAAGATCAAAACCTCACGGCAGACCGTCCATATCCCAGGCTACCATTGCTTTGATTAAACGCATTCACCAAGATAATCCTCTATGCTCGCCGGAACGGATTCATGATCAACTTATCAATCTTGGGATAGTAGACGCGCCTGCTCCAAATACCATTGACAAGTATCTTTCTTTTAGTTGACTATCCCATTTACTCAGGAAAACATTTAAATATTTTTACCATGAAGAGCATGAAGGGCATGAAGTTTTTTTAGTAGAACTTCGCTCTAATTCTTCATGTTCTTCTGTCCTTCATGGTGGAAAAAGATCTTTTCTTTGCATTTTTGGCTGCGTTTGCGTTCCTTGCCGGTGATTCTCTCCAGTTAAAATGTTTAGCCCTTTTATAGTCCTGAGCTAAAGGGGTAGTCAATTTTTTTATGTTTTTTTATTGTTCTTCGTGTTCTTCGTGGCTAAATTTTTAAAGGGCATTGAGTAAGGTCCAAAAAAAGACTTGCAAAGGCTTAATTAGTGCCATTTCCGGATATAGTCGCTCTTAAACCCATAGTTATTGGCTTTTATCTTGATTATAACAAAGTAAAAATAAGCCCAACAATTTTTTGTGAGCTCATTTTACTATTTATATTAACTTGAATAACTTCTTACCCTATCGCTCCCCTTAGCTCCCTCACCAACCTCTTCACTTCCGAGAGCTCCGGATCACTAGCAGCCGCCTTCACGATCGCGCTTCCCACAATCACCCCGTCGGCCAATCCCGCCACCATCTTTGCTTGTTCTGCCGTTGCAATTCCAAATCCCACCGCCACCGGCTTATCGGTAAGTGATTTAATCTTACTTACAAACTGCGGCAATTCAGGGGGCAAACTGCTTCGCATCCCGGTAACACCCTTCAATGATACCGCATAGAGAAATCCGGTCGAGGCTTCGGCTGCCAGGCGGATCCGTTCATCGGAGCTGGTGGGAGCTACCAGGAAATTGAGTCCGATCTGATACTCCTCGGCCAATGGACGGAGCTCGGCTGCTTCATCCGGCGGCAGATCGGGAATAATCAGTCCGGTGCAACCGGCAATTTTGACACTCTCAAAAAACTTCTGAAACCCTTTTTGAAAGATCATGTTATAATACATCATCAAAATTAACGGTGTGTCAATATAAGGGGTTACTTTCTTGATACTCGCCAATATCTTATCAAAGGTGCAACCGTTTTGTAACGAGCGCACCCCGGCCTGTTGGATCACTGGGCCGTCCGCCACCGGATCCGAAAAGGGCACTCCGACTTCGATCAAGTCGGCTCCATTTGCCGCTAAAAGCTCGATTAACTGAACGGTCCGGTCTAAACCCGGATCACCCGCCATGATATAAGGGATAAAAGCTTTTTTCTTATTTTGGCGGAGATCCGCAAATTTTTGAGCAATAATCGTCATTATAGTTTCACCCCCATCACATTGGCTACCGTATAGATATCCTTATCGCCGCGGCCGGAGAGATTGATCACCATGATCTGACCTTTCGAGAGAGTGGGGGCGATTTTCATCGCCTCGGCCACCGCATGGGAACTCTCCAAAGCCGGGATGATCCCTTCAGTCTTGGTAAGAAACTCAAAACCTTTTAACGCCTCGGCGTCGGTAATCGAATGGTACTGCGCCCGGCCGCTGTCCTTTAAGAAACTATGCTGCGGCCCGACACCGGGATAATCCAGCCCGGCCGAGATCGAGTAGGCCTCGATCACTTGACCGTCGGGGTCCGAAAGCAAGTAACTCAATGCGCCATGCAAAACTCCGGGTTTACCGTGTCCGAGCGACGCCGCATGTTCACCGGTTTCAATGCCCTTGCCGGCGGCCTCCACCCCGATTAATTTCACGGATGCCTCGGGAATAAACTCATTGAAGATTCCCATGGAATTGCTGCCGCCGCCCACACAAGCCACCACATAATCGGGGAGTCTCCCTTC
>DNPP01000237.1:0-913 GCA_003501365.1 Bacillota bacterium
ACGATTCGCCTGGATGTGCAACAAGGGATTCAAGATCTTTCAGCAGACCTGGAGACCATTGCGGCCAGTCAAGCCAGTATTGATTTATCTAAAGAAAATTTAAGACTGACCCAATCTCGTTTCAATGCCGGAATGTCCACCACGATGGATATTATGGATGCTGAATTAGCCCTAGATAAGGCATCTAACACCTACTACACTAATATTTCCGCCTATTTAACCTCGCAAGCCAAACTTGATTTGTCGGTGGGGAAAGATAATTAAAGGGAATATAACCCAAATAACAAGTTTACCATGAAAAGCCGGTAGAAAATCTATCGGTTTTTTTTATTTCCAGCCTAGTTCTTGAATCAATTCGTGGTGACTAGGCAGGGAACTTGAAAAATGTGTTGAAAGTTAACTTGTTGTAAAATATTCGGGGGTATGGCGATGCCGCAAAGGACCCGACGACCGGCTAATATCAAGTATAGTCTACAGTCGCAGATGATCATCTATATTGTTTTGCTATTATCCATTTTAATGATCATCACTACCTATATGGGGATTAAACGGGAGAGCCAGGGAATTTTCTCTCAGATGCAGATCGATGGGATAGCCTTGGCCAAATCATATGCATTAAGCGTTGAAAACGCTTTATTACTAAAGGCCGGGCTAGGCCGGATTACCGGTGAGGCCAGTCGTACCGTAGGTATTAAATATTTAAAAATATTGGATCAAAATCAAAAAGTTATCGGACATACCGATATCAGCAAGATTTACGATACAGAAAACGATCCCTTGTTCCGGCAAGCGCTAAACACACCGATTAATGCGGTGGAACGCGGCAATAATCCCATAACGGTTGTTCAAAAGGGGCCTGACGGTGATGATACCTATCGGGTCATTGTTCCGCTGATCATTTTGGATTCGGTAG
>DNPP01000237.1:1131-3622 GCA_003501365.1 Bacillota bacterium
ATCATTTTGGATTCGGTAGTGGGTGTCCTGGAAGTCGGTCTGGATATGACCAGTATCTCGGAGGCAATCCGCCGGACTAATAACCAGTCACTTTTCATTGCATTAACGGCATTTTTGTTTGGCGGAGCTTATATCTGGTTTTTTGCCCGTTCATTAACACGCCCTATTCGCAACCTGGTGGATGCGGTGGAAGGGGTGGCTGCCGGTGATCTGGAACATGAAATCATTGTAACTGAACGGAATGAAATTGGACATTTAGCGCTGTCCTTTAATTATATGACCAAGCGTTTAAGAGGATACACCGGCAATTTGAAGAAGATCAATGCGCAACTTGAGGCTGACGCGGCGATTATTGAAAAACTGCGCAGTTATAATGAAAACATCTTGAATAGTATTAACCCGGGTGTTTTAACCTTGAATTTAGAGGGACAAATTACTACCTTGAACAATGCCGGAATCAAAATATTGCAGTTGGAAAAAGTTGAAGCAACCGGCTGCACGATTGCGGATGTATTTGCGTCGGAACACCCGGTTGGTCTGCTTTTGCAATCACTGGTTACAACGCCTGAGGTTTGCCGGGGTAGGGAGATTGCCATAGGGGACGAGTCCAAAGAGACATTATTGGTGTTCAATGCGGCCCTTCTTTATGAACAAAATATGGAATTAGTAGGAATTGCGGTAACTTTTGAAGACGTTACCGAGATGCGCTACTTGCAGATGCGGATTAATGAGTCGGAGAAGCTGGCGGCAATGGGTGGTTTAGCGGTAGGAATGGCTCATGAGGTACGCAACCCGCTGGGCGCCATTAAAACTTGTGCGCAATTTTTGAGGGACAAATTTGAACCGGAGGATAACCGCTACAAATTCCCCCAAATTATCATTCGTGAAGCGGAGCGGCTGGATCAATTGATAGAACGTCTGCTCAATTTTACCCGCCCGGCGGAGCAGGATTTTCAATATGAAGATATTAATGAAATACTCGATAATGTTGCGGTATTGGCTTCATTAAAGGTGAATGATCGCCGGCTTACGATTAAGAAAAGTTTTGATCCCAATATTCCTAGGTTGTTTGTCGATGCTAAAAGGCTACAACAGGCCTTTCTCAATATCATGTTAAATGCTATCGACGCCATGCCGGATCTAGGAACACTCTCGGCTATGACAATTTATGATCAAGAAAAGCGGCGGATCAAAATTGAGATCAGCGATACCGGGGAAGGAATCCCGGTAAACCTTGTGGATAAGATCTTTGACCCGTTCTTTACTACCAAGATTAAAGGAACCGGACTGGGATTGGCTATTGTACAACAGATTATTCTAGAACATAACGGTTTGATTAGTGTTCAGAGTAAAGTGGGAGAGGGGACCCTGTTTACAATTTTTTTACCGCTTTAATTTGTGGAAAGGATTAGTAGGTTGCAATCGGAAATAATATCGGGTCCAAGTTTGAGTGTGAGTTTTTACAAGGGAGGGGTATGGGATGGCTCGCCGATATATTTGGAATTTCATGATTTTTATGTGCTTAATCGGGTTAATCTTATTTGGAGGACAAGGGGGAGCGACCACGGATAGTAAAAAGATTGGGGTGGTCCTGCTCACCAGAGAACACCAATTTTTTCGCGAGTTGGAGGAGGGTT
Organism: Bacillota bacterium; assembly: GCA_003501365.1. Taxonomy (GTDB): domain Bacteria; phylum Bacillota; class UBA4882; order UBA8346; family UBA8346; genus UBA8346. Next base: position 2,769 of record DNPP01000237.1, read on the forward strand.
TAACCAATGAAGCCAAAAAGAATAATCTTAAGGTCCAGATTTTATTTGCGGAGTACTCCCATAATAGACAGGTACTAATGGTTGATGATTTGATCGCTAAAAAAGTCGATGCCTTGATCATATCGCCTTGTGATTCAAAGGCGATCGGCGATACGATTGAAAAGGCGAACGAGGCGGATATCCCGGTTTTTACGGTTGATATCGCCAACCTTTCCGATAAGGGAAAAGTCATAACTCATATCTCTTCCGATAATTTCGAAGGCGGACGGCAGGCTGGACGGTTAATGGCCGATGCCCTAAAAGGTAAAGGCAAGATTGTGATTATCAACCATCCCAATATAACTTCATGTATCGACCGGGTCAATGGTTTTCGTGATGTAATCAAGGACTATCCTTCCCTGCAGATAGTAGCGGATATCCCTGCCTGGGGACAGCGTTCCAGGGCGATGAGTATTATGGAAGACTTATTACTAATGATGCCCGATGTGAAAGGCGTATTTGCCATTAATGAAGACTCGGCATTAGGTGCGGCTCGCGCTATTGATGCAGCGGGTAAGACCGGTAAGATTATTGTAGTCGGTTATGATGCCACCCCGGAGGGGCGGAAAGCAATAGAGAGCGGCAAGATATATGGAGAAGTTATTCAATATCCCAAAGAGATTGCCCGTTTGTTAATTGACGCCGTTTGTGACTATTTCGATGGGAAACCGGTAAAACCTTATATTCCGGTGAAAGTGGGAGTATTCACCCGATAAAATGTTTTTTGGATACTGATGTCGGCAAACGATTATTTGATGCAGGCTTTTTGGGAGGATGAGCATGGATGAATGCCAGAATTTTGGTAGTAGATGACG
>DNPP01000089.1:0-995 GCA_003501365.1 Bacillota bacterium
TTTTATAGTTTTCCAAAATGTAACTTCCGGATAGGAGCCATCTTCGATATCGATGGCAAATAACCGATGCCTTTTAGTTTTACTATATCCTATATATTCGACGTTAATTTCTTCAGTACGATGCAATTGACCAGAACGCCATATATTTACTTTGCAAGCAACAATCTCTCCTACTTTCGGACGTTTAGTGTTAATGTCGATCCATTCGGCCGCCGGCTGATATTCAACCCATTTATTATTGGGCCTTGCCGCAGCAAATATTTCAATATCACTCTGTTTCATTGATTATTTTTCCTTCACATCGTTAAGGGGGCAACCCTTATTGATTTTATTAACATCCTCAATGACCATGCCTTTAGTTTTCGGATGCCTGCAAGTATTAATATATGAAAAGTTAAATAACGAGCATTTCCCGCAGCAATCAGTTTTAATTTGCTCTTTCATAATTATCCCTCCATTCTTTTTATTGTTCCTTACGCCATGTAACAACCCCGTCAAGTTCAACCCCAACCGCTTTCGCGAACTTTATACAAGACATTCCTAATGGAAGTTATCGATTAACGGTGGAACTGCTTATCTGCAATTGGTCAGCCAATTCCTTCTTGGCCAACATAACTAAACCTCCGATCAATTCATATCTTATCATATCATTATCGGCTACCGATTACAGCAAACTTATAATTACATTTTAAGATAAATAAAAATACCAATAACGAGTTGATATAAATTATTCCGCAATTATTATATCTTGTTGTCTAAACACGCCTACAAAGGGCGCTTTTTTAATTGCTTTTTTACGGCATATTAAAAAAGCAGCCATTGTAGGCTGCCTAATTTAATTTTATGGAGTCAGAGACTCTGGTGATCATAAGCTCCTATCAAGGATTAATTTATCTACCATCAATTTATCTTAGAAGTAATTATTGTTGGTGGAGTGAGTGCCAGTGGTTCCTTATTTGGAAAATTAAATGGACCGTTAACTCCTAACAGGCGCT
>DNPP01000089.1:1350-13595 GCA_003501365.1 Bacillota bacterium
TCACTGGAACCTTGATCAATCATTCGGATATTAATATTGGCGCGAGACAGAGCGGCAAAGAGTTTTGCCGCCACACCCGGTGTATACGCCATTCCCAAACCGACCGTTGCAACCAGCGCCATGTTCGGAGAGGCCTCGATTGTATCGGGATTGCATTCGCGTTTGATTTCATTTATCACCTTGTCTAGCTTATGATCAAGCTGGGTATCGGCGATCACTAAAGAAATAGTATCGATCCCCGAAGGCATGTGTTCAAACGAGATGCCATTCGTCTCCAAAATGGAAAGCACTTTGCGCCCAAAGCCCAATTCCATATTCATTAAGGCTTTTTCAATAGTTAGAACTGTAAAGTCCTTTTTTCCGGCGATCCCGGTGATATGTCCCAATCTTTGCCGGGCTTCTTTATCAGCAACGATCAGTGTTCCCGGCTCATCCGGCGCGTTGGTATTCTTGATATGAACGGGAATGCCGGCATCCATGACTGGGAAAATAGTGTCTTCATGGAGGACACTGGCTCCCATATAGGCTAACTCGCGAAGTTCACGGTAAGTAATCCGCTCGATGCTGTTAGGATTCTTGACAATGCGCGGATCGGCCATTAGAAAGCCTGAGACATCGGTCCAGTTCTCGTAAATGTCCGCTCCCGCGCCTCGGGCAACAATCGCCCCGGTAATATCGGAACCACCCCGGGAAAAGGTTTTAATCTCCCCACTCGGCAGCGAACCAAAGAAACCGGGAATGACGGCGCTTTTGTGCTTAGCCAGGCGGGCGCTGATGACCTCCTGGGTCCGCTCGGGATCAAACAACCCTTTTGGATCAAAGAAGATGACTTCGGCCGGATCGATAAAGTCCCATTCCAGCAGATCGGCCATGATTAACCCATTTAAGTATTCACCGCGGCTGGCAGCATAATCGGCGGTGGCTCCGGAGGCAATCTTCTGTTTGATAATCTCCAGATGAGGATGAAGGGTAAGTTTGCAGCCCAGCTTTTCGACAATCTCCAAATAACGGTGGCAGATTAATTGAAAGACTTCCTCAAAGGGAATCCCTTGCTCCGCATGAGCATGACATAGATAAAGCAGATCGGTGATCTTTTGGTCCGCGGCATTGCGTTTTCCCGGAGCAGACGGCACAACATAGCGCCTCTCGGTGTCCGCTTGAATGATTGCTTGAACCTTCCGAAACTGGCCGGCATCCGCCAGCGATGAACCGCCAAACTTAACAACTTTAATCCCCATTTGATAACACTCCTTCGGAAACATTCGTTACGTTGTAAGTCTAATAAATCCAATTATTTATCCATGATAAAACCCGCTCATCGAAAAGTCAAGCCGTATTGCAAAGAGCGGCGCCCAATCGGCATCAAAATGACGAAATCGCCATGGGGAGATTTAATTTTAGATTTCATTTTGGATTTGGGAGCGTACCGTAATTGCAAGAGCCGTGCTGCAGGATTAAGGTTTCTATCATAGGGTAACCGGATATTGAGCAAAGCTTTTCAATATTGAGCGTCAAATTTTTTACACTCATTTTTCATATATTTGAGGCTAGCCCAATCCGACGGTTTTCATTGAAAATCGGCAAAACGCTAAGAGAATTAAATGAGTTGAGCTTTCCAATTTTCGGGTCAAATTGGCTAGGTTTTTAAAATCTTAAGCAGGAGGAGCAAATTTTTTTGATATTTGCAGGATATTTCAATAATGAGCAGAATATAACAATATAAATTAGCAAAACAAATCATAAGATGGCCGATTCAGTGTAATTGACTTTGAAATCAGGCCCACCAAGGGGGATACGTGATGTTACAAAATAATCAGGATGCAATTTTGCCTGCAGAAAGACGCAAAAGAATCTTAGAATACATTCAAGAAAATCGCAGCGCCAAAATTGAAGAACTGGCTTTAATTCTGGATGTTTCTGAAGCCACAGTAAGACGTGATTTAGCGATACTGGCAACCGAAGGATTGGTCGACAGAACATATGGGGGAGCCGTCCTTTCCGAAGTAAGCACGGCATTTGAACTCCTTTATCCCGAGAAAAGAATGCTTTTTCCGGATGAAAAGCATTTGATTGGGATAGAGGCCGCTTCTATGGTTGCCGATGGGGAAACTTTAATCCTAGATTCGGGTTCAACTACTTATGAAATTGCCAAGAATCTTATCCGGCATAAAAATCTTACGATTATAACCTACGATTTGTTTATTGCCAGCAATATCTCATATGATCCCTCAACTACGGTGATCGTCACCGGCGGAGTTCGGCGTGAGGGTTTCAATGTCGTGACCGGTCCTATCGCTGAGGAATTCTTGCACCAAGTGCGGGTTAATAAAGCTTTTCTTGGGGCCGACGCGGTTGATATCGATAGCGGGATTACCAATGCCACATTTATCGAAGTCTCAATTAAACGTCGTATTATTGAATCGGCCAGTGAGGTTATACTGGTGGCGGATCATTCGAAATTCGGTAAAGTGGCGTTAGCTAAGGTTTGCGCGTTGAATCAGATTCATCATGTTATTACCGATTCCGCGGTTGATGAATCGATTATTCAAGAACTGCAACGGTCGGGCATTGCAACAAGGCTGGTAAAACCGCAATCAATATAAGCCCGCTGGGGATTGCCCGCTGGATATTTTGATGATGGGACTGGCGATTTAACAGGTGTTTTAGAACTTACATCACATAATAAAGGAGAGTATTCAAATGAACTGGCTAAAAGAAGTGTTGGGAACCGAGAAACCGATTATTGGTATGTGTCATTTTCAGGCTTTGCCTGGCGATCCCTCTTTCGATAAACAAGAAGGAATGAAAAAAGTATTAGAAAAGGCCCGTTTTGATTTTTTGGCACTCCAAGAAGGCGGAATTGACGCCGTGATGTTTTCCAATGAATTCAGTCTCCCTTATCTTACCAAAGTTCCCACTGAGACTGTAGCAGCGATGGCGAGAATTATTGGTGAGCTGATGCCGGAGATTAAAATACCTTTCGGAGTTAATGTATTGTGGGATCCAAGGGCTTCTCTGGATTTAGCGGTAGCTACCGGCGCCCGGTTTATACGGGAAATTTTTAGCGGGGTATACGCCAGCGATTTTGGTTTATGGAATACCAACTGCGGAGAAGTAATTCGCCATCAACATGCAATCGGCGCCGAAGATGTCAAATTATTATTCAATATTGTACCGGAAGCCGCCAAATATCTCGGTGATCGTAATATAGCGGAGATTGCCCGTTCGACGGTTTTTAATACCCGGCCCGATGCTATTTGCGTTTCCGGGTTAATCGCCGGTAGTGAGACTTCTTTATCAACTTTAAAGACGGTCAAAGAAACAGTTCCCAATACGATAGTTTTTGCCAATACAGGGGTAAGAACCGATAATGTGGAGCAACAGCTGAGTATTGCTGATGGAGCTGTTGTAGGCACAACATTTAAAGTCGACGGAATCTTTGAGAATCCGGTAGATCAAAAGCGAGTCAAAGAATTTATGAACCGGGTACATTCGTTCAGAAATAACTTTTAAAATTGAACTTAGCCGCTGTAACCTATATGTTATATTGGCATAGGCAAGAGACCACAAATGATAGATTATGATAATTATTATGTAATTGTATGTTAAAAAATGAAACTTTATGAAACTTTATGGTTGATTTAATGTTAGTTATATGTTAGAATTATTAAAAATAAGGCTGGAGCTGGTACAAAACTGCTGCAAAAGGGGACTTATATAATGGCCGGATCTTTGTTGATTGGGATTGACATCGGAACCACTTCCGTAAAAGGAACTTTAATTGATACTTTAGGCCATATTCTAGCCGAATCATCCCGGCCTCATGATCTGCTCTCGCCTCAGAATGGTTGGGCGGAAGAGAGAACGGAGATTTGGTGGCAAAGTACACTGGAAATTCTAAAAGAACTTGCGGATCGGCAACTGGAATTTGGGGGTAGAGTTAAGGCTATTTCCACCAGCGGGATGGTGCCGGCATTAGTTATCTTGGATGAGGCAGGTAAACCCTTGCGTAATTCCATTCAGCAAAATGACGCCCGGACCTTTTCCGAAATTGCCTATTTAAAAGAGAAATTCGACGAAGCAAAGTTCTTTGAGGCTACCGGAGGAAGTATCAATCAACAAAATATTTCACCCCGGTTGCTTTGGCTACGCAAGCATGAACCGGAAGTAATGCAAAGAGCCAAAATATTTATGGGGTCTTACGATTATATAACATATAAGTTGACAGGCAAACTTAGCCTGGAGCGCAATTGGGCTTTGGAAAGCGGGATGTATGACGCCCACCGTGAGGTCTGGCTTCCTTGGGTGCTGAAAGAAACGGGAATCACTGAAACGATGCTTCCGCCGGTAATGGCTCCGGGAGCACCCCTTGGGAAATTGCTTCCGGAGCTTGCCGCAGAACTTGGATTTGATTCGGAGCTTTTGGTAGCTGTAGGTTCCGGCGATCATGTTGCCTCGGCTTTTTCGGCCGGCGTCAAAGAAGATGGCGATGTGCTGCTTAAATTTGGGGGGGCAGGGGACATTTTGATTGGCAGTAAGCAGCTGGTTACGGATCCCAGGATTTTTTTAGATTATCATCTAATTCCGGGCCAATTTCTATTGAATGGCTGCATGGCTTCCTCCGGATCATTGGTGAAGTGGTTTGCCCGAACCTTTTTTGCCGAACAAATCGATGCCTATGAAAAAGCAGGCAAAAATTATTATGCATACTTGGACCAATTGGCTGAACCGATTGCGCCCGGTTCGGAGGGAGTCATAACGCTACCCTACTTTATCGGGGAAAAGACACCGATTATGGATGCTAAAGCCCGTGGAGTTTTTTTTGGCCTATCTTTGCATCATAAGGCCGAGCACTTATACCGTTCAGTCTTGGAAGCGGTAGGATATGGCTTTTATCACCACATTACCGTCTTTCGTGAAATGGGGCTTAACCCCGGCAGATACTATATGTGCAACGGCGGCTCAAAGAGTAAGCTGTGGCGTCAGGTGGTAACCGATGTAATCGGTTCACCGGTTGAGTATATTACCAAGCATCCCGGTTCATCTCTGGGCGCGGCTTTTATTGCCGGAATGGCCATTGGAGTATTTAGCGAATGGTCCGAGGTTGAACAGTATATTACCGAACGTGAAATAATTCAACCCGATCTAAAGAAGCATGCTCTTTATCAAAAGTACTTTCGAATATACTGCAAGTTATATTTAGATCTGAAAGCAGATTTCTACGACTTAAATGAGATCAACACCTGCCCTTAAGAGTTATCAAATCAAATTAAGGAGGCGATTTTAAATGTCCAATTTCTTGGATAAAGTAGTCTTTATAACGGGTAGCGGAACGGGAATAGGCCGGGCAATTGCGCTTTCTTTCGCTACAGAGGGCGCCAGGCTGATTTTAACAGATATCAATACCGACCATCTTGAGCAACTTGCTAAAGATGTAGCTATCCTTACCAATATAAAACCCCTAACTTATAAAATGGATGTTACCAATGCATCCCAGGTTGAAATGGTAATTGCCCTAGCCGTTGAAGAATATGGCCGTATTGATGTGCTAATCAATAATGCCGGAGTCTCCAGTATGGTAAAAGTGATAGATATGACTGAAGCAGATTGGGATTTTAATATGAATGTTAATGCGAAAGGTCAATTTTTGGTGACTAAGGCGGTTTTGCCTCATATGATAGCCGTTAAGTCGGGTAAGATTGTGAATACGGCTTCGATGGCCTCTAAGCTGGGCGCTCCGTTATTGGCGCATTATAGCGCTTCCAAATTTGCCGTGGTTGGCTTTACTCAAGCAGTGGCCAAAGAGGTCGCTCAATATGGAATTAACGTGAATGCGGTTTGTCCCGGCTTTGTGGCTACTGGAATGCAAGATAGAGAAGTTGTGTGGGAAGCCAAACTCAGAGAGTTAACGCCCGAAAAAGTAAGGCAGGAATATATTGATCAAACTCCATTGGGGCGGCTTTGTTATCCGGAAGACGTTGCCAAGGTAGTTCTTTTCTTGGCTTCTCCGGCTGCCGATTTTATGACCGGGCAGGCGATAAATGTTACCGGCGGTGCTTGCACTCATTAAGGGTAGAAGTTTATCCGGGAAAAGGTGGATGATCATGGAAAAAAGAATGAATACGCGATTTCTGGCGGATACTACAACCCACGTGTTGCTGATAGGGTTTTCGCTGATTATATTATTGCCTATACTATGGGTTCTTCGAACTTCATTGGCTACCGATTCGGTTGCTTATGGGTTGCCCCCGCAGCTGATCTTTAAACCTATTTTGAAGAACTATATCGAACTATTTACGGCCAATAACTTTTTACATTATTTTCGCAATAGCATATCGGTTGCCGTAGGTGTCACATTGTTGGGTATTCCGATTGCCGCGCTTGGCGGATATGCTTTCAGCCGCTATAAAATAGGCGGCAAACCGTTGCAATTCATCGTTCTAAGTACTCAGATGCTCCCGGGAATTGTCTTGATACTGCCCCTGTTTGCAATCTATCGAACTATTGGCCTGGTTGACACCATGACCGGTATTATCCTGGCATATCTGGCTTTCAATTTACCATTTTTAGTGTGGCTATTGATGGGTTTTTTTGCCGGAATACCTCATGAATTGGAAGAATCGGCTTTAATTGACGGTTGTACACCCATGAGCGCTTTCTTTCGAATAATCTTTCCCATATCTGCCCCGGGAATTATGTCGGCGGCGGTGATGAGTTTTATTTTTGCCTGGAATGAGTTTTTGTTCTCTTTGATATTGACCGGCGCTAAGACCAGTATGGTACCAGTGGTATTGGCGGCTATGCAAACACACCGTGGCGTATTGATCGGTAAACTCTCGGCTGCTACTATAATTGCAATATTGCCAATGATAGTTATCTCTTTCGGTGTCCAGAAATATCTGGTAAAAGGACTTAGTTTCGGAGCCATAAAATAAGGGAAAGGGGGTATGGATTGCTGAAATAACGGCGCCGATATATCGGTCGATTCGGGAAGATATGTTCATAATTTTTTAAGGGGGACTTTTTATGAAACGAATCACTTCTTTAGTTATTTGCCTTATGTTAACTACTTGTATTGCGTTATCAGGGGTTTTGGCAGCACCTAAGGTTACTTTGAAGGCACTAATGGAAGACATACCAGAAAATAGGATTGTTGAAAAGCTGCTACCCGAGTTTGAAAGCAAGACCGGTATTCAGGTAAAATTTGAGTTTGTTCAATATGGCGATATGCATGCCAAATTAATTACCCAGTTTTTAAGTCAAAATACTGAGTATGATATTGTCCAAGTCGATAATTACTGGGCCGGAGAGTTTCCTGCTGCCGGGTGGCTCGAACCTTTGACCAAGTATGTCAAACGTGACAAATTTGATTTATCACCCTATATCCCTTCTATGCTGAAAATGATTGGCTATTACCAAGGTAAGTTATACATGATTCCGCAATATAACTATGCAATGGGTATGATTTATCGTACGGATTTGTTGCAAGACCCCAATTTACAGAAAAAATTTAAAGAGACTTATAAAAAGCCATTGGAGTTGCCAAACACTGTGGCAGAATATGTAAGGCTTTGTGAATTTATGAGCAAGAACGCCGGAGTCTCTGGATCGGCAATGCAGGCTGGTAGAGGCGATCCAATCGTAATGGAGTGGACCAATTATTTATATAGCTGTGGTGGAGATTATTACGACAGCAAGTGGCGCGCTATCGTAAACAGCCCCAAAGCAATCGCGGCTACCAAATTATATATTGATAATGTTAAGAAAGGCGCGCCTACCGGTGCACTATCGTATAATTTGGATGACGCTTATCGAGTCATGTCACAAGGTAAGGCTTTCTCCATGATCTCTTATCATTGGATGCTGCCGCAGCTAAATGATGAGGCTAATTCCAAGGTGGCAGGCAAGGTTGCTCTCGCGCCAATGCCCGGTGGTAAAGGCCTTAATGGCGGTTGGGGATGGGGGATTGCCCATAATACTCAAAACAAGGAAGAAGTATGGCGGTTTATCTCCTGGATAGAATCAAAAGAAGTTGTTACCCGCCGAGCTGTTATGGGTGGAGCGCCTACTAGAAAAGATGTTTTTAGTGACCCCGCGGTTATTGCTAAATCGCCTTGGTATCCAATGGTTCAGAAAATTGTTGAAAATGCCAAACCGGTTCCCGAATTTACTTATTCAACTGAAATGATTGAGGTTTTGGGACGAGAGCTTTCGTTAGCCGCTTCCGGCGATAAATCCGTGGAAGCTTCCTTAAATCAAGCTGCAAAAGAGCTTAATGAGTTGGCCAAGAAAGCCAAATTGCAGAAGTGATTCATTAATGGATACTTGCGAGGCGATTATTTCACCTCGCAAGTATATAAAACGCAGATAAGGTTGGGAATATTGATGATAAAAAAAGACGACTACAGTTTTAACTCCTTACAAAAGAATGAAAAGCTAACGGGTATGCTTTTTATTGGTCCTACAATTTTGGGTTTAGTGGCCATAATACTTATTCCTCTTCTGTATTCGTTGGTAATCAGTTTTTCCGATTATAATTTTATCCATCCCGTTATCTCTTCGTTTGTGGGTTTCCAAAATTTTTTAAAAGCCTTTTCAGACCAATACTTTTGGAATTCATTGTGGGTCACTATAGAATTTGTGGTAGTTGTGGTTGGTTTGGAACTGCTTCTGGGATTCATGATAGCCATGCTTCTAAACCGTGATATAAAGCTTAAGGGCTTATATTACGCGATCTTAACTATACCCATGGTGATGTCTCCGATTGCAGTATCGCTAATATGGAAAATGTTATTACATCAAGAATTGGGTATTGTCAATTATGTTCTTTCTTCGTTCGGAATTGGCTCGGTTAATTGGTTGGGCAGTACTCACGGGACTCTACTAACTTTAATTTTGGTAGATATATGGCACCAAATATCTTTTATGATATTAGTTCTGCTGGCCGGCTTGGTTTCATTGCCGCTTGAACCCTATCAAGCTGCTAAAATTGATGGAGCCAATGCTTTGCAAATATTATTTAAAATAACGATCCCGTTAATGAAGCCGGTCATTGCGACGGTTGTCTTGATTCGTACGATTATGGCATTTCGGACCTATGATTTGGTTTATATAATGACCAAAGGCGGTCCAGGTGTTAGTACGGATGTCTTAAGCTATTTTATTTACAAGAAGACGTTTATGAGTTTGGACTTGGCGCAAGCCTCGGCAATCAGTTGGGTGTTATTATTGTTAGTTCTGTTGGTTGTCTTTGGTTTGTTTCGATATCTGGAGAGCGAGGAGACAGCTTAATGAACCAGGCTCTTAGGTTAAAAAAGATTTTAGCGGTTGAAGTTGCCCGAGAAGCCGGGAATCTTTTGTGTCGGCTTAGGAAAAATTTACAGGTTGAGGAAAAAGGCAAATGGAACTGGGTTACTAATGCGGATAAGCAGTCGGAAAAACTAATAACAGAGTCTATCAAAAGTTTTTTCCCTGATGATTTTATCTATGGGGAAGAAGGAGGAGGGGCCAACGTAGAAGCCCTCCAAAGTCTAGATCAAATCTGGATTGTCGATCCGTTGGATGGAACTAACAATTATGTCCAAGGATTTAATCACTTTGCGGTATCCATAGCATATTGGGATAAAGGGATTCCTATGATAGGAGTGGTTTTCGCCCCGGCGATGAATGAATTATTCGTTGCTTCCCGGGGTGATGGGACTTTGTGCAATTATGAACCGATTCGGGTATCTACCAGGGAGTATTTAAAAGATTCTTTTGTTGGGACCGGAATCCCTTATGAATCAGATGCTTATGGAAATATTAATAGTGATCATATCAAGAATTTCCTTGCACAAACGCACAATTTACGTTGTATGGGAGCAGCAACTTTAGACTTTGCCAATGTCGCGTTAGGACGTTTAGATGGTTTTTGGGAATATGGGTTAGCTCCCTGGGATGTTGCTGCAGGTATTTTATTGGTACAAGAAGCAGGGGGAATGGTAACCAATTTCTGCGGAGGCCAAGTTGATATTTTTGCTGGAAGAATTGTAGCGTCGAATCGACATATTCATTCGGAAATGTTGGAAGTCCTTTCCTTGGGAAAGACCGGTATGATGAATGGGTAGTGGTATAAAATCTACTACATGATTCAAAAGATGCGTCAATTTAGGGCATTAATCTTTATATAGGGATGAAGGTTAAGTTTGCAGCCCAGCTTTTCGACAATCTCCAAATAACGGTTGCCGATTAATTGAAAGACTTCCTCAAAGGGAATCACTTGCTCCGCCTGAGCATGACAAAGATAAAGCAGATCGGTGATCTTTTGGTCCGCGGCATTGCGTTTTCCCGGAGCAGACGGTACCACATAGCGCCTCTCGGTGTCCGCTTGAATGATTGCTTGAACCTTCTGAAACTGGCCGGCATCCGCCGGCGATGAACCGCCAAACTTAACGACTTTAATCCCCATTTGATAACGCTCCTTCGGAAACATTCGTTACGTTGTAAGTCTAATAAATCCAATTATTTATCCATGATAAAACCCGCTCATCCAAAAGTCAAGCCGTATTGCAAAACAGAAAAGAGTCCGATTGAAATAGGGGGTGCCGTTAGTTGCATCATTGCCGGCGCTAGAATTATTTAAAAGATAATCGTAATTTAAGGGCTTGAGTACGCATAGAAGTCGATTCGAAGCGTAAATATATTGCAGTACCGATGAAAATTTATAATGAGGAAGGCGTAATATAATTATGGGCAAGGACAAAAAAGGCACCCAAAAACGTTTTGTTATTAATATTGCGGGAACCATCAATCCTGATAAGAACATCAATGATATTGAGCAGAAATTTATTGATTTTGTCAATGAATTGCGCAACGAAGGCCATGAAATAGATAAGGCTGAGTTTGATGAATGAATTAATAACCTGAAGGTAAGCCAAATTTAAAGGGAGCTATTGCTATTGCGGTTGCCATGCAAAACGGGTATGAACTTCCTGAATCGATGTAGTCAAGCCCTACCAGCTTTCGGCGAAGGGTTTTTTTGTATATAGCGGGAACTTCTCCAAAGGGATGCCGTTATAATAATTAAATCTCCTTTTTCATTATCACCCTCCTCATGATTGCCCTACTACCTGGTTTTAGGTAGTGGGGCTTTTGTTACTTACCGGCTGTATTTATTTTACTTTTTTGTAATCTCAATGATACGTATTGGACATACAAAAATAGTATATTGTAATTGTACTTTTTTTCATTACTCCCTCCCTTTTAAATGCCCTCTTCGGAGGGTTATTTTTTTTGCTCATTGAGTCTGCTGAAGGGCGATAATTACTCCGTCAACCTGCGTCTCCAACGCATTTGGAGCTAAGAAGAGACTTTCCCCCTGCCCACGCCAGTGCAAACAAAAACCCCAATCTTATTCCGGAAGGCAATATCCGCCATACTTTTACCAATTTGAAAAGACAAGTTGACTATCCTATTTACTCAGGAAAAAATTTTAAAAATTTTTACCATGAAGAGCATGAAGGTCATGAAGTTTTTTAGTAGAGCTTCGCTCTAGTTCTTCATGTTCTTCATGACCTTCATGGTGGAAAAAGATCTTTTCTTTGCATTTTTGGCCGCGTTCGCATTCCTTTGCCAGTGATTCTCCCCAGTTCAAAAGATTTAGCCCTTTTATAGTCCCTGAGCTAAAGGAATAGTCAATAAAGACAAAGATTAGTGATCATCGGCACTAAACAGCCGAGGAAATGGGTTTGTTTTACCGACAAGGCTCTAGCTAACCGGTTCGGATGATAATTCAACTCTTTGACCGTAGAAAGTACTTTGGTAGTCAATGTACACTAACTATACAGCTTTGATTGATTACAGCCGAAACCGTTGCTACTAAAACCCCGGCTGTTTCAATCCCGTCTCTGATTGCGCAATGCATTTCATAATATATAAAAAATAAAATTTTGGGAATGAAGGATTTTTTTCCCAAGTAATGAATCATTTGGTATAGGTTCTAACCGTTTAGAAAAAATTCGTTCAAGGTCGAACTTTGGATACGGTAGATTGCCATCAATTATATATCCTGGCTTGGTTTAGAAATGGATGGTTTCTACTTGAGCTTAAAATTAGGGGGTGAGTGAAATTATTTCCGAGCTTTGATCTACAGGGGAGGTGATGCCGGATATTTGATCGGATGGAGAGGAGATGGTTCCATTGGTTTAACGAGTGGGTTTTATGTAAAACTAATGCATTTGCCAAAAGCGAATAATTAGAAAAGGAGA
>DNPP01000439.1 GCA_003501365.1 Bacillota bacterium
GCAGCAAATTTTTCAAAAAAATTCGGTTTTATAAAACCAAGGACTAAATTATTTTGTGATTTTTCAATCGCATTCATGTTACATTACCTCTTTATTCTGATTTTCTAGTCCGGTTGCTAGATTTAAGATCCGTTCCTGCGTCATTTCGGCTTTAGTAAGCTCACCGGTGAGACTACCCTCATGTAAAACAATAATTCGATCACACATGCCGATAATTTCCGGAAGTTCGGAAGAAATCAAGATCACGCCTACACCCTGTTTTACAAGTTGATTAATCAATTCATAAACCTCAAACTTTGCACCGACATCAATTCCCCGGGTCGGTTCATCGAATATAACCACTCGTGAATTGCGGCATAACCATTTGGCAATGACGATTTTCTGTTGATTACCGCCGCTTAAATTAATGACGGATTGCTCCAAACTCGGTGTTTTAATACGCAAATCTTTAACGTATTTTTCAGCCGCTACCCTTTCTTTGCGTTTGGATATTACGCTCCATAGATTGGAAACCGAAAAGATACTGGCGAGTGTTATATTTTCGTCCACCGCCAGATTCAAAGCTAGTCCATCGCGTTTTCGATCCTCGGAAAGATAGGCAACCCCGGCTTTAATCGCTTCCAACGGGCTCGAGATGGAAATCTCCTCCCCTTCCAGGAAAACCTGACCTTCATCCTTTTGATCGGCTCCAAAAATCGCCCGCGCCAGTTCAGTCCGTCCCGCTCCCATCAATCCGGCGATTCCTAAAACTTCTCCTTTGCGAAGTTGAAATGATATATTTTCAACAACCCCTTTGCGGGAAATGTTCTTGACCTCAAACACCGTTTCCCCAAATTTTAAATCCCGGTGAGGAAATTTATCACTTAAGGTCCGGCCCACCATTTTGGCAATGATTTCATCCAAAGACAATTGTCCGTATTCCCAGGTTCCAATATAACAACCATCCCGTAATATACTAATCCGATCAATAATATGCTTTAGTTCTTCCAGACGATGGGATATGTAAAAGATTCCCACGCCTTCGCTCTTGAGTTTATGAATGATTCTGAACAATTCATCAATTTCGGCCTCACTTAAGGCGGAAGTCGGTTCATCCATAATTAAAATCTTGGATTTCACGGATAATGCTTTACATATCTCGACCATTTGTTGTTTGGAAACACTTAAATCTTTTACCAAAGTTGTCGGCTTGATGTCCAAATGGAGGGATTGTAAAATTTCAGCCGCCATTTGGTTTAGTTTTTTTTCATCGAGAATTTGCCCATATGTCATAGGTTCTCTGCCCAAAAACATATTTTGGGCCACCGTAAGGTGAGGAGCCAGGTTCAATTCTTGATGAATAATGCAAATACCATGTTGTTGGGCGGATTGCGTACCATGAATTGAAGTCTTTTGCCCTTTAAGATATAAGGCTCCGGAATCCGGTTGGTAAATTCCGCTTAAGATTTTCATTAAAGTCGATTTCCCGGCCCCGTTTTCACCGCAAATCGCATGGACTTCACCCTTGTACAAGTCCATTGTGACTTTATCGAGGGCTACCACGCCCGGAAAAGTTTTTCGGATACTTTCCATTTTTAAAAGCAGTTCACTCATTATGAATGTCTCCTTTAACCTCGAATTGAAATTTACTAATTTGTTACAAACACCTCTTTTCAAAATTTTTAAAAATAAAAAAGCGCCAGCTGTTGATCATAAAGAAAATCAACAATCTGGCGCTCATCGCCCAATTCGCACACCCATCATGAGTGTTTGAATTTTATTCTTTTGTAACTCATATTTAAGATAATTAAAAGATTACATTAACAAAAAGTCAACCAAATCTTCAGGAAAAATATTTATCGGCATTGATAATTTCTTTCGCGATTTCCGCCACTCTTACATTGCGATCATTACTTAACTTTTGGAGCCTTTTCATAGCTTGAGCTTCGGTAATGTTAATTTTGACCATGAGAATTCCTTTGGCCCGTTCCAGTAACTTTCTTTCTTCCAACATTTGCCGTAAACGATTGGTTTCTTCCCGGGCTGCTGAAAAATCGCCATAATTCTTGACTGCGACTTCAATAGCCGGAGCCAGATTATGTTTGGTCACCGGTTTAATTAAGTAACTGATGACCCCGGCTGCAGTCGCATCCTTGATCAATTGTTCATCAGAATAGCCGCTAACAATGACCACAGGTATTTGCCATTTTTCTTTGATTAATTTTGCGGCTTCAATGCCGTTAAGACGGGGCATATTAATATCCATGACCACTAAATCGGGGTGCAATTGTCGGCATAATTCAACTGCCTCGACTCCATCCGTCGCATCACCAATCACTTGATATTCAAGTTCCTTTAACTGAGCAATAATGCTTAATGCAACCAGTGTTTCATCCTCGGCAACAACAATTTTTAAGCCTTTCATATTCTCACCTGCTTGTCATTTATCATGAATCTGGCAAGTAACTTCAAAATTTTTAAATTAAGATCCTGCCGGATTCTGTAGAAAACCCGATCCGGCCAATTTTTCTGCGCTATCGCAGAAAAATTGCCACTTACTTGCCGGATCGAGGTTTATTGAACGGCAACATTGAGATTAATAGTTAACCTGCTTTTTGGGAAATACAATCGAAATCCGAGTCCCCATTTGACTCATAATTTCCAAAGTTCCTCGTAAGTCCCTATTTACCAAAGTTTTAACCAATGAAAGACCCAGTGTACCCATTGATTGAAGCTGTTTTTTTTCAAATCCAACCCCATTGTCGATTACTTGTAATAAAACTTGGTTTTCATCATGATGGAGATGGAGAATTACCTTTCCGGTTCCTTCCGGGAAAGCATGTTCGAAACAATTTGCCAGCAGTTCATTTACAACTAAACCCA
>DNPP01000440.1 GCA_003501365.1 Bacillota bacterium
CATGAATTTTCAGGGGAAGTAGTGGAAGTCGGCAAGGCGACTACTCATATGCAAGTCGGAGATCATGTAACATGCGCCCCTTTGGTTCCTTGTATGAAATGCGCTGATTGTCAGCGCGGTTGGTACTCCCAGTGCAAAAATTATACTTTTATCGGCTCGAGGGTTCCCGGAAGTTGGGCTGAATATGTTAAAATGCCGGCCATTAATGCGGTAAAGTTGCCGGATGGGGTTACTTTTGAACAAGGCGCGCTTTTTGAACCGGCGACGGTTTCTTTGCACGGTTTGATGGTTATGGATTTTCGCGGCGGCACCGATGTCGCCGTAGTCGGCTGCGGCACCATCGGAATGCTGGCACTGCAATTTGCCAAGATACTCGGTGCAAAACGGATATTTGCTCTGGATATCGATGCCGAGAAGCTCAAACTAGCCAAAGAATACGGCGCCGATTTTTGTATTAATACCGGAGATGCCGATTTTAAACGCCAAATTCAAGATTTGACGGCCGGCCGCGGATTTGAAATGGTCGTTGAAAGCGCCGGGATTGAATTTACCGAGAAACTGAGTCTGGAAATAGCCGGTAACAAAGGGTATGTAATGTTTATCGGTACACCCTCACGGCCAATTACATTGGCGCCTGGAGAATTCGAATATATGAATCGCAAAGAATTGACAGTCCGCGGTTCCTGGATGTCTTATTCGGCTCCTTTTCCCGGCAGGGAATGGGAGATGGTAGGCTATTATTTTCAGCAAGGCAAACTGCGATTTAACGAATTGGTTGATCGAATCATTCCGCTTTCCGAAATCAATAGTGCTTTTGACGATTTGGCTGTTCCCGGTAAAGTCAAGGGTAAGATACTTTTGAAAGGATAGGGGGCTGGAAGGCTCTGTGGAAGTTCGGGTTTGACAGATAGACTTTAGGATGTCGATGGGGGTGCAATTAATAATGAATAATCAATTAAATTATATGGATAGCCCTATTTATAAATTGGTAACCGCCCAAAAAGAAGGCAAACCGGTAGGAATTTGTTCGATTTGTTCCGCCAACCGGTTTGTCATTGAAGCTTGCATGATTTATGCCAAAAAACACAATTTACCGGTTTTAATCGAAGCTACTTCCAATCAGGTGAATCAATTTGGCGGATACACCGGGATGACGCCTGCCGGTTTTGTGTCCTACGTTCATGAGATCGCTGCCAGAGTGGGCCTGCCTTTTGAACGAGTGATATTGGGCGGCGATCATTTGGGGCCGAATGCATGGCAGAATGAACCTGCGGAAGTTGCAATGGCCAAAGCCCGTGATATGGTCAGAGATTATGTTGCGGCCGGATTTGTAAAAATTCATCTGGATGCCAGTATGCGTTGCGCCGACGATCCGGGCGATAAAAATACGCCGCTAAAAGACGAGACCGTTGCGGCTAGAGCTGCTGATTTATGTAGCGTCGCCGAGAAGGCCTATGCTGAGAATCCGACTTGTTCCCATGAGCCGTTGTATGTTATCGGGACCGAAGTCCCCATTCCCGGCGGCGCACAGGAAGCTGAGGATTCACTGCAAGTTACAAAAACCGGTGATGCGGAGCGGACAATCCAAATTACCCGGGCTGCTTTTTATGCCAAAGATCTCCAATCGGCCTGGAAACGTGTTATTGCTCTGGTGGTTCAGCCCGGGGTAGAATACGGCGACGATACGGTTTTTGATTATAATCACGATAAGGCCAAGGAATTATCGGCATTTATCGAAAAAGACCGGCAACTGGTCTATGAAGCGCACTCCACCGACTATCAAACTACCAAAGGTCTCCAAGAACTTGTGAAAGATCATTTCGCAATATTAAAGGTCGGCCCTTGGTATACTTTTGCTTTCCGAGAAGCGGTTTTCGCCCTGGAACAAATGGAGATTGAGTGGCTTACCGGTCACGAAGGGGTAACTTTATCGAATTTGCGAAATACCATCGATGAAGTGATGTTGGAAAACGCAACCTATTGGAAGAAATATTATCATGGCGACCGTCGTTATTTGGCTTATGCCCGCAAATACAGCTATAGTGATCGTTCCCGCTATTATTGGGTCCAGCCCGATATTCAGGCATCCTTGGAACGCTTAATTAGCAATTTAACTCATTTTCCGGCACCGCTTGCCTTACTGAATCAGTATTTGCCAATTCAATACAATGCGGTTCGCACAGGCGAAATTAAAAATAACCCCTTGGATCTGATATATCATTTTATTAATGAACAAGTGACAAAAGTCTATGCCGAGGCTTGCGGTTTGCGATAAACGGTAATCGCTTTAACAAGAGGTGATCAAAACCAAAAATTGATGGTGTTTTGAAAAATTAATCATAAAAAAGAATACAAAATATTGGGAGGAATATCAATGGATAAATTAAGTTCCTTTTTTGCAACCGATGGGGTAGATCCGAACAAAGTCCCTAAAAGAACGCTCTATACCGGAGCTAAAATGCCTGCAATTGGAATTGGCACATTCGGCTCGGATCGTTTCAGCGGGGAAGACATTGCCGAAGCTGTAAAAGGGGCTATTTCAGTTGGCTATCGTCATATTGACTGCGCCGCCGTTTATTGCAATGAGCATTTGATTGGTAAGTCCCTTCAAGAAGCGATGCAAGCAGGAATTAAGCGGGAAGAACTTTGGATTACATCGAAGATTTGGAATGACATGCATGGTGACGGCGATATTTTGTTATCTTGCGCCAAAACTTTAAAAGATTTACAATTGGACTATCTCGATCTTTATTTAGTCCACTGGCCGTACCCGAATTATCATGCTCCCGGAGTCGACGTAGACTCCAGAGATCCTCATGCCCGTCCTTATATTCATGAAGAATATATGAAGGTATGGCGGCAAATGGAACGGCTGGTCGAGATGGGCCTGGTCAAACATATCGGCACTTCCAATATGACCATTCCGAAAATGAAACTATTATTACGGGATGCCAAAATTAAACCGGCCTGCAATGAGATGGAATTACATCCTCATTTTCAGCAACCCGAGTTCTTTAAGTTTGTGATGGATAACGGCATTTTCCCGATTGGTTTTTGCCCGATCGGCTCCCCGACGCGTCCCGATCGTGATAAAACCGAAACCGATACGGTGGATATTCAGGACCCGGTTATTTTGAAGATTGCGAAACGGCTCAATGTTCATCCGGCGGTTGTCTGCGTGAAATGGGCTGTTCAGCGCGGTCAGATTCCGATTCCTTTTTCGATTCACCGCAACGAATACCTGAGCAATTTAATGTGTTCTGTCGTGGATCCCTTAACGGAAGAAGAAATGAAGGAGATTGCCGGGATCGACAAGAACTGCCGTTTAATTAAAGGACAGGTGTTTTTATGGCAAGGAGCCAAAGATTGGCAAGATCTTTGGGACCTGGACGGAAAAATCGCCCAATAAAATTGTTAAATAAATATTTAGGGAATTAAATCGACTAAAAAGGAAGGGGTCATTCAATGTTAAAAGGAATTTCTAAAATTCTTTCTCCGGAATTACTTGCCATTTTAATGGAGATGGGCCATGGCGATGAGCTGGTAATCGGGGACGGGAATTTTCCTGCCGCCGCCTATGCCCAAAGATTGGTGCGGGCAGATGGCCATAATGTGCCGGAATTGTTGGATGCAATTTTAAAATTATATCCACTGGACCCTTACGTTAAATGTGCTGTCAGTTTAATGGAGGTTGTTCCGGGGGATCCGGTCAAAACGCCGATTTGGGATGAGTACCGCAAGATAGTCAAAAAGTATGAACCAAAGGTGGAATTTGAGAATATCGAGCGTTTTGCTTTTTATGAAAGAGCCAAAAAGGCATATGCTATTTTGGCCACCGGTGAATCGGCCCTTTATGCGAATATTATCCTTAAAAAAGGCGTTGTTGTCGAATAGGTAATTTGACTTTGGGCAAGAATGAATAATCGCGATCCGGGAATATTTTGACCCGTGGCAAGGAATTAAGCCGTCTAAAAAGTTAGATTAATATATTGTCGTGAATATTAATCTTCTTTTTAGACAGTCCACGGATTACGGATCGAGTCGATGAATAAATTGTATGACTCATTGAATCCATCAAATGTAAATTGAATTTAGCTACCGCACTAGGGAAAATATCCAAGAGGAAGATTTGGAGATTTGTTAAATTATTGCTAAAATATTAACAAGTCAGGAAGTGTTTTGGTGGCATTTAGACATATTTTGGAAGGCGCAGGCGATATTCTTAGCATTCAAAATTTGCGGATTGATGAAATAAGCAAAGGATGCAATGAAGTCAATCTGGATTTAAAAAAGAATGAAATTCATGCGATAATGGGCGAATCCGGCGCTGGAAAGACAGGCCTCGCCCAGATTTTGGCTGGGATTAAACGTCCGAGTCAAGGCATGATTTATATAAACAATCAATTAGTTGATATTAAGAGCCCTTCACAACCGTTATCCCTTGGAATCGGAGTTTTATTTCAAGATACCAACTATAGTTTTTTACCTCATTTGACCGTTAAAGAGTTTCTTTATATATGGTTTGATTCATTTTTTATTTCCAATAAAAGATTAGCCAAAAAATCCGTTGACCTGTTCCAAGAGTATGAAATTAATCTTAGTCCAAGTCGTTTTATTTCCGAACTCAATCAAGAAGAATACCGCATTCTTTTCTTAATGAAAATATTGGCGCGCGATCCGGCAATCATCGTATTGGATGAGCCTACGGTTGATTTAAGTGAGTCCAAAAAACAGCATTTTTTCCGGATCATCCGTAGATTTGCCGAAAAAGGGGGCGGTGTTTTATATCTATCCAATAAACTGGATGAAATTTTGCAGATCAGTGATCAAGTCACGATTTTAAAAGATGGCGGAACGATTGATTGTTTTACGATTGATTATGCTAAGAAAAACCCTCAAAAGGTCCTTGGACGATATTTTGGGCGTGAAGAGAGCACTAATGTAAGCGATGATGAATTTAAGGATGTCATCGATACGATTTTGCATTCTACCGAATTACTGACCTCTGAATATGAGCTGCAAGACTTGTTAAATTTATTGGCTGAAAAAATCACTGAGGCATCAAAAGCCGACGGGAACAATATAATTCTTTTGGAAGAAACCTCCATGAATGTAGTGGAAAGTTTTCGGCATTTGCCTCCGGAGATGCAAATGGTCGAAGTAAAAGAAGATATCATCCGGAATGTAATATCCGGCGGTAAACCGTTAATTGCTCATTCCATCGACAGAGAAGAAATGGAACGGTTTTTTGATAAACCATGTAATGTAAAAGCAATGGTATGTATGCCGATTAAGATACGTACCAAAATTAATGGTATTATTGAGGTTTTTTATTCGCAACGGAAATACTTTTCTCAGGAAGATATTGAGTTACTAATGACCTTTGCCACCCAAGTGGCGATCGCAGTAGAAAATAGTCGTTTACTGGGGCGCTCGACTCTATTAAAAGAGGCCCATCACCGAATCAAAAATAACCTGCAGTCGATCATCAGTATGTTGATTTTGCAGTTGCAGTCAGAAAACAAAAAAAGTTTGAAAGTCATTATATGGCAGATTATTGATCGGATTAAAACCATCGCAAACGTTCATGAAATTTTATCTAAGGATGAACAAGGGATTGGATTGATTAATTTTCAAAATTTAATTAAATTAATTGTGGCTAATTTTCATGAAAAAGACAGTTTAAGTAGAATCGAAATTGCGATTGATGCCGAAGACCTTTTCGTTTCATATCGTTCTGCCACTTCACTGGGTTTAGTTGTAAA
>DNPP01000238.1:0-10627 GCA_003501365.1 Bacillota bacterium
GCCAGAATTTTGGTAGTAGATGACGACTTGGGAATGAGAGATACGCTGGAAGCGGTACTAATTGCCGAAGGGTACCAGGTAATGGTGGCATCGGACGGAGCTGAAACGGAAGCTGTTTTGGATCGGGAGTCCTTTGATGTAATGCTGCTTGATTTTAAAATGCCTGATTGCACCGGTGTTGAATTATTGTCGCGGATCAAAAGATTGGCCCCTAATATGCCCATCATTATGATGACAGCTTATGGCACGGTTAAAGTTGCAGTGGAGGCCGTAAAACAAGGCGCTTATGATTTTATTACCAAGCCTTTTGAATTGGAAGAAATGCAGTTATTGATTAAAAAGGCCTTGGAAATGAAGAAACTTACCGAAGAGAATCACGAATTACGAATGTTGCTAAAGGAGAAGTTTATTTTTAAAAATATTGTCGGCACCAGCCTTAAAATGCAAGAGGTATTCGAAATCATCAAAAAAGTGGCTGGTTATGATGTAACGATATTGATTACCGGCGAAAGCGGCACCGGCAAGGAATTGATTGCCCAGGCGATTCACTGTAACAGTTCCAGACGGGAAAAACCGTTTATCAAATTAAATTGCGCCGCATTGCCCGAGTCGCTACTTGAAAGTGAGTTATTTGGTTACGATAAAGGGGCTTTTACCGGTGCAGTTACTGCCAAACCCGGACGTTTTGAGCTGGCGGAAGGGGGTACCTTATTTTTGGATGAAATCGGCGATACCAGTTTAAATATGCAAACTAAACTACTCCGGGTAATTCAGGAGAAAGAATATGAACGGGTTGGGGGTAGACAGACCCTTAAAGCCGATGTAAGAATCTTGGCGGCTACCAATAAAGATTTGAAGCAAGCAGTGGAGGAAAAGCTATTTCGGGAGGATTTGTATTACCGTTTAAACGTGGTTCCGGTCCATTTGGCTCCGTTACGCGAAAGGAAAGATGATATTCCGGTCCTGGTCCGCCATTTCATCAAGGAATTAAACCTGTTGTTTCAGAAGGACATCACCGCGGTATCCAGTGAGGCGATGGCTTGTCTGACAAAGTATAATTGGCCGGGGAATATCCGGGAATTGAAAAATACTTTAGAAAAAGCGGTCCTGCTAGGAGAAGGCAAAGTCCTGCGCATGGAGCATTTACCGGAGGAAATCCTTACTTATGATCAAAAAAGTCCTTTGGAAAACGATAATCCTTCGCTGGATAATTTGGAGAAGGAACACATAACCCAAATATTGACCGAAGTTAAATGGAATCAATCCAAAGCGGCTGAACTTTTAGGAATCCACCGCAACACACTGCGGGAAAAGATCAAGAAATTTTCTTTGAAAGAGGGCTGATAAATTCCTTAGTTTTAGTGAGATAATTTGAACAATTTTCATGCAAAGCCAATTAATAAATGCACATATTTTGTGCATTTATTTTTGTTTTACATGGCGTTACAACTTATTCATTAGATTTTAAACTCGTCATATATGGGTTGGCATGATTCTTGCTTTATATATTAAATAGAGCCAAGCTCGAGTATTGCCATCCGGAGGGGGTAGAGGGGGTATCGGAGGAAGTAACAAAAGGCTGGTTTGTTTTCGAGTAGAAATCAAATTAAAAAACAGGAGGATTTAAATGAAAAAGTTATTAGTAGTTATGCTCGTGTTAATGATGGTAGTTTGCTTATTTACCACTAGTTTTGCAGCTAAAAAATATACCGTTGCCGGTATCGTTTTCCAAGAAGACCAATTTATGAAAACTATTTTGGCTGGTATGAAATCGGCAGCGGCAAAAGAGGGTATCACGCTCCTCACAGCCAACACTGCGAACCAATTACAAAAAGAGATCGATACAGTTAATACTTATACAGCCAGAGGCGTAGATGCAATTTGCATCACCACTTTGGATGCCAATGGTTCTGTACCGGCTTTAAAAGCTGCTTACGATAAAGGTATCAAGATTGTATGCTTCAATAACGCAATTAACGCCGATTTCCCAGTTTCTACTCTCCAATCCAGTAACACCGACTTGGGCGCCAACTCCGGTAAGGCCGCTGCAGCATACATCAAAGCTGCGTTAAAAGGTAAAGCGACTATCAAAGTTGCAACTCTGAACTTTAAACCGCAATTGCCGCAACAGAGTGATCAACGTGAGAACGGCTTCTTAGATCAAATCAAAGATCTCCCCGGCGTGAAAATTGTTGCTCAACAATCCGCTTGGACCGTTGATATGTCCGTTCCGAAAGCTGGAGATATCATTACCGCTAACCCTGACCTTGACATCGCTTATGGTTGTAACGACGGTGGCACTAAGGGTTGGGTATTGGCAGCCAAAAACGCCGGCAAAAAGATCGCTGTATTCGGTATTGATGTAGACCAAGAAGCTGCCGATATGTTACTCTCCAACGACAATATCCTGCAAGCCGTTTGCGGTCAAAATCCTTATCAACAAGGTTATCAAAGCATCGAATTTGCTGTAAGCGCTCTTAAAGGCAAGAAAGTTCAGAAATCCGTTGTCGTTCCCGGCGCATTATTTTCTCGTACCAGCAAGACCCTTAAAGCTGACTTAGACAAATTCTTAAACGCCGCGAAGTAAAAAATATTAAAGTGGAGTAGGTAATTCAATGGATAACTTTAAACTGGAATTACAAAACTTAACTAAAGTTTATCCAGGTACCGTTGCTCTAAAGGACTTTTCCGCCGTTTTAGACGGCGGAAAAGTTTATGCACTCCTAGGAAAAAACGGTTCCGGGAAAAGTACACTGGTTAAATGCATATCGGGCGCCATCCAACCAACCGAAGGCAAAATGTTTATTAATGACCGGCCATTGGAACCCAAGTCACCGATCGATGCATTTAATCAAGGAATTGCCATCGTTTATCAAGAGCTTAGTTTGGTCCGGGATCTTACAGTGGCGGAGAACATTTTGCTCGGTCGTTACTTTAAAAAAGGACCCCATGATTTGGTAATCGATTGGGAAAAGACCAACCAGAAAGCGGCTGAGATTTTAGCTGCATTGCATATTGATATTCCCGTCCAGGCCACAGTTAGAAGCCTCAGTGTCGGTCAACAGCAGATGATCGAGATCGCCAAGGCGATGTCCTATAATCCGTCAGTTCTAATTTTGGACGAACCGACTTCCGCATTAGCTCAACATGAGATAGAAAGCTTATTTAATGTTATTCGTAGTTCCAAAGAACAAGGTGTTATTGTTATTTTCATTACCCATAAACTTCAGGAAATCCAAGGCGTAGCTGATTACGTTACTGTAATTCGCGACAGTGTTAATATTGGTACTATTCCCATCGCTGAAGCGACTCCCAAAAAGATCGTAGAAATGATGTTTGGTAAGGTTAGACAGCTTTCACGTCCTAATTTGATCGTATCCAAGGAAGCCGTTTTGGAAGTAAAGCAGCTAACTCGAAAAAATAAATTTTCAGATATAAATTTTAAACTCTATAAAGGTGAAGTATTGGGCATCGCCGGTATGCTTGGTTCCGGCAGATCAGAGTTGTTGCGTTCGATTTTTGGCGTCGATCATTTTGATAGCGGCCAGATTCTTATCAATAATACCCCGGTAACGAAGACGGATATCATTACCATGAAAAAAATGGGATTGGCAATGACCCCGGAAAATAGGAAAGAAGAAGGACTGGTCCAGGTATTAAGTGTCCGCGAAAACTTAAGTATAGCCAATATGTATCGAATGGCATCCCATGGTTTCCTTAATAAAAAAATGCAGGACCCTTATGTCGAACAGCAGATCACTAACCTTCAGATAAAAATAGCCGATTCCAATTATTTGGTTTCATCGTTAAGCGGTGGCAATCAGCAAAAAGTAGTGGTCGGTAACTGGTTAAATACGTCGCCGCAAATAATGTTTTTTGATGAACCGAGCCGTGGCATTGATGTTGAAGCCAAACAACAAATCTTCCAAATTATGTGGGATTTAAGTAGTCAAGGGTTAAGCTCGATTTTTGTTTCTACGGAATTGGAAGAGTTATTAGAGGTCTGTAACAGAGTATTAATTATGAGGCACGGCCGAATAGAACAGGAAATCGATCCGGGACAAGTCAGTCTTGATGAATTATATTCGCTTTGTATGGAGGCTTAAACAATGACGACACAGTCTGTTACTCTCAAAACATCTTCCCAATTTAAATTTCATCCGAGTAAATACATTTTAGAAGGGATCCTGTTATTACTTTTCGCGGTTTTAAGTTTTACCGCTCCCGGCTTTTTTAGTTGGCCCAATTTTTTTAATATTATTCGAAATGCGGCTACGAACGGAATCATCGCCTTTGGGATGACATTTGTGATGATTGCCGGAGAGATCGATCTAAGCGTCGGAAATGCCACAGCATTTTATGGATGTTTAGCTGCAGTATTAGTTCGGGATTTAGTGGCAGCTCATTTTCCAATGCTTGGTGTAGTAATATTTGCGGTTGCGATGTGCTTAATCGTAGGTATGCTGGCCGGATTTTTTATGGGCTGGGTACGTAGCCGTTTTAGTGTGCCGTCTTTTATTTCGGCTTTGGCACTGATGTTCGCTTATCGTGGTGGTGCTCACCTTTTAACCGATAGTTTTCCGGTTATTTCATTCCCAAATTGGTTTTATTTTCTTGGCAGCGGGTATGTATTTAATGTAATTCCGTTTCAATCAATCATTTTTGTGATTGTCTTTGCCCTTATGTGGTTTGTCTCCAAGTATACCACCTTTGGCAGAGCCGTATATGCAGTCGGTGGTAATGCCGAGTCAGCCCGTTTGAGCGGTATTAACGTCACTAAAATGCGCATGGGCATTATGGCACTAACCGGTATATTCTCGGCCATCAGTGGCTTGATTATCGCTGCTCAAGTTCAATCGGGTAATCCAACAGTGGGAGCGGGCGAAGAATTAAATGTAATTGCTGCTTGCGTTATCGGCGGTGTCAGCATGATGGGCGGCAAAGGCCGGATGTGGAGTACTTTTGTAGGAGTCATGTTTTTACGACTTCTCCTCAATGGTATGACATTGTTGAATATTAACGAATATTGGCAATATGTTGCCAAAGCGGTTCTGATCCTAGGCGCAGTTTTGATTTATCAAGCCCAGGAGACAAAAAAGGCTTAATATTATGTAAATGGCTTTCCAATACGAGAGAATCCTGTTAATCTATATTTAGAGGCTGCTTTTTGCAATAATGCCCTCCCCCTATTGATAAGGGAAGGCATTATTGTATCCAGAGCAAAAAAGAGCCAAAGCATTTTCAAAGGCCATTTTTGAAATAAAAGTTGCCTTTATCTCGGCATTCGTCACGTGCAATCGAGAAGGGGGATTTCCAAATAATGCTTCGACGTTATCTAAGTAAACTTCAAATTCGGCTCTCTTTCAAGTTTAAATTGATTTTTACCATTAGTATTATTGCTTTACTCTTGATGATAGTCGGAATCAGCGCATTTGTCGCTCAAAGATTGGTGGTCAATCAATTAAATTTAATGATGGACACCACGATTAATGCTGATCAAATACGTGAGGCAGCAAAGAGAATACCTCTGGCATTATCAAATTATGAATATGCGAAAAGCGCTAACGAAAAAACTGTCTATTCAAAAGAGATCCAGCGAGCCCTTTCCGAGATCAAAAACAGGTTAAAATTTTTGCATACGAATGTGAAGGAACAGAGTGGTCAGAATGTCTTATATACAATGGATCAATTATTGGCATCCAATAAGAAAACTGCTCAAGCGGCAATTAAATTTCTACAAAAGGGTGGCCATATGGGTGATGCCGATTATCTAACCGACCTTAATCAACAAGTGCTTTCAATTCGGGATTCGGCTCAAGAATTGATCGCCGATGAGTTAAATTACTATTATCACCTGCAGTCGGACTTGAACAAACAGGTAGCGCTTTCGGGATTTCTGTCATTACTGGCCTTTGTTGTGATTGGTGGTCTATGTTTGACCGGAGCCGTATTTTATATCAATCAAGTGGCGAATACTATCGTTCGAATTGCTCATTCGGCGCATGACATCGCCGACCGGAATTTAAACGTCCAAACCATCAAAACCAAATCCAATGATGAAATAGCAATCATGGCCGAGTCTTTCAACACCATGGCAGAAAATCTACGTTTAATTATCGGAACTATCAACTCTCATAGCTCGGAAGTTGCTATTTCGGCGGAACGTTTAAAAAATAGTGCAGCACAGTCGGCTGATTCCAGTGAACAGATTGCAGCCACTATTCAACAGGTGTCATTGGGCGCTTGTGAACAAGCTACCGAATCTCAAAAAACTGTGGAGGCGGCAAACCGGTTATTTAAAGGAAATCAGAATGTTATGCAAAATGCGGCCGAAGTTTTAACGGCTGCGGATAAAGCGGCTAAAGCGGCTCTAGACGGTAGCACCAAGATTATCGGCTTAATCGATCAGATTGGCAAAATTGAAGGCCAAATTTCATCAATTTCCTTAGTTACCGGCCATTTGAAGAAACGTTCCGAAGAAATTGGAGATATTTTGGGAGTCATTACTCAAATAGCCGAGCAGACTAACCTTTTATCTTTAAATGCTTCCATTGAGGCTGCCCGGGCTGGGGAGTACGGCCGAGGGTTTGCGGTAGTAGCTGATGAAGTCCGAAAATTAGCTGATGGATCCACTCAAGCAGTTCAGGATATTACCCGGCTTTTAAGTGAAATTCAAAATGAATCCTTGGACGTTGCTGAAAAGCTGAACCTGGGAGTTGAGGAAGTAAATACCGGCACCAAAATGGCTCAGGAAGCCAGGAGCGCTTTTGAAAAAATCGTCAACACCAGCAACGAATCGGATACAAAAGTTAAAATAATCAGTCAAGAAATCCAGAAGATGGTCGGCGAGGTTCAAACTGTGCAGTCAATGAGTGAAAATATCGCCAGTATCGCGGAAGAATCTTCCGCCGGGAGCCAAGAAGTGGCGGCAGCTGCCGAGGAACAAACCGCAACTTTGGGAGAGATCTTGAACTCCGCGTCGCAATTAAACAGTTTGGCAGCGAATTTACAGGAGATAGTCCAAAGTTTTAAGCTGTAATGCTAAGCTGCTTTCAATTTGATAATAATTCAAGAAGCAACGTAGGATTCGAGGATGCGTATTTAGTAGCGCCGCCGTTTGGCTGAGGAAGGAATCATTAGTTCCTCACGGTATTTACTGACGGTACGGTGGGAAATATGAATTCCTTTCATTTTTAATACCTCAGTTAGTTGTTCGTCGCTTAAAGGCGCCTTGACGTCTTCCTGGATAATTGCCGCCTTAAGTTGGTCCTTTACGTTGGTGGCGGAGACAGTCTCGCCGGCAGTTGAGTCCAGACCACTGCTGAAAAAATATTTAAATGGGAAAATACCACGCTCGGTATCCATATACTTTTCGGCTATCGCCCGACTTACGGTTGATTCATGAAGTTCAACCACATCGGCTATTTGGTGTAAAGTAAGCGGCTTTAAATAGAGAGGACCTTTTTCAAAGAAGTCCCGCTGTCGATCAATAATTGCGCGGGTGATTTGATAGAGGGTTTTTTTTCGTTCATCAATGCTGCGCATTAAATTAAGAGCTGCGTTTTGTTTTGTTCGTAGGTATTTTATGACGTCGCTGCCGGCATATTCCCGATTTTGGATGAGGTTACGGTAGAGCGGACTAATGAATAATTTAGCATTAGCCGGTTCATTAATCATGATCAAATAATCATGTTCCAGATTTCTAATCTTCACATCCGGGAGGATATACCCAATATCTTTTTGATCGCCAAAATTTCGACCGGGTTTAGGATCAAATGTTTTAATCAGATCAACAGCCGATTGAATATCGACGACGGGACATTTCAGATGATGCGCTATTTTTTGCAACTTTGCTTCGGCTATATCCTGGAGATAATTTTCAATGATTATTTTGGTCAGATCCAGAAATTGTCTTTGAAATCCTTTGACCGCTGTTAGATACTCTTGAAGTAGCCCTAATTGTATCAAAAGGCATTCTCTTAAATTACGGGCTCCGACACCAAAAGGTTCGAATGTTTGGATCAACTTTACCATGCCTTCTGTTTCTGCAACAGATACAGCGCAAATGTTCGCAGCATCGCTAATTTCGCATCGTAAATAACCGTCTTCGTCAATGCTTCCGATCAAGAACTCAGCCAGCATACTTTTTTTATCGGTTCGGGCAGTCAAATTAAACTGGGCTGTCAAGTGTTCGTGAAGTGAAGGCGCCAGAGTTTGAAGATGCTCATAGATGTTTTGGCCGGTAATAGTGATATTAGTAGGATGTTGCATACTATCGGCTATAAGATCCGCCTCAAAATATTCGGATTCGGTATTTTGGTCATTACGGACAACTTCTTGACTGACTAAATCATCCAGTGAGAAAGTTTCAGTATCGGTATTTTCTTCGGGGTTATCTGCGTTGTCGCTTGAGATATCTTCCTGCTCAAGCAGACAGTTATCGAAAATTTGCTGTGAAATGTGGGTTTCGAGCTCAGCAAAAGGCATTTTAAGGATAGCCAAGGATTGACGCAAATCTTGGGTAAATGCCAGCTTTTGTTTGGTTTCCAAAACTTGATTTTGCTGCATTTCTTCGCTTCCCCCAATTAAGCAAATAATAAAAAAGAACTAACGATGGGAACAGTTTTCACGGATAAACGGATAATATATAAATGTATTCTGTAGTATCTGATTGTTTCCTGCTAAGCAATTATCGGTAAAGTACGGGGTACCTATACGTTTGGCGCTATTTATTTGCTGGTGCTCTTTTCTGTTTTTGTAAAATATTATTGCAGACCCAAATTAAATTAAACTGGTATTTAGCTTATTCTGGTGAGAATTTTGCTTGACGAAACGATAAAGCGATGGTATACTTTTTATAACTTAAACAAGTAGAAGCCATCCGCTTCTCACCTAAGAACTAACGTTACTTAGGTCCATAACACCAAGGTGATTATTGGCGTTTTAGCGGGTGGATCAACCCGCTTTTTATTTTGGGTATTTTTTGGGAGGTGGCTATTAATTAGTAACGAGTTGCGAATTAATGAGGAGATCCGGGCCAAGGAAATCCGGGTAGTAAGTTCTGATGGGGAACAATTGGGGATTATGTTGGTTAAGGATGCTCTGAGAATTGCTCTTGAGAAGGAACTGGACTTGGTTGAAGTGGCTCCTACCGCTAAACCACCGGTCTGTCGAATTATGGATTTCGGCAAATACCGTTATGAGCAGAGCAAACGTGAACGAGAAGCTCGTAAAAAACAAAAAGTTATTGAAGTTAAGGAAATTAGAATGACTCCTAAGATTGAGGATCATGATTTTCAAGTCAAGGTAAAGGCTGCCCAAAAGTTTCTCAAGGATGGCGATAAAGTTAAGGCGATTATTCGTTTTCGCGGCCGGGAGATTGTTCACGCGGATTTGGGCAAGATTCTTCTAAAGCAACTCTTTGAGGGTGTTCAAGAATTTGCGATTATGGAGCGAGAGCCCAAAATCGAAGGTAAGAATATGATTATGATTTTAGCTTGCAAAACAGAATAAGGAGGAACGTCGATTATGCCGAAAATGAAGACCCATCGCGGCGCTGCTAAACGGCTCACAGTGACCGGCAGTGGCAAAGTTAAGAAGAATAATGCATTTAAAAGCCATCTATTGGAATCGAAAAGCCCTAAACGCAAACGAGGCTTACGGAAAGCCGGGATTGTTGCTCATGGGGATATGAGAAGAGTTAAAAGGATGCTTGGACTATAATTATTTTTAGATAGGGGGATGTTCTAATGCCAAGAGCAAAGGGTGGTTTTACTACCCGTCATCGTCATAAAAAGATTTTAAAAATTGCTAAAGGTTATCGGGGTTCTAAAAGCCGGATTTTTCGACCGGCTAATGCTCAAGTTCTTAAATCTTTAGCTTACGCCCTACGGGATCGTCGTGCCAAAAAACGTGATTTTAGGAAACTCTGGATTACCCGGATCAATGCTGCAGCTCGGCTTAACGGCATGTCTTATAGTACTTTTATTAGCGGTCTAAAAAAAGCTGGGGTTCAGGTTGACCGAAAGATATTGGCTGATTTGGCAGTACATGATGACCAGGCTTTTAAAGATTTAGTAACTGTTGCAAAGTCAGACAAATAATTTCTATATAAATACAAATTTAAAGGGGCTGTCTCAATGGAGACGGCCCCTTCCTTTTTTTTATTCGGACTTTATGCCTTGTTCTTTGACCGGTAAATTATTCCATACCATAATATCTACTCGGCGATTGAAATACCATGCAGATTTATTATGTTCCTTTTTAAGCGGGAAATCTTCGCCATAAGCAAAGCAGATGATTCGGGAAGAGTCTATTCCATTAGCAACTAAGTATTCTTTTACTGCCTCAGCTCGGTAGGCTGATAAGCCCATGTTATAGATTTTATTGCCACGCTCATCTGTATGACCGCTCAAGGAAATATATAATTCGGAATTTCCTTGAAGAACTTTTATGGCTGCATCAAGGTTCGTTTTTTGTGCTTGATCAATGCTGAATTTATCAAAGCCAAAGAAGATGGAATTCAATGATTTGTTGAGATCCTCCACAGTAGCGGCCTCATCAGTGACAGCCTCATCGGCAGCAACTTCAGAAGGTTCCTCAACGGGAGCTTCCTCCACAGTAGCGG
>DNPP01000238.1:10673-10919 GCA_003501365.1 Bacillota bacterium
CATCTGTATGACCGCTTAAGGAAATGTATAATTCGGAATTTCCTTGAAGAACTTTTATGGCTGCATCAAGGTTCGTTTTTTGTGCTTGATCAATGCTGAATTTATCAAAGCCAAAGAAGATGGAACTCAATGATTTGTTGAGATTCTCCACAGTAGCGGCCTCATCAGTAGCAACTTCAGAAGGTTCCTCAGCGGGAGCTTGCTCCACAGTAGCGGCCTCATCAGTGAAAGCCTCATCGGGAGCCA
>DNPP01000134.1 GCA_003501365.1 Bacillota bacterium
GAAAAATAATTTCTGCGGAGAAATATTAATTACTGATGAACATGTTAAAAATAATCAAGATGTAAGAAATTTGCTTGCTAAAAGTAATATTCATCCGGAAGAATTGCCGCCTGAAGAAGATATTAAAAAATTGGAGCGCCGAGTTAAAGCAGATGACAAGAAATTAGCAAGTGTCACAACTAAGCTGAAGCGGGATTGAGATAACGTAATTAGTGAAGTCTTTAAAATAATAAATCCAGGAAATCTGTGGAATTCCAGACATTTTCTGATACTGATTCAACAGCTTGCCCACTTTATACTGTAAGCCGGGACTTTGGAGCCGGTGTTTAAAAGTTTTTTCACCGGCTTAACCTCTTTCTATGATCATACTAGATTCAACAGCTTGTCCAGTTTGACGCTGTAGGCTAAGACCTTATATTATGGCCCACGGCTTTCACCGGCTGGGTAACTTTCTGAGCGACCAGAAAGAAGGATGGGTGATGACTCCTGTCGGCGTCGAAGCTTTATTCATGATGCTTTAATACATAAATGAATGACCTTATTATGGCCCACGGATTCCATCGGCCGTCCTACTTTTTGAGCGACCAAAAAGTAGGCAAAAAGTCGCCGAGACCCATGGTCCCGGTCCTCCTTCCATTTCTCCGGCCATCCGGTTGCCGGAGTAGGAGATGATTTAATTGCCGCCGACCTCGTGTCAGCGTCTTCTGGGCTTTTTAATTCGCCGACGGCTGTTTTTCGTCCGGAAAAGAAGCCGCGCCGCCGACATCCCGTTCGGCGAGTATTGCCTTTTCGAAGCAGCCTTTAAATAAATCTTTCAAGCAGCCAAATTAGCAAAATATTTAAGCCCAATTAGGAAGTCTAAATATTTAACTCCGAAATGGTCAGCAAGGAGGCTGACCAAGCGCGGCTTAGAGTCAAGGATGAGTCTAGCCGTCGGGGACGGAGAACCATATAGAAGGACGCCGTAATGGATGCGGCGGTCAGTAAAACCAAGAACTCCGACTCCGACCTCGGATGGGAGGAGACATAAAGGGGTCCGTGTGTCCAGCGAAGCTGGACTGCACTAACGGGTGAAAGTCCCGTCCCGGTAATCACCAAGGAGCCGGGTAGCTAATCCCGGTGCGCCGTAGAAATACGGGGTACTAAGCGGGAGGATAAAGCACCTGCCATAAAAGCAGGGCGAGCAAAGATACAGGCTGTAACATTAAGTAAACTCTGCCGCATCGTAATCTATCCCAATGAGTTAATGACTCCACGGATGGATAAAGTCATACATTGGAACAAAGGGAGCCGAGCCTAGGTTCCCCAGGCGAAGGCCATGGACGACGGGAAGAACTTGGAACGTATGTAAAATACGAAGTACCGTCAAAGAACCCTTCGGTGTAGAGGAGACGGCATGTATCGAAAGCGCAGTCTGGAACTGGAGAGGCCCTAATCCGTGAATAATGAGGTCATATAAGCAAATAGCGAAATTGACATCAGCGGAAAGGGAGTCAGAGGGGTTCATAGTACCGAAGAAACTACGGACAACATAACCGTAGCAAGGGAAGGAACCCTGCTTCATTCAAGCTATCCAAAAGGAGGTACGAGCGAGTGAATGCCCAAAAGGCTAAAAACACCATCGAAAAAGTTCAACAACTCCAAAGGAAGCTGTACCTTGCAGCCAAGAAAAACAGTAAGCGAAAATTTCATGCTCTCTATGACAAGCTCAGTAGAGTAGACATCCTTGAGGAGGCATGGAAACGGGTCAGGGCCAATCGGGGGACAGGTGGGATAGATGGAATCAGTATTAGCGACGTAGAAAGTTATGGAGTAGAAAAACTACTAAACGAAATATGTCAGGATTTGCAACAAGGAAACTATCAGCCCAAACCGGTCAAACGAGTGTTTATCCCCAAAGCGGATGGTAAGAAACGGCCGCTAGGAATACCTGTTATTCGAGATCGTATTGTACAAATGGCAGCCAAAATCATCATCGAGCCTGTATTTGAGGCCGACTTCAAAGAAAGTTCCTATGGATTTCGCCCCAAGCGAAGCGCTCATCAGGCATTGGAAGTTATACGGAAAGCTTGTAACAACAAGGGATGGTGGGTTGTGGATGCCGATATCCAAGGATACTTTGACAGCATCAATCACGATAAGCTGATGAAGCTAGTGGAGATACGTATCAATGACCGTCGGATACTCAAATTGATACGGCAATGGCTGAAGGCAGGAGTTATGAGTGAGGGGAAATACGAGGAAAGTATAATTGGAAGTCCCCAAGGAGGAGTTATTTCTCCTCTACTCGCCAATATCTACCTGAACTATCTTGATACGGTATGGGAAAAGTATGGACAAGCACTGGGAAAACTCGTAAGATACGCCGATGACTTTGTAATTATCAGCAGAACCAAGAAAGATGCCGAACATGCATTAAAGCTAGTAAAGTTCGTAATGCAACGACTGGAGCTAACACTACATCCGGAGAAAACCAGGCTGGTACCTATGTGGGCCGGCCAAGGAGGATTTGATTTTCTGGGAATGCATCATAAAGGTTTTATCAAGGTAACAAGAGGAACCCAGAAATATCAAACTACCTTTCAGTTTCCAAGCAAGAAAGCAATGAAGAAAATGCGGGCCGCTGTGAAAATGGAATTAGCATCTCGATCGAAGCTTAAGTTGGATGTGAAGGAATTGGTCGAGCGGATAAATCCAAAAATTCGCGGTTGGCGGAATTACTACGGATTGGAAACAGCTAAACAGTGGCTAAATAAAATTGATTGGTACATCCTCCAACGATTTACTATTTGGGATAACAAGAAAAGGCAAAAGAAAGGCCACTATCAACGGATGAGCAAAGTGTATCAACTGCTGAATAATGAAGGCTTGTTAAAGCTTGCTGGATAACGCATGCGCAAGGTGAAGAATGTCGGAAAGCCGGATGAGGGAAAACTTCATGTCCGGTTTGATGAGGAGGGGCAGGTTGGTCCCTGCCCTTTACTCTATCGGGGAAACCCCGGGCCGTGGGATTTCAAAGGGTATGCGGCCATACCCTTTGGCCTTAGAGGTGCAGGAGAGCGGGTGGCGTCTCCTGTCGGCAACAGAGACTAATCATATTTTTTTTAATCACTTTTGAAATCGTGAACTAGCGAAAGGGATTATCATTAATTTAGGCCCTATCAACTATTCTTGAATCATTCAGTTGAAAAGGAATAATACACTTCATGAGACTTTCAGTCTGTTGGAAAAACCCGATTTATTTTGCTAATTTTTTTAATGCGAGGGTTTTGTAGTAGACAGTGAACCCTGGTCCAGTCTTTGATACCGGTTGAGCAGTTTATCCAGCTTAATACTGTAGGCCAACACGGCTGAATCCGTATAGCCGTGTTCGGCGTAAATCTCGTAAAGCCTTTTCCGTCCGGCGGCGATTTTTCGTTCCAGGGTTTCAACTGTTTTGGGGTTAGTGTTCGGCATGGTTTTTACAATCCGTTACGAGTTATCAATTGAAAAAATTTAGGAGATTGAACTCAAAACTTTTTATCCTTTCCCCTTTTTCCATGGGTTTCCTTTAGTTATCCTTTTTTGTCTTATCCATTTTCTCTTTATGCTTGATTTATGTTATAATGGAAATAATTGAGATTTTAGGCAATATAAAACCAGGGCGCAAAAAGGGTTGATTTGGGCCTGCTTGGTTTTTGTTGCGTATTTTTGTTTTAATTGAGTGAATTGTTTTAAATTACATTTTCATTATAGTTGCAACAGGAATTCTTACCATAAGAGCGCGGTTTGCCGGTAGTACGGACTGGATAAAGACCGGGGCGGGCGATATGTTTATTGCCCCGGAGGAGTATATCGCAATTGGAATCCGGTTTTTGGGAGAGCAGAAATACGGGGAAGGGTTGGCGAAGATTTTTAAGGACCCGAAGTTTGAGAAGTTACGGTTGGATGTGGTGGTTGAAAATATACAGGAGAGTTTGAGTGATGAGTTGAGGACGTTTTTGCAATTGGGTTTCGAAGGTTTGGGAGCAGGGGGATGAAAAAGGTAGAAGGACGCTGGGGCAATTGGTGAAGGCGGTTGGGGATAGTGAAGAAAATGAGTAAAATAACTTTTAGGTCCATTCGTTTACGAAAGGGCCTTTTCATTAGTCAAAACCTAAAATTACAATAATTTACGCAGGTAGTTTTTTAGAAATATTGAATATTTATTAAAATACAAATAAATAGGGTGGCCTCATGGATCGTTTAAATTATAACGGAAAAATTTTTAGTCTATACGAGTACCAAACGGAAGAAGAATTCGAAAAAACAATTGTTGAGCATTCCACAGATATTTTTGGCACGAAGTCAATTTATATTGATGTAAAAAAACGAATTGGCGAGGATAACATTTTATCAATTCCCGATGGTTATTTAATCGACTTTTCGTTTGAGAATGATCCTCGGTTATATATTATTGAAAATGAACTTGAATATCATGACCCCTACAAACATATCGGCCAACAATTATTAAAATTTGCAATCTCATATAAAGCAAGTGGTAGGAAGATAAAATCCTTTTTATTAGATAACATTCTTAATTATGATAACAAAAAAGGAATTATAGAATCAGGTTTTAATAAGGCTGGTTATCGAAATATTGATGCGTTTTTGGAAGACTTAATCTTTGAAAGACCGGTTGCTTGTATTGTGATTATCGATCAAATTAATGATGATTTAACCAATGTATTAAATCAACTGACAATGAAAACGGATATTCTTGAGTTTCAGACGTATGTTTGTAATAATGAGCATATTCACAAATTCACTCCATTTCAACAGGAATTACTTCCCATAACCGAGTCCGAAGAGTCGGATGTAAAAGTCGAAGATCTTGATACGATTGTAGTACCGGCCAAAGAAGAAGGATTTAATGAAGTTTTTTTGGGACAGAATTGCTGGTATGCAATAAGGATATCTAGTTCAATGATAGATAGGATTAAATATATAGCCGGTTATCAATCAGCTCCAGTATCGGCGATCACCTACTATGCGGAAGTGGACCGGATCGAAAAACATAAACCGACTGGAAAATATATTGTTTATTTTAAAGGACCTGCTAAAAAGATTGGGCCGATTAAGTTGACGGATAAGAAAAGAGCGCCTTATTCGACGAGGTATACAACGTTTAATAAGTTAATGAAGGCAAAGACGATAAGTGAAGTGTTTTAGTTATTACCTATGATTATGGTGCCAAAGAAAGGGTTAAATGCAACTCACCGATTATCATGCAAAATACTATGCTTATGAATTAACGAAGCGTTGTCCTTCCGATAGTTTGGAGAAGCTAACCGCTTCCCTTTCCGATGCTCAGATTGATCCCAATCCGCATCAGATCGAGGCGGCTTTATTTGCTTTTCGTTCGCCGCTTTCCAAAGGGGCCATTCTAGCCGATGAGGTTGGGTTAGGAAAAACCATTGAAGCGGGATTGATCTTATCTCAGAAATGGGCAGAGCGAAAACGTAAGATATTGATTATTGTGCCATCAAACCTTCGTAAACAATGGAATCAGGAATTATTAGATAAATTCTTCCTTTCTTCCAATATCCTTGAGACACAATCATTTAATAAAGAATTGAAAAATGCTAATTTGAATCCATTTAATCAAAAAGAAATTGTGATTTGCTCTTACCAATTTGCCCGATCCAAGGATGTCTATATCCGCCAAATTGATTGGGATCTGGTAATTATTGATGAGGCACACCGTTTACGAAATGTTTATAAGCCCAGTAATAAAATTGGTAATGCTCTTAAAATCGCGTTAGCTAAAGTGCCAAAATTACTTCTAACTGCGACCCCCCTCCAAAATTCGCTGCTTGAGCTTTATGGCTTAGTGAGTTTTATTGATGATTATACGTTTGGAGATTTAAAGAGTTTTAAAAGCCAATTTGCCAGATTAACGAATGAAAGCGACTTTGCGGATTTGAAGGAGCGACTCAAACCGATTTGCAAAAGAACCTTGCGTCGCCAGGTTTTAGAGTATATCAAATATACCAATCGGATACCGATTACGCAGGAATTCATCCCTTCTGAAAATGAGCAGCGTTTGTACGATTTAGTTTCTGAATATTTGCAAAGGCCAAATTTATACGCTTTGCCATCCAGTCAAAGGCAGTTAATGACTTTAATCTTAAGAAAACTTTTGGCTTCTTCGACTTATGCGATTTCTGGAACATTGGAAGCCTTGACCTACCGATTGGAAGGTTTGGTGGCAAAGCAAGAGAGTGCGGCGACATTAGAAACCGCCTTCACTAATGATTATGAATCATATGAGGACCTAAAAGAAGAATGGGTTGGGGAAGAGGAAGAACCAAAGGCAGAAAAGCAGTATTCACTAGAGGAAGTACAAGACATTCGAGCAGAGATTGAAACCTTAAAAGAGTTTTATGCCTTGGCGAAAGGAATCATGGTCAACTCGAAAGGGCAAGTTTTGCTAACTGCTTTAAAGAAAGGTTTTGCGATGACGGCGGAGAAGGGCGGTCATCGTAAGGCATTGATCTTTACTGAATCCACCCGAACACAGGAATATCTGAGAAAAATATTAGAAGACACTGAATCTAAAGGTAAGATAGTTGTGTTTAATGGATCGAATAATGATCCTAAATCACGAGAGATTTATCAACATTGGCTAAAGAAATATCAAGACAAAGATCATATTACTGGTTCCAAAACGGCTGATATGAGGTCAGCTTTGGTGGATTATTTTAAAAATGAAGCCGAAATCATGATTGCAACTGAAGCGGCGGCTGAAGGAATTAACCTACAATTTTGTTCATTGGTCGTAAATTATGATTTGCCTTGGAATCCGCAACGGATCGAACAGCGGATAGGTCGCTGTCACCGTTATGGCCAATCCCATGATGTCGTCGTGGTAAACTTTCTTAATAAAAGAAATGCCGCTGATCAACGGGTATACCAGTTGCTTGATCAAAAATTTAAGCTTTTTAATGGTGTATTTGGAGCTAGTGATGAAGTTTTGGGTAGTATTGAATCCGGGGTTGATTTTGAGAAGAGGATCGCTCAGATTTACCAATGTTGTCGTACGGAAGCGGAGATCCAACAAGCTTTCGATGAATTGCAGCAAGAGATGGAGTCTCAGATTGATGAAAAAATAAGCTTGACCCGTCAAAATTTATTGGAAAACTTTGATGAAGAAGTCACCGAGAAGCTGAGAATTAATCTTCAAGAAAGTAAAGAGTACTTAAGCAAGTATGAAAATCAATTGTGGGATTTAACCAAACATTGCTTAAACGCTTATGCTGATTTTGCCCAGGATCAATACTCTTTCACGTTACGTAAAAATCCTTTTTCCGAAGCAAAAATTTATCCGGGTCCATATCGAATTGGCAAAAATGTCGAAGATGCTAATGTATACCGGATTGGGCATCCGTTGGCGCAACGAATTATTGAAAATTGCAAAAGTAAAGCCTTACCGGAACAGGAATTAGTTTTTAATTTTATTGATACGGGCAGGAAAATTACAGTATTGGAACCTTTGATCGGAAAATCCGGTTGGTTATCGCTTTACAACTTAACGGTCAGTTCATTTGAAACCGAAGACCATCTTTTATACTGTGGTGCCAGTGAAGATGGAATAAACCTGGATATCGAACAATGTCAAAGATTGTTTTCTTTACCTGCTACGGTTAATTCGGATATTTCATCTATCTCCGAACAATCACGAAATATACTCACCCAGATCGCTCATAACCAGCAAGTGGATATTATTCAAGTGAACAGTGAACGGAATGCCGGTTTTTTTGATACGGAATTGGCGAAGTTGGATAAGTGGGCCGAAGATATTAAAAATAGTATTGAGATTGAATTAAAAGAATTGGATAAGGAGATTAGGTTTCGGAAAACTGAGTCCAAAAAAATTCTTAGCCTTGAAGTGAAGGTTAAGACTCAACGGCAGATTAAAGAACTGGAAAAAAAGCGGAACATTTTACGACAGGAATTGTATCAATCTCAGGATGAGGTTGATGTGCGGAAAGAACAATTAATTGCGGAGATTGAAGCACGGTTGAAACAGCAGGTTGAAAGGGATGAGCTGTTTACGGTGAAGTGGAGGGTGGTGTAAACCGTTATCTGAACCAGCAGCCAGGATTATCTTGATAGAAATGTACTATAAATTTTCAAAATCTATTATATAGAAATTTATTTAAAGAGGTAATTTTAATGAGTAAATTAAGTATTCTTCAAGATTTATCATTTGGTGAACGCGTAGCTGAAGAAGAAAGCAGAGAATTAGCAAAATATTTTTTTCAAACAGAGCAATGGCGACGAATATTTGCAGGGGAGATTGATGTTGTATATGGGTCTAAGGGTTCCGGAAAGAGTGCCATTTATTCAGTATTATTGACTAAAGAAAGTGAATTATTTGATAACCAAATCATTCTTATTCCAGCAGAAAAGCCGAGGGGTACACCAGTATTTAGAGAATTAATTGAAGATCCGCCACCCAATGAAAGTCAATTTATGGGTCTGTGGAAATTATACATATTATCATTAATTGGCAATGCATTTCGTGAGTATTCTATATCTAATAATCATGCAAGAGAAGTTATACGGACTTTAGAAGAATCTGGTTTATTAGAACGGGAAAAGGATCTTTCTTCTCGCCTTCGAGGAGCTTATGACTATATTAAACGTATTTTTAACCCTGAATCTATTGGTGTAGAAATAAGTGTAGATGCTAATACTGGTGTCTCAGCTTTTACTCCAAAAATAACATTTAGGGAACCTAATTCAACTCAAGTAAAAAATGGTTATATTTCAATTGATAAATTATTTGAAAAATCCGATTTAGCTCTTAAAGAAATTAATTTTAATATTTGGGCTATTCTTGACAGACTAGATGTTGCGTTTGCTGAAACTGAGCAATTAGAGGAAAATGCTTTACGTGCGTTATTTAAGGTCTATTTGGATTTATTAGGTTTTGATAATATAAGGTTAAAAATATTTATTAGGACAGATATTTGGCGGCGTATTACAGAAATTGGCTTTCGTGAAGCAAGTCATATAACTAGACATGTTACTATTAGTTGGGATAATGGTTCTTTATTAAATTTAATTATAAGAAGAATTTTGAAGAATGGAATGATTTG
Organism: Bacillota bacterium; assembly: GCA_003501365.1. Taxonomy (GTDB): domain Bacteria; phylum Bacillota; class UBA4882; order UBA8346; family UBA8346; genus UBA8346. Next base: position 9,126 of record DNPP01000134.1, read on the forward strand.
TAATGAATATAATGTTGACCCAATAGAGGTTTTAAATTCTGTAGAAAAGCAAAAGGAATTATTTTATAAAATTTTTCCTGACCAAATTGAAGTTGGACCAAATAAATCAAAAACTTTTGAATGGATGTTAAGTCGAACAGGTGATGCCACTAAAGCAACGGCACCTCGTGAACTTATACATTTATTAAACTCTTCTCGAGAAGTTCAGCTTAGAAAGTTAGAACTGGGTGAGGCTGAACCCATAGGCCAAGCTCTTTTTTCTAGGATTGCTATAAAAGAAGCATTGGTTGATGTATCTAAAACTCGTCTTGAACAAACAATTTATGCAGAATATCCAAATATGAAACAAATTTTGGAAAAGCTTGAAGGAGAAAAAACTCAGCAAAATCCTCAAGCTTTGGCAAAAATATGGCAAATTTCTGAACCTGAGGCTATAACAATTGCATATGAATTAGTGAAAATAGGATTTTTTGAGGAACGAGGGCAGAGAGGCACACCAGAATTTTGGGTACCATTCTTATATCGAGATGCTTTGAAAATGATACAAGGGACAGCAGAATATTAGGGACTATCAATTGCATTTAAGGACTGATTTCTAGTGCCCATTCGTCATACTAGCATCTCATATAAAAATTAGAAATGATTTAGAAAGTGAAAGGTTGTCAGAACCTGAATTAATCGTCTTTTACAAATATACGGATTAACAGAATGTAGGAATTAAAGTGGGTCGTGGACTTCAAAAAAGCTACGGAACAAGCATACGAATCAGGGAAATCCTATAATCGGGTAAATCCTGGTTCAGACAGGAGACATCTATGAACAACCAACGGCTTGAACTTACCTGGGTTGGCAAAGAAAATCAACCCAAATTGGAACCGCGAATCCTAATTGAAGACCCCGAAAAGTCCTATGGGGATAAAAATACCGGGAATATGCTGATTTTTGGGGATAATCTTTTGGCCCTTAAGGCTTTGGAGCAGGATTTTGCGGGGAAAATAAAGTGCATCTATATCGATCCGCCTTATAATACAGGGAATGCTTTTGAACATTATGATGATGGATTAGAGCACTCAAAATGGTTAAACTTAATGAAGCCTAGAATAGAAATGCTTCGTCGACTTCTAAATTCCGAGGGGTCTATTTGGATTTCTATAGATGATGATGAATGTCATTATTTAAAAGTAATGTGTGATGAAATTTTTGGACGGAATAATTTTATCGGTAATGTCATTTGGCAAAAGAAATTTTCTCCACAAAATGATGCCAAATGGTTAAGTGATATGCATGATCATATTCTCGTCTATTGCAAGAATGACCTAATTTGGAAACCGAATCGTTTAGAAGTCGCGTCTAAGACAAGTTCAAAAAGAATTAATATAGATAATGATCCTCGTGGTGAATGGATATCTGTTGATTATACATGTAATAAAAATAAATTTGAGCGTCCTAATTTATATTATCCGATTACTAATCCAAATACGGAGGAAGAAATTTGGCCTAAAGAGACAGCTGTATGGCGCTTTTCGAAAGAAAGACATTTGGAAAATGAAAATCAGAATTTAGTCTATTGGGGAAAAGAAGGGAAAAATAAAGTTCCACGATTTAAAAACTTCAAGGCTATTTCAAAAGAAGGACAGATCCCAAGTACAATTTGGTTACATACGGAAGTTGGTAATAATCAAGAGGCTAGAAAAGAATCTTTACTTTTTAACTCTTTATCTCCATTTTCTACACCTAAACCGGAACGTCTTATCCAACGAATTTTACAAATCGCCTCCAACCCTGGCGATCTCGTCCTCGACTCTTTTCTCGGCTCGGGCACCACCGCCGCAGTAGCCCACAAAATGGGTCGTCGCTGGATTGGGATCGAATTGGGGGAACATTGTCATACCCATTGTATCCCGCGATTGAAGAAGGTTTGTGACGGAACCGATCAAGGGGGTATCTCCAAGGCTGTCAATTGGCAGGGTGGTGGTGGGTTCAAGTATTATTATCTGGCTCCAAGCTTGCTCAATCAAGATGAACACGGTAATTGGGTGATCAGCAAAGAGTATAACCCGCAAATGTTGGCGGCGGCCATGGCGAAGCAGCAAGGGTTTCATTACTGCCCAGATGAGAACTGTTACTGGAAGCAGGGACGGTCTACCGAAAAAGACTATATCTTTACCACCACCAACTTTGTCACCATGGAGTCGATGGATCGGATTCATAGTGAAATGCGGGACGATGAAAATTTGTTGATCTGTTGTAAAGCCTATGACAGCGGAGCGGACAAGTATCTCAATATCACCATTAAGAAGATCCCGGCGATGCTTTTGGGACGGTGCGAGTTCGGCCAGAATGATTATAGCCTACATATTGTGAATATGCCGGTTGATCCGGACGCCCCGGAGTTTGTACCCGAGGGCGCTCAGGCTGAGTATGCAAAGAAGCATATCAAATCAAAATCTAATGACACCTTGGGACTTTTTGCAGCGGATGAAGACGAAGGCGAGGACCAATGATGAATAAGACCGCTTTATATATCAAAAACCGGTTGAGTCTACGGGTGCCGCAAATTGATAGTCTGGCTATTTTGGCGGAACTTTGCGACAAATTGGAATTAACCAAGGGAGTTGATCTTGGGGCCGAATTGGCCAAAGTACATGAAGCCTTTCCGACTTGCGTTGATTTTGAGCGGGATTTTCCATCGCTTTGTTTTGCTCTGGCTACCGGGGTCGGCAAAACCCGGTTAATGGGGGCGTTCATTACTTATCTGTATCTCGAAAAAGGAATTAAAAACTTCTTTGTGCTAGCCCCCAATTTAACCATCTATAATAAATTAATCGCGGATTTTTCAAACCCATCCAACCCCAAGTACGTTTTTACCGGAGTGGGGGAGCTTGTAACGAATCAGCCCCAAGTGATCACCGGAGACAATTATCTAAATCGGCGTATCTTTGATACCCGCACCAGTGGAACGTTAGGTGACGAGCCGATTTGCATTAATGTCTTTAATATTTCTAAAATCAATGCCGAGACCCGGGGCGGGAATGCGCCGAAAATGAAACGGCTCAGCGAGTATATCGGCGATTCTTACTTCAATTATCTGGTGAATTTGCCTGATTTAATATTATTGATGGATGAGTCCCACCATTATCGGGCGGATCGGGGGATGCAGGTTTTAAATGAACTCAATCCCATTTTGGGCCTAGAATTAACCGCTACTCCTCAAGTAGAACGGAGTAATACGGCGATTAAGTTTAAGAATGTAGTTTACGAGTATTCCTTGGGTAAAGCCATCGCCGATGGTTACGTCAAAGAACCGGCAGTCGCTACCCGTAAGGACTTTGATCCATCCAACTATTCTTTGGAAGAACTTGACCAGCTGAAACTGGCGGATGGTATCCGGATTCATGAAGATACCAAAGTCGCGCTGGATGAATATGCCCGCAATGAAGGATGTCATTTGGTCAAGCCCTTCGTATTAGTCGTGGCCAAAGACACCGATCATTCCGCTCAATTGAGACAATTTATGACTTCGAAAGATTTTTTTGAAGGACTATATGCCGATAAGATCATCGAAGTTAACTCGAACCAAAGCGGGACGGAAAAAGATGAGAATGTCGCTAAATTGTTGGCTTTGGAAGAACCCGATAATACGATTGAGATCGTCATTCACGTTAATATGTTGAAGGAAGGTTGGGATGTTACCAACCTTTATACGATTATCCCACTGCGGACGGCGGCCTCATTGACATTGCGGGAACAGACCATTGGGCGTGGCTTGCGGCTGCCTTATGGAAAACGTACTGGAAACCCTAGAGTGGATAAACTAACCATTGTGGCTCACGATAAGTTTCAGGCGATTATCGAGGAGGCCAATAAACCGGATTCGATCATCAACCGACAGAATATCATCGTTATTGATCCGGAGGAATATCAAGGGACTAAGGAAGTTGTAACCGTCCAATCCCTAGTCGAACAAAGATTACTGACGAAAAAGGAAGCGCTTGAAGGGGCAAGCAATCTGACTCCGGCTGAAAAAGCGAAGGAAACGACGACAATTCAGGCTAAAGAGTGCATCTATAAAGCCTTACCGCGAATCAGTCAGGTGAGTAGCAGCGATTTTAAAAAACCCGAAATCAAGGAGCTAGTGATCGAGAAGATTAAAGAATCCTTGGAAAATCAACCGCAACTCGGGTTATTTAATGATCAATTTCTCCACGAAATCCAGGCGGTTTATGAAACAACCGTGGATGAAATTAAACAGAATATTATTGAAATCCCTCGAATTGTGATCCAGCCTGCCGGGGAAGTCAACTCGGGCTTTAAGGGTTTTGATTTGGTCATCCAAGGGATAAATTATCAACCCGTTTCGGAAGAAATTTTAATGAGGTTTCTCGACCGTAAGGAAAATAATTTATATTCCCTAGGAGTAAAGGGCGGAGTTGCCTTTGATACACCGGTGAATATTATTGTCAATGAATTAATAAATTTGCCCGAGGTGGATTACGATCAAAATTCCAACCTGCTTTTTAAACTGGCCGGACAGATGGTAAAGCATTTTCAAAGTTATCTCAATGAAAAGGATCTTGATAACGTTGTGAAATATCATAAAAGAGATATCGCAGCTTATATCTATGCTCAAATGAAAGAACATTTCTATTATACGGTTTCCGCCTATGAAAAGCCGAAAGTCTATCCCTTTTCCCGGATTGAACCGCATAATTTGACTAAGATTACGAAAGATGGTATTCGTCATTATACTGATACCATTGAGCCAGCAAATACCATCCCACAAAAAGTTTTTACCGGATTTACCAAATCATGCCATGAATTTTATAAATTTGACCGCAAAAACGAAAAAGACTTCGCCACTATTTTGGAACAAGATACAGTAGTTTTAAAGTGGCTTCGTCCGGCACCGAATCAGTTTAATATATACTGGGATCGTAATGCTCACCGATATGAGCCTGATTTTGTTGCCGAAACCCAGGATACAATTTATTTGATCGAGATTAAAAAAGTTTCTGATATGGATGATCGTGAGGTTCAGGAAAAAGCGAAGGCCGCATTGGAGTATTGTAAAAATGCCACTGATTATGATCTTGAAAATGGCGACAAGTCATGGAAATATGTTCTGATTCCGCATGATGAAGTGAATTTTAATATGGGGTTTGAGACTTTGATGAAAAGGTTTATGTATGGTGAATAAAATCTAGAGGGGAGCGCGCAATGAACAATATTGATCCCCAAATAACTGGAATGGCCGGTGAATTTTTGACAGTTGGAAAATTGTTTAAAAAAGGACTACAGGCATCCGTTACATTTGGAAATGCAAAAGCAGTGGATGTTTTGGCTTATAATCCTGTAAATAATAAAAATTACAATGTCCAAGTCAAAACATTGCGTAAGAAAAATTGCTTTCTCATTAAAAAAGAAAATATCATTTCCGATCATATTTATGTCTTTATTATCTTGAATGATTTTGAAAGAGATGAAGATTATTACATTATCAATGGATCCGATATTTTAAAAGATCCTAATGCATTCTTTGGATCTTCCTATGCCCATGAGGTTCCCTCAAGTATGCCTGCAATCAATTTGGGGCCGTTAAAGGATTATAAAGATAACTGGAGGCTTTTCGAGTGATGAGTGGAAAAACCACATGAAATTTTACCTCGCCGTCACTGACAACCAATGGTTTTCCTACCTGTCCCACCTTCAACCGGACGAAATCAATTTCTGGCAACCTGGTGGGAGTCAAGCTTTTGCTGCCATTGAACCCGGCGCGCCGTTTCTTTTTAAACTCCATAGCCCCCAGAACTGTATGGTAGGTGGTGGCTTTTTTGTCCGCCATTCATTTCTCCCGATATCACTTGCCTGCAACAATTTTTTAAGTGGAGGGGTAACATTATTTGAAAAAGCTAAAGCGAATCAGAGAATATTTAATAAAATATAGCCGTAAACTGGGAAAAATGCATTTTAGCAATAAGATAATAATATCATCAATATTACTGATTATATGCATTGCGTTAGTAATTTTAAGAGAAGTTTTTAAATTTCGGTTTGGATACTCAATTGTTTGGGTTTCATTCTTTTTTATAATAATAACAATAATTGGCTCTGCCGTTGGTAAATTATCATATAGAATATTGGCCCGCGATACTATAAGTATTCAAGGTGGTATCGATAAATTATTTTGCAAATCTTTCTATCATGAAATTCATCATGGTGATATAAGAATAAAGAAAATCATAAAAACAATAAAAGTCAATCATATTCCTTCTAAAGAAATGTTGGACTGTATGTCATACAAACTAAAAGTGAACTTGGAAAAGTTGAAAGTAATGCCTTTTGTTTTTAGCGGTATAATAACTACTAGTTATATGCTTTTAAAAGGCACAAATCAAAAATTAGATATCTTATTGGAAGCAGCTAAGAAAGCGGCGATTTCCGGTTGGGGTGTATATTTGGGTTTTGTGATTGCCCTTATGTATTATTATGAAGTAAAATGTGAAAATGAAATAATACATAAAATAGAACTTTTAAAGAATTTGGATTTAAAAGGGAAAAATCAACTTAATATCTAAGCCTGTATTCCGGAGTCTTCCATGCTTAATAAACAACAAGGCCAAAACCCAAAATGGATCATCATTATAATAAAATCAGGCAGATCCATCAAACCAGGCAGATCGAAGGAATTATAATAACCACTTTCATTCAGTATCTCTATTTTTATTTTTAACTACCGCATCCAAAATGAACTTCACATGGCCCCGCTCTTCATCACTCATTTTGTCAATCTCTGTAAGATATTTTTGAAGTGCTTTGTCCCCAAAGCTTGGAGAATCCTCATTTTTTTCATCACTCGATAATAAATAATCGGTTGAAACTTCTAATACCTTCGCTATTTTTTGCAAAATTTCGGCAGAAGGAATGCTTGCACCCCGCTCATATTTGCCGAGCATCAAACGAGAGACACCGACCTTTTTGGCGAGATCTTCTTGTTTTAGATGTTTCGACGTACGTAAATTCTTTATTTTATTAGCGATGCTCATATTTTCTCCTTTGAATGGTTGACAAAAAGATAACTTTAATATATATTAATGATAATAATTATTATCATTTTTTGTATATTTAGATATACATTTTTATTTTATCATAATTACTATTCTCTCACAATCGCTACTCCCAAACTACCGGTGTTATCGCAAAATTAATGGGATGTTTGAACAAAGCATCCATGAACTTTGACCAAGCATTTTAAAATGGAATACTACTAAAAAATTGAAAGGACGCTCTAACACCATGCTCTTTACCAAACTAAAACAAAAAATCCCCGCCCTGGGCACCCACATTTCCCTAAACGACAGCGCCATCACCGAACTCATCGGCAATCTCGGTTTTGACTATCTGTGGATCGACATGGAACACACCGCGATTGACTTATATTGCTTGCAACAGCATTTGATTGCGGCGCGGGCCGCGAGAGTCTCCGCCATCGTGCGCATTCCCTGGAATGATCCGGTGCGGGCCAAGCCGGTTCTTGATATGGGACCGGACGGTATCGTCTTTCCAATGGTCAACTCCTATGAGGAAGCCAAAAAGGCGGTGGAGTCCTGCATGTATCCTCCCAAAGGGAACCGCGGTTTCGGCCCGCGCCGCGCGATTGAATTCGGAAATATCGATATTCAAAATTATCTCGCTTGCGTCGATCAGCTGCTGCTGAAATTCATCCAAATTGAGCACATTGACGCGGTGCGGGACTTGGACCGCATTTTGACCATTGAAGAAATTGACGGTTTGGTGATTGGCCCCCGCGACCTGGCCGCTTCCATGGGTAAAATCGGAGCCTGGGATGATCCGGAGGTTTTAACGACCATTCAGTCAGTCATTAACAAGGTGCACGCAGCCGGTAAACCCGTCGGCCTCTCCAGTGGCTTTTGCGCTTACCAGGATATTCAGCGCTGGCGCGACCGCGGCGTGGACATGCTCTCGATTGCCGCGGATACGGACTTGCTGCTGCTCGGGGCCAAAGATTTGCTGGCGCAGATGCGGGAAATCTTCGCCGACAGGCTGCTCTGACCGGAGTTTTTTAGAAAGGGGATGAGATAGGCTCATTGACTAGACTAAATGCTCTTCTCTGTGTCTCTGTGTCTCTGTGGCCTATAAAAATTAGCCACAGAGGCTAGCGTGCGAATTGCGCACGAAGATACAGAGAATTATGGAATGAAAAAGGAGAGTGTTTCATGAAAAAATTTGGATTGATTTTTATTGGAATCATGCTTTTTGTTTTGATCTGTGTGACCAGTGGCATTTGTGATACCAAAAAGCCCGAGCTTACGGTATGGATGTCAAAAACCTATTCATCAACCGTCAATGACAGTATGGCAGAGCGGGCTCAAGAATTTGCGACAAAAAACAATATCGATTTAAATTTTGTGTTGATTCCCGATAGCGACCTTTATCCGAAATGGAATGCGGCCATTGAGTCCGGGCAAACACCGGATGTAAGTTACTTTGCCTATAAGGATATCGGTGAGTTTTATGCCAAAGGGCTTTTAATGGACCTAACCGCACTGAGTAAAAAAATTGAAAAAGAACAAGGCGCTTTCTTGCCGAATATCACCGCGCCCACCACCTTTAAAGGGAAACGGTACGGCATTCCGCTCTGGGTTGATGTGAATGTCCTTATTTATCGTAAAGACCTGCTGAAAGCTGCTGGATTTACCAACCCGCCCCAAACGTGGGCTGAATTCCGTAAGATTGCCAAAGCAACCACCGATCCCGGCAAGGGAATTTATGGAGCGGGAGTTGGGTATGGCATTCATAATTTTGATTGCGAGTTGTTTACCAGAACCGTGATTGCTTCTTTCGGCGGTTCTGAAGTTGCCGGCGATGGGAAAAAAGTAACGATTGATAGTCCGCAGACCGTCAAAGCGGCTCAATTTCTAGCGGATATCTATCTTGTTGACAAATCGAATCCTCCCGATGCGGTGACCTGGGACGGCACCGGCAATAATAAAGCCTATTTAAGCGGTCAGGCGGCAATGATTTACAATGTGGGCACGATACTATTGTCGTTAAAAAAAGATAATCCCGAGCTTTACGCCAAAACCGGCGTGGCCTTGACTCCCGCGGGTCCCGCCGGTCGGTGTTCGGTCGTGGGAACCAATCATTTTGGAATCTTTAAAAACACCAAAAACCCTGAGCTTGCCAAAGATTTTATTGCATATTGTTTAGACAAAAATTGGTATCAAAAATGGGTTGAGAAAGGCGTTCCGTATTTAGTGCCGGTTTATCAAGGTTTGGAAAATGGGCCGGTTTGGCAGGACCCGATGAATAAACCTTTTATAGAGCATGCCAAATACCTTAAATATCTCGGGTACAAAGGACCTTTCACGCCTGCGGCCGGGGAAGTGTTTAACGCCAATTATTACGCCGATGCTTTTCAGCGAATCCTGGTGGAAAAATGGGCTCCCAAAAAAGCAATTAAGGAACTGCAAACCAAAATTGAAGAAATATATAGCAAGTAGGGGCTACCCCGGCTAGGGCACGCGAAAGGATGAAAATTGTGGGATGCCCAAACTCACCTAACCCGTGCCCTTCCCCTTATGAAGTAGTGCAAATGATGTTGATTCAAGTGGAAGGGTAACCCTAGCCGCCGATCCCTAAAAGATTTTTGACTCCAGAGTCATCGGGTTACTCTTCCCGCAACGGGAAGAGCGAGAGTTAGGTCTAAGCCCGATTTTCAGCATATCAAGTAGTATTTTCTAAATGGTTTTCTCTGTGGCCTAAAATCATTAATTGGCCACAGAGACACGGAGACACAGAGAAAGAACTTAAACCAAAAGTATTTTCTAAGTAGCTAAGTTTGTTTTGTACTATGCGTAGGGAGCGGACGGCTTTCCCCGCTCCCTATAGCCATTTTATTGGAGTAATAAAGATGGAAAAATCAAATCTTCTGAAGAAACCTCGTCTGCAGCATGAGGGCAGATTGGCTTTTTGGCTGCTTGCGCCGACCGTCGGATATTTAATACTGGTTATGCTGGCCCCTTTTTGCTGGGCCCTCTATATGAGTCTGACCGATAAAATGATTGGCGCCTCCGCCAATTTTATCGGCCTCCGCAATTATTGGAATCTGCTTTTTGAACCGTTGTTTTTAAAAGCTTTGCTCAATACCCTTATTTTTACGGTCGTCGCCGTGATTTTTAAAGTCATTTTCGGGATGATCATGGCCTTGGTCCTAAATGAAGATATCAAAGCCCGTAGTTTTTTTAGAGCCTTGCTTATTTTACCCTGGACCATTCCCACGTTGGTTTCCGTTTATATTTGGCAATGGCTTTATTCGGATGTCGGCGGGGCCTTAAACTATATTTTAATCCACGTGGGAATCATCAAAGGGCCTGTTGGTTGGCTATCGACTCCGTGGCTGGCGATGACTTCGGTAATCATTGTCAACGTTTGGCGCGGCACGCCGTTTTTAGGCATTTCCATCCTGGCCGGGCTGCAAACCGTGGACCTGGCCCTCTATGAAGCGGCCAAAATTGACGGCGCCAATATGATGCAACAGTTTTGGCATATCACAGTGCCGGTGGTTAAAAACGTCGTCATCCTAGCGTCGATTATCACCACCATTTGGACCTTAAGCGATTTCGAGATTATCTGGTTATTAACCCGCGGCGGTCCCGCCAATGGGACTCAAGTTCTCTCAACCCTCAGTTATACTTGCGGTTTTCTCAATATGGATCTGGGGAAAGCGATTGCCGTTTCGATCTTTCTTTTTCCGGCTTTGATCGTATTGGTACACTATATTACCAAAAAAAACATGGACTTGGAGGTGTAAAGGATGAAGATCAACGGCAGAAAAACGCTTACCTATACAACACTACTGGTGCTTTTGCTATGCGCTTTGTTCCCGATTTACTGGATATGGATTACCTCGCTTAAAACCCAGCTGGAAATCTATAATATCGTCCCGACCTTTTGGCCGAAAAAAGTCGTTTGGACCTCGTATTCAACTATATTTTCAAGTCCGAAGTTTCTAAGCAATCTACGAAACAGCTTGTTTGTCGCAACGGTCGTATCGTTCATCACGATAGGATTTAGCGCATTTGCAGCCTATGCGATTGCAAAGTTAAAATTTCGGGGCCGCGGGGCCATGTCCAAAAGTATTTTATACGCTTATTTAATGCCGCGGACGGTACTATTTATCCCGTTATATATCTTAGTCTGCAGACTGGGGCTTAATAATAATATTCTTGCCATGGTGTTGCTCTATCCCACCTTTACCATACCGTATGCGACCTGGATGCTGAGCGCCTATTTTGCCTCGATCCCGAAAGAGCTGGAAGAGGCCGCCGTGATTGACGGTAATTCCAGAGTAGGGGCCATGTTCCGGGTGGTCATTCCTTTATCAGCGCCCGGGATAGTGGCGACGGCGATTTTCTCGTTTACCTTGTGTTGGTGTGAGTATTTATATGCTTTGGTTGTGTTAACCGATGAAATGTCGCGGACGCTTCCCCTGGCCTTGTCGGACATGATTGTCGCCGATGCTTTTGCATGGGGGCCTTTAATGGCCGGAGCCATGGTCGCCACCGTTCCTGCGGTAATCATGTATATTTTCGCCTCGCGCTATTTGATGAATGGGATGACTTTAGGCGGAGTGAAAGGATAGGAGAATCTGGAATGAAAAAAATATTGATCACCTTAACCAAAAGGGAAGAAGCGATAACCAAACAAGCCGTGGCTGATTTTTGTTCGGATGGCGACTATGAAGTCACCGCCTTGTTTCATGATACTGAAATGGCAGAAGCGGAATTATGTGAAATCATTCAAGACGCCGATGCCTTCATCTTCGGCATGGAGCATGTTACCGAAGCGGTTCTTGACGCCGCCCGGAAATTGAAAATCCTTTGTAAATTCGGGGTCGGACTTGATAAAGTCGACCTTCAGGCGGCTTTCCGTCATCAAGTGACGGTTACCAATAGTCCCGGAATGAATAGTAACGCCGTCGCCGAGCTGGCGATCGGGCTGATGCTCGGACTAGCCCGCCAGATCCCTCA
>DNPP01000425.1 GCA_003501365.1 Bacillota bacterium
GTTCGATTCCCTTCAGGTCCACCAAGATTATCCACTCCGAAATGAAATTCTACAAAAATGTCATTAGGAGTTATTAATACACGGTTTACAAACTTATTTATCAAGTATTTAGCGTATGCCGCTTTCGAACCTTCGGAGGCGGCTGTTTTATTGGCAATTATGAATTTCATGATTCGTTCTTTAGTCCAGGGAGTTTGCTTTTTTAGAGCAATAACAGCCTGTTCTAATTCTTCTTTTTCAGATATTAGCTTTTTGATTCTTTCAAGTGTTTCTGGATTATCTAAACCGTTTTCTATCGCTTGATAAAGCCTTTCAATCTTTTGATTTAAATTGGAAGTCTCTTTACTAATACGTTTTGTCTCTAAATCAATATTTGAATACTTTTCTAAATATAATTGTTCAAATTCTTCGGCAGTCTTTTCAATATCTGAGAAAAATCTATTTTCAGTTTCTGTGATCACATAATGCTCAATGGGTTCTTTCCTTATTTCCGGATTATTACACTGGCCTGTCCGTTTACGATTGCCGCATATATAGAGATGACGGTGAAGGGTCTTTTTAGGATTCCATCGAGCATTGCCTACATAAGCTCCGCCACATACACCGCAAAATAGTTTTCCGGTCAGGAGATACTCAACTTCGCCGCGCCGCCGAGGAGAAATTTTTTTTCGATCATCCAAAAATTTTTGTAGTAACATCCATTTTCCAAAAGGGACTACTTCAGGGAGAGAATCGGGAATTTGGATCACTTCATCAAGAGAATTTTTTTTATGACTATTTCTACCCTTCATTTTTTTACCTCCAGATGTTAATCCATAGGTATAAATACCTGCTATTTTTGGATTTCTTAATAGTTCATAAATGGAATTTTTACCAAAACATTTTCCAGTCTTGGTACGATACCCTTTTTCATTTAAGGTTCTGATAATTTCGGTATATCCTTCTCCGTTTAAAGTCATATCGGCCATAAGATTAACGGCTTCTTGTTCATGCGGATTGATTTGGTATTGTTTAATTTTATTTATTTCTACTACATCTAACCCCAATGGAGGAATGCCGCCTAAATGTTTCGATTTTAAAGCATGAGCCCGCATTTTCCGTTTAACTTCTTCACTTAAATTTCGGCTATAATCCTCATCTTTGGCTTCATAGATTGCTTGAAGAAAAATATTACCGTGTGTAGGCATCAACACGGCTTCGTAACTAATTCCTTTTTCATTTAAATCATATTTATAAACTACGGCATCGCGACGATTCCGAGCAAAACGATCCGTTTTATCGGTAAGGCATAGGTCAGCTTTAATAGTGCCCGACAAAAGATCATTTATCATTGCTTGAAATTCGGTTCGGTCATCGGTTGTGGCAGTTTCAGCCCGATCAATATATTCTTTGACAATAGTAATATTATTTTGTTCGCACCAATTATGGACAGCTAATTGCTGTGCTTCAATTGATTCCCCTTTTTGATTAAGAGATGAATATCTATAATAAGCAACGGCAGTATGATATACAACGGCCGTTTTCATTTATCTTCTTCCCTTTGGGCTTTTGTAAATTTTATGAACTGCAGAACTGCTTTTTGTTCAGCAACATTTAGATCTTGCATAGCTTCATCAAGTTCTGAATAGACTCTGCCGTCAGTCATTTCGATTTTAAAGTTACCATCGTTTTCTAAAATACCGGCTGCCTTTAGAATTTCCTCATAAGTAACTTTCAAAAAAGGAGCAAGCTTTTTTAACGTATCTACACTAGGTGATTTTGTTGTACCACTTTCAATACGGGAAATAGTAGTCCCCCAAACTCCGCTCTCCTTGCTTAATGAATCAACTGTCTGATAGCCTGCTTGCAGACGCAAATTTTCAATATAACGGCCAAATTCCTTAGCATCCATATATATTCCCCCAATTATCTTTAATAATTAAATTATACTGCATGCATTGCACGCATGCAAGATTTTTTTACTTGTAATATTTATTGATAAGAACTATAATTAATCTGCAAGTGTGCAGATTAAAGGAGATGATTTTATGAAATTGCCGAAGATACATTTAAAAGAGGATACATTAAATGATTTAATGGCCGAAAATGATACAAATAAAACTGGATTAGTAGTTTTAACTGGAATTAGTTCCTCACAATTATATAGAGTTTCTAAAACCGGCATTGTAGGTGATGATGTTGTCGCACGAATTTTGGCAGCTAATCCGAAAAAAAAATTTGAGGACTATTTTTTTGTGCAATAAAATTTGCATGCATGCAGACTAAATAGAAAGAAGAATATTTCATGGTAACTATTGTCCGTGCCAAACGTGAAAAAGGGATTATAACAACTGTCGCCGCTGAAACGGTAAAATCTGATTCCAATGATAATAATTACCAAAAGGCAGCGGCTGAATACTTTCTGTTTATCGCGGAAATGGAAGGACAAATAAAATGAAAAAGGAGGTCATTAAAAACTTTCAACATGTAAATAAACCGTATTCGTTACGCTTCGACGATACACGGCAATTATTAAATGAACTACAACAACAAATATTTGATCAAACTGAATTTATAACTGCAAATTTATTGCCTGCAAAACTTGATGAAGATATACCGGATGATAAAGAAAAAGCTTATGAATCCGGTTATGAAGATGCATTACTTGATGCCAAAATTTATTTTCGGACATTAATCATCAGATTTTTAGGAGATAAGAATGAATCTTAAAGATGCTTACATTCTCGGGCTTTCCATAGATGGCGAAAAAATGCAATTCTTTTTTCCCTACTCCGAGCGAAATGTAAATCTTGTAAAAACTATATATAGCAGGGTCTTTAATAAAGGCTTAAAATGCTGGGATTTTCCTATTAACCCGCAAATATATGCTGATATTCTAATGAAATTCCCGCAAACGATCTTGGATCATAATCTTAAAAACCGAATTCGTAGTATTGCTACAGCTTATGACCAAGTTAATGAAATGAAACTGGCCGGCTGGGAAAATACGACACCTAATGCGCCAATGCTTTTAAAAACGGAAAATCTGCACAATAACAAACCTTATAATCACCAAATATTAGCTTTTAATGTTGCAATCCAATTGCCGCATTTTGCTTGTCTTATGGAACAAGGTTGTGGAAAATCCCTTGTTATGGTCGCTTTAGTTGGACATTGGTTTCATTTAGGAGAAGTAAAACGAGTTTTAATATTTTGCCCTTCAGCGGTTATTCCAGTATGGCCCCGGGAATTCGGCGATTATGCCAAATATCCTGTTAACGTATTTGCTTTAACTGAATCGGTTGCCGAGCGTGAAAGTCTGCTTTATTCCTTATGCCATTCCGGCCTCATAGAGCAAAACATAGTAACTACAGTCGTTACAAATTACGAAGTATCTTGGCGTATGGAAGATGCTCTAAAAGAATTCAAGCCCGACATGGTTATTTGTGATGAATCACAACGGATTAAAAAGGGTTCGACTGAACAGGCCAAAGCAATTTACCGAATTAGCGCCAATGCGAAACACCGGGCCATCTGTTCCGGAACACCAATCGAAAAACCGGTTGACTATTTTGGACAATATCGCTTTTTGGATCCGAATATTTTGGGCTATTATTTTACAAACTTCCGCAACCGTTATGCTCATGTAGTCGGTGAACATGATATTATTGTCGGTTATAAAAATCTGGATGAATTAACCAAGAAAGTTCATCAAATAGCTTTCCGGGTCACCAAAAAAGATGCTCTACCGGATATGCCGGAAAAGGTTGATCAGATTCTATATTTTGAACTTGAGGAAGAGGCCCGTAAGATTTACGACCAGATGGAAGCGGAGAGCATTGCGGAAATTGCAGGTTACGAAACGATAACCGCTAATAATATTCTGGCCAAAATGGTCCGTTTATCTCAATTAACAGGCGGATTCTTTAACGCCAATAAATTGGCTGGGACCGACGACGACGAAACAAGACCAAATGTCATTAAACAGATAAGCAAAGCCAAATTAAAACTACTTGATGAAACGGTTAACGATTTGACTGAACAAAATCATAAAGTAGTTATATTTACCCGATTTACTGCGGAGTTTCTTGCCATTTGTGAATTGATGAGCAAAAACAAAATCAAATTTGTATCAATGAATGGCAGCACTCCGGCCCTGCTTAAAAAAAGCAATGTTGACCAATTTCAAAATGATAAAGGCACCATGATTTTGGTCGCAAACATTCGTTGTGCTGGTCTTGGAATAACACTACACGCCGCGCATTATGCAATCTTTTACAGCTTTGGTTATTCCCTCATTGATTATGAGCAAGCGAAAGACCGGCTCCATCGTATCGGGCAGCATGATCTTTGCACTTACATTCACTTAGTAGCGCAACATACGATTGATGTAAAGATTGTGCGCGCCCTTCAGAATAAGCGCGAAATTGCAAAAGAGGTGGTCGATGATTGGCGGCAATATTTTGAAGATGAGGTGGCTTAATGGAAACATTATTATCCGTTAGTATTACGCAGCATGATGCTAAGATTCAGTTAAGTAAAGCATTAAAACCAATATTTAAAAGTGAAAAACCAGTAAAAATCATTTGCATTGGTACTGATCGCTTAACAGGGGATAGTCTTGGCCCATTAGTAGGAAACTTGCTGCAAAAAGCAAGTATTGATGTAATGGGAACTTTAAAAAATCCAGTAACAGCAATTGATATTGAGAAAGTTCTTGAAGAGAACAATGGATTTAAAGACTATTGCGTTTTGGCTATTGATGCTTGTCTTGGCCGTTCAGAAAATGTTGGAGAAGTGAAATTAAGAGAAGGTTCATTTTCCCCAGGATCAGGAGTTGGAAAGGATTTACCACCAGTCGGAGACTTCAATATTATTGGAATTGTCAATATTGGAGGCTTTATGGAGTACATGATGTTACAAAACACCCGTCTTAATCTAGTTTATGAACAAGCGGAATTAATTTCCGGGGCTATTCAAACGGCTATTACTTCTGATTTTGTAGATGATGAACCCGAATTATTTAGTTTCGAATGGGCTTGTAAAGCAGTTGGTCATCCTCTCCCTAAATCGATGCAAATTGAACCCGAAGGAGAAAAGACTAATGTTTAACAGATTTAAAAATGCAATTCGATATATCTCTGAAGGCGATGCTATAATAAAGCAGCTTACCTATGAATTACAAGTTGCTAATTGCCAGATTGAAGATAAAAACAAAGAAATCGCCTCTCTTAAATCCCTTATCATGGAACAAACAATCAATCCGGTTAGAGAACAACTTGAGGCCCAACATGACGGCGAGCTTCCGGCTTTGCCTATTGAGGCTTTGTCAATGGCCGAAACTTTATTCTTGCTCTCCTGCGAATCTGACGAAGCAGAAACCAAAAAGAAATCAGCTAATGCTAAATTCGATATCGTAAACGAAAATCTTTCCAAACAAATGGTTTCTAACCGACTACCCAAATTTACATACCGCGGATTTGACTTTGAACTTGATGCTGAATTTCACATCAATGTTTTAAAGGTCAATAAGCCTTTTGTCCAGGATTGGCTTCGAGACAACGGTCACGGTGATCTGCTTTCAGAAGATTATAGCGCCTCCAGTTTAAAGAGTCTAGTTAAAGAAATCCGCGAACAGAATAACGATAATCTTCCGGAGGATTTAAACAAACTCATTACCATATACGAACCGGTAATTGTCAGCATGAAAAAAACTAAAGCTAATTCAGCCAAGGCTAAACGAGTTAAAAAGGTTATTGATAAACAAATTTGAGCAAAAGGAGGTTAACCTTTCTATGTCCCAAAAACTTCGAGGATTTATTAACATCAAGAATATTAAACCCGCTGCAGTTGGAGCTATTGTTGCTTTTGAAATGAAAGTTGATAGTTTCCCTTCAGACGAATTTATGCATGAAATTAATTGCAAAACGGTCGAGGCGGAAATCTCCGAATTCGATCCTAACGGAAAGTTGGACTTTTCCCAAGGCGCTCAAGATGTAACCGGACAAAAATAATTTGATTCCGGAAGAAGAAAACAATTTTAATAGGAGGTTCTTTTCATGGTTGCCAAAAATACCGCTACCACCGAAACTACTGCAATAGCTAAAAGTAGTTTTATGTTACCAGCTCCAGCCCAACGGAAGATTGACGCCAAAACTTTCGTCGAGCGGATGAAGGGCTTTAAAATCAATCTGCCCCGGATTATTTTCCCTTCCGGAAAGGGGATCACTTTCACGATTCCGCAAGATGACGGTCAGGGAAAATCAGCCGAAATCTTGAAAGCAGTTATTATTGACCAGTATCCTGTGCGCGCTTTTTGGCGCGAAAAATATTCCGGGAAAGGAGTTCCTCCGGATTGTACTTCCGACGATCTGATTAATGGTCATGGCGATCCGATGGGAAGCGGTCAAATTTGTGCCCAAAAATGTGAAAACTGCCCGAATAATGCTTGGGGCAGTGATACCGACCAAAATGGTAAACCCACTGAGGGAAAGGCTTGCAAAGAACTTCACCCAATGTTTTTACTTTTTGAAGGTGAAGAAATTCCTTACCAACTGACGATCCCACCCGGTTCTTTGAAAAACGCCGGTGATTTTCTTTCCCAGCGTATCCTGATGAAAGGACTTTTGCCGGAAGAAATTGTTGCCGAGGTCGGGACCGCTCCGGCTCAAAGTAAAAACGGTACGGATTACCGGAAAGCGACTTTTAAAAAAGTCGAAGAACTTGACGCCGAAACCTTTGCCACCGTCCAAAAATTGCGGGAAGAATTTATGCCGTTAACCCGCAGTGCCATGATTCTTAACGATGATTATAACATCGAAAACGGTTTTCAGCCGGTTAATGTTACACCTGGCACCGGGGCCGCGACACCCGAAGACCCTATCAACCATATGGACTTAAGAGAAGATCAAACTCCGGAAACGATGTAAAAGAATTGTTTAAAGCGGGGCAGGGAGTTAAACCCCTGCCCTTTATTTATCCGGAAGGAAATTTAAAGATGATATCGCCGTACAAAAGATATGCCTCAACATCATCCAGGGAGAAAAAGCCAAAGAAATCCGACTTAAATATTACCGGGTGTGATTTTGAACATTGTAGCGCCCGAAAAACTTATTTCTCCAAATGCTACTATGCGCCACAGGAGGAAAGACCCTGCACAATTATACTTAAAGATAGAGGGTGAATCTATGAAAAACCAGTTACTTGAATACGCCCTTTACTATCATAACACTCTCCAATGGAGTGTCATTCCATTACGCAAAGATAAAAAATCTTTTATAAAGTGGGAGGAATTTCAGACCCGGCACGCTTCCGAGGAAGAGATCCTTTCCTGGTGGAAAGAATGGCCTAATGCCAATATTGGAATTATTACCGGCCAAATAAGCGGGATTGTTGTCTTGGATATTGACGGCGAAGGCGCTAAAACCTTGGCTCCATTTGTGGCCGTCGAACCATTGCCGCAGACCCCGAAATCAATTACCCGGAACGGAAACCATTATATTTTTAAACATCCGGGGCTTGAAGTGCGGAATTTTGTCCGCAAAGATTTAGCCGACATGCATTTTCGCGGCGACGGCGGTTATATTGTGGCTCCGCCAAGTATTCATGAAACCGGTCATATATACTCCTGGGAAGTCCAACCGGGGGAAATTGCCTTGGCACCGATGCCGAAATTTTTGCTTAAGCTTTGTATTGAGCGGGATGTTATGCTGCCTTCCACCGGCTCCGGGAAGAGCGGTAAACATCAAAAAAAAGTTGACGCTGAGAATGCCCTTTCCGGCGTGCCGGAAGGCCAACGTGACGCTTCGATATTTCAGTACGCTTGTAGTTTGCGCTCTCGAAACGTCGAACTTGCCGAGGCCAGGCAGCTTATTTTGACCATGGCCGCGAATTGTTCACCGCCGTTTTCCGAAAGCCAGGCGCTTATAAAACTGGAACAAGCATGGAAATTTGAACCGGGGAATGTGGAAGATCCTATCACGCTTATAAAAAACGCGATATCTTTTTTAGAGGCCATAAATGCCCTAGAACAAGTCTATTCTCCAGATGGAATGAATGGGCTTGCATTACTCCGAACGAACGAGCCGAGTCAATATCCGCTCATCAAGCAAGCTTTAAAAAAGAAATTCGGGACTGAACTTAACCTGAACGAATTGGAAAAAGCGGTTAGTAAACAAATCGCCGAGAATAACAAATTGCGGATTGTCGAGGGTAACGAACCACCGCCATTACTCGAACAAGTACTAAAAAATTTACCAGTTAAGGAGCTTCGGAAACCACATTCCTGGAATATCACCGAGAATGGAATTTGGCAGGATTCAAAATATGGCCCGATTTGCGCCTGCCCGGTGCCAGTCATTATTACCGGCAGACTTCATAATTGGGAGCATGCCGACTACAAGACGGAAATTCAATTTTACCGCGATCAATGCTGGAAAAAGATTGTTGCCAATAATGCAACGATTTACGACAACCGGGCTATTATTCAATTAGCCAACAAAGATTTGCCGGTTTCATCAAATAGTTCTAAACACCTGGTGCGTTTTTTGGAAGAATTTCAGCGTGAGAATTTGGAAGTAATCCCGGTCATTAAATCAACTTCTCATCTTGGCTGGGTAGACTCGAATTTTATTCCCGGAGTGGCCGGAGATATCCGGATTGATTCCGAAGATAATTTTACTTATACCGGATACCATTCAGCCGGAGATTATACAAAGTGGCTAAAACTGGCGACTAGAATTCGGAATTATCCGCTGGCCCGGTTTATACTCTCTGCCAGTTTCGCCGCGCCGCTTTTAAGACTTCTCGGCCAGCGCGTTTATATTATTCATCTTTGGGGGCCTACACGTTTCGGAAAATCGGCCGCGCTCAAATTTGCTCTTTCAGTCTGGGGTGATCCGGATATTACCCTGGCCAATTTTAACGCGACAAAGACCGGTTTGGAACGTTTAATTGCATTTTATTGTGACTTACCTCTAGGACTTGATGAGCGGCAAGTAGTGGGGGATAAACAAGGTTTTATTGATTCTCTGGTTTATCTTCTGGGACTTGGAAAAGGGAAGGCAAGGGGAGCGAAAACAGGCGGACTTCAGGATTTTAATTATTGGCGCTCTATTGTTTTAACCAATGGAGAAATGCCCCTGGCCGACTCATCATCAAGCGCCGGCATCCGGACCCGCGCTTTAGAACTTTATGGTAGACCCATTGACGATGAAGAATTTGCCGTTGAAGTCCATCAATCATTAAGGGATTGTTTCGGAATACCCGGGCCGACGTTTGTTAAAAAAATTATTGAAGTAAAAAAAGATACCCCGGAGCAATTCGGCGACGGTTATGATGCGATTTTTAAACACCTTACCAAGAAATGGCCGGATCGAATTTCAAGTCATATTTCCGCCGTCTCGATTGTAACTTTGGCTGATATGTTGGCAAGTCAATGGATTTTCGGAATAAGGGAGGAGCTTGCCACAGAACAAGCTTTGGAACTTGCCGGAGAAATCCTCAATTCTTTGGAATCCGTCAAGGAAATTGACGATGCTACCCGTTCTTATCAATTTTTTATGTCCTGGTTTTCGTCCAATTATGAACATTTTCAGGAACGAGCCGATGAAAAATACGGATTCCAACAGATTGGGACTATTTTTGTTTACCCGCATATTTTTGAAAAATTCATGGGAGAAGCAGGTTTTAATCCGCACCGGGTATTAAAAGACTGGGCCGAACATGGCTGGATTGAAACTGAAAGCTGGGGACAGGAGCAGAAAAAAAGGCTTAAGGTAAAGAAAAAAGACCCGCAGACTAATGTTTATATTTATTGGGTAGCAATTAATCGGATGGATGCCGGGGATATCAAATAACATTAGGAGGGATACAATGAATATCAAAGATGCTATTAATAGTCACATTGCGAAAGAAGAAGGGACCACATCGGCCCCGATAACTGTTGAAGATTTTAAAGGCGAAAGAACCAAAACTTATCAAAGGCATTACGATCCACGCTGGGATGATTTAACCGATGATTCTCGATACTGGGATTTAATTTTGTATGCATCAACCAAAAGAGATATTGAATTGGCTTCCGGTCTTATATTCATTCGAGCTATCGGTGCCGCAATCCAATCAGAACAATTTAAAGTTAAAAATTCAGAGAATGGCGAACTTGAAGTTAAAACAATGCTGGTTATTCGCCCGCTTATTGATGAAAGAGGACTGATCGGCTGGGAAACTAAAGAGCATTACGAATCGTTCCGGGACAAGCACCTTAAACCATATTTCCCGATAATCCGGCAAATGTTGGACATCCTTGGCAATCCGGACTGGTTTCAAAAAATTCAGGAGAATCAACATGCCGAAAACTAAAACAATTCAGGCCACCGGGCCGGATGGGCGACCAGTCGAGATTGAACTTATTAAAAATCCGAAAAAGAAGAAAGAACATAAGCCGAAAGAATCCAGTATCACAGCCAATATTTTAGAATATCTTAATAGCTTGCCGGGAGTAAAAGCCAAGAAACGGCATCAAAGCGCATACCAACGGAATGAGCCGGATATTGATGCTTGTACAATGGTTTATATTTCTGTATATACGACTAAGGCTAATAAGGTTATGAAAGACCAGAAAGATGCTACAATGATACCAATCGCAATAGCCTATAAATTTGAAGTTAAAAAGCCGGGGGAAGAGTCAACCCCGGCCCAAAAAACTACTCAGGAAATTTGGAAATCATTCGGAGTAAGGGTACATGTAGTGTTTTCGAAGGAGGATGTAAGAAAGATTATGATTATGGATGGATTTGATACAAAATAATAAAAATGAAGTCAATATTAAACAACTAATATTGACCTTCTCGTTAGAATTGAGATTTATCCATAATCTGAGATTTTTAATTTAAAATACTTACAATTAAGTTAGGAATTATCTCTATATTTTACTCATTAATTTACGACTTAAATTTTTTTAAAAAATCTACAATATGATCTTGTCCTTCATGCTCAGCCCATGCTAATGCGGTATTTCCATCGTTATCTTTTTCATCAATATTTGCATGATTTAATAATAAAAAATCAACTGCTCCCTTTTGGCCTTTAGATGCCGCAAAATGAAGAGGTGTCATTCCAGTATCACTTTTTTCATTTATTTTTGCCCCATTTTTTATAAATAGACTTAAAAATGAGGTGTCATCGGTAACACCAACTGCAAAATGAAAAGGAGTACATCCCAAATTAGATCTAGCGTTAATATTGGCTCCATTTTTTATTAATAATTCGACCGTCTCTCTAGCTCCTCCTGTGGCGGCATAATGTAATGGTGTAACATCGTTTGCATCTCTGATATTTATATCGATGCCCTTTTCTAAAAGAATTTTAACTATTTCTTGGCGATTTTGAGTACAAGCTATATGAATCGCAGTATACCCATCATTGTTCTTGAGTTTTAAATCGGCACCATATTCTATCAAAATATTAACTATATTAACAAAACCACCAAACGCAGCATAAATCAAGGGAGATGTTTCAGAAGAATCCAAAAAATTAACGTCAGCTCCATTTTTTAATAATTCAATGGTTGCATTAACCTTATTTTTGGCTACAGCACAATGTAAAGCTGCCGCACCATTCTTTAATTCTCGTTTATTGATATCTGCTTTATTTTCTAATAAAAGTTTGATTATTTTATCCTTATCACATAAAGCGGCCTTATGTATAGGGCATAAACCTTTTAGACGAGAATTTACTAATTTGGGGAATTCCTGTATATAAAGTTTAACTTGGTTAATATCTCCATTTTCAATATAATTAAAAAGGTCCCATTGTTCTTCTGACATCTGAAGTTTGCTCCTTTATTTGTAATTTCATCCATATAGATGAGGTCAACAAAGAAGTTTAAATTAAGAAAATACTAATATAAAATAAGTATAACATAAAAAAAAATTTAGTACTGATTATTATCTAAAGACGCCGGAAGAAAAGCTCCGGCGTCGCGTCATTTAAAAAGTTTATTTTTTATTCCAAGGTAACTTATCAGCCATTCTGACACTAGCCTCGCCAACATACTCTTGCAATTTCTCAGCCGTTATATCTTGAATAGTTTTTTTAGGTTTCTCCAACGCCGCTAAAATCTTAACTTTGGCGAGGAGATCTTCCGGAATTAAGACGGTTTTCATTGGTTGTAACATTTTACTAATCCTCCTTTTTCTCAAAATTTTGATTTAGGATAAACCCGTGTTTGAGGATTCTAATGATCTGAATTTCAATCCCTTTTCTTTTGGCATGATTAATAGTATCTTTGGTCCCGCTTTGGTCACCATCCCAGACTGTGATTAACTTATCTGATTCATTAATCATCCATTTGTTACGGGCGAAATACTTCCATTTTTTGGCGGGATCAGGATTGACATCAACAACTTGATCGGCTTGAGATAATAACTTCTGATAATCTTCTATTTGGCCAGGGTTCCAAAGTTCATCCTGGCCCGGAAATGGTCGGGCGATGATTAATTTCAGATATGGATAGAATCGTTTAAATAAAAGGACAATTTCCGCGCCCCACTGGTCAACACCAAGGGCGCCACCAGTAATAAAAGTAGTTGCACCTTCTAAAATTGCTTGTTCAATTGCCTTATACAAGCGATTTTTAATCTTGGTGGTTAAAGGATTATTATCATTATAACCGCCGAGTTTGTCGGGTCTGGGTCCGGCTATACAAATAACTTTCATTTAATTACCTCCTTACAATTTTCTTAGTGAAGCCGGGACTTTGCGCCCCGGCAACTTTTAAAAAGCTAGGCAACTTCGGCCAGTTTCTGCCACTGTATCGGCTCCAAGGTGATGACCTCACCGCCGATCCGTTCCAGTTCGGTGGAGCGTTCATAATCTTGCTCGGTATTGGCGAGAAACGTAATGGCGTTGGCAAGTCCCCACTGGGTAAGACCGTCGCCGCCTTCAACCAATTGCATTAAAAGACCGGAACGTTCTTTCTCCCGGATGTCGAACTTTTCAACAACCTTATCAATGACCGTATCCAGGGGAGCGGTAATCCGGCGTGTGGTAGAATCAACCATAATTCCCCGGAGTTTATTAAATTGAACTTCATCAAATGCGGCTCTGACCGTATCCTGCAACTTCATCATGAAAGCGGCGTCATCCATCCGGCGCGTGCTATCCCGGTAAATCTCGGTGTACTCATCCAGATCCCGGGTGTACCGGCCTACATGATAACGTTTCATTGCCAAATCATTAACTATTGCGCCATTTTTGCAGATTAACCGATATAAAAGCGGTTCAACCTTCACCGAACCAAGCCCGACTTCGGAATTCGAAATGGAGATACCGGCCTGAACAAAATCGCCGGGTTTAACTTCAAATTCTAGGCGCTTTGTAACAGCTTTAATATAAAGATGTCCGTCTGTGACCTGACTGGATACTACTTCGACCTGACCATCATTTATTAAAATTGGCAGCGCCGCCTGGGCTATATCAAAATTGTCGATAGTGCGATAACGGTTAGACAAAAACGCGCGGGCTTCGGCATCCAGACAACGAACCAAGCGCGGTTGATTTTTGGCATTTAGCCAGTGATTAACGTTGGTTACTAGCAGATCCGAAGCTTTACTGCGCATAATTCCATAATACTTAGAGGGAATTTCGGCCCACTCCCGAAGTTGATCTTCCGCCAGTGGTTTCATTTGTAGTTTTGCTATGCCTTGACTGCCCCGGTCGACATTCATCATTAACCTGCCGTTTTCATTTGGCTCCACTTGAAGAAGACGGGAAGGCGCTAAAAAATCCTGTTTCGCTAAGTTCTGACGTTCCAACTCTTTCGCGAGGTCAACCAATGATAAACCTTGATTCATTTGTAAACACGCTCCTTTAATTTTTTTTATTTAAACCGGGGCTTTGCGCCCCGGCGACTTATAAACCATCTTGACGGTAACAATAACCATTAAAGGGGTTCATCAGAGCTTCTTGCAACCGGCCATCGACTTCGATGTAGTATTTACCTGCATTGTCAACATAAATAGGTTCTACTTTTATTGTCCCTTTCGGCTGTTGATAAACAACTTCACCTTTCGGGAATTGGATATTACCTGATTTACCATCTTTCTGCCAAGGCTCATACATAAAACCACTCTCCTTTTAAATTGGATCGATCGGCTCGGTCCCTGACTTACAAAATAGTCTGCATGCATGCAGGTAAGAGGGCGAACTAAAAATAGCTATGTTCTTTGAAACTATAAAACCTCCCTTCGTCGCCTATAATGATATGATCGATAACCGGAATACCTAATAACTCTCCGGCGTCGCGGAGTCGGTTAGTTAACGCTAAATCGTCCTGACTTGGCGAAGGTTCGCCACTGGGGTGGTTATGACCGAGGATGACTCCGGCAGCGTTCGCTAGAATAACCGGTTTAAAAACTTCGCGCGGATGAACCGGGCAACTTGACAACATACCAATAGCTACGGTATTAATGCCGATAATCTGATTTTTTGTATTTAACATTATAACGACAAAGTTTTCACGATCAACACCGGTCAAAAATGCATTCAAAATTTCCGTAACATCAGTCGGTTTTACAATTTTTTTCAGGTTTGATCTCTGGGAACCGTCGCGAACTAAGCGAACTTGGTATATAGGCAAACGATACAGATACATCTCCAATCAACTCCTTTTAAAAAAATGTTGACCATGATATAATAGGTTGGGGTGGAGGGGTTTAACCCCCTCCTGGAAATTAGCGTTTAAGAAATTTCTTAGAACGCCGGATGCGCTTGATCTCTAAAGCTATCGCAAGTAGCTTTAAAACGATATCAAGCGCATCTTTTATGTGCCCCAACATGCTGAACATCACCCCCTTTCAGCCTTTAATCTGAAGGCGTTCCACGTGAAACGCATGCACGCATGCAAATAGTAAAATAAAAAAATAAGTTTTCAAGGTACTATAACTCTGGAACTTTGTGTTCCTGCTGCAACCCTAATATGGGTTCTTTCGCTGTTATTCCTATACAATAAATCTATAATAATAGTATATCATAAAATCATACTATTAGCAAGCGTGCAAGCAAAATAGGTCTAAAGTCCTAGCGTGCGTGCAGGCTTGCAATAGCATGAAAAAAGCTATACAATAATGTTGCAGACAGACACGCTCTTTTCTCCTTACTCGTGCCACTCGTTAACCACGGGTGGACTTTTTTAAAAACGAATTTGCTTGCGTGCATGCGTTATATACAGAACAGCAGAATGATAGGCAACCCCCCAGGGGACCCCCCAGGCCCCATAACAATGACCCACGGGGTGAGTGAGCACTGTCCACTGACATAACTTGCAAAGGCATAGCGCATACCGGACAGGACGCAACGAACCCAATAGCCTATTGAAACGGGCCTGGGGGGTATCGGCCCAAAATCATTACCAGGAGGTTTTAGACATGGATATGTACACTTTGATTACACGAGACGGCACCGAAACTAAAATGCCCTATACATTGCCGAACAGAAGGGAGCATGTAACCAGTCATTTTACCCGTAATGAACTTGATACCGGCCATGAAGAAAATGCTGTGTTTTTTAAACCAACTTTGGACGTAATAGAAGAAACTAGAATGAGATTAAAAACACCGATTACCGGTAGTTCCGGATACCGTTCCCGGATAAAACAGGCTATTTTATATCAGGAATATTTAGATGAATGTAAACGGCAAGGAAAGGCTCCTAAGTCCGGTGTGGTAGCTAAACCCGGCAATTCTCCGCACGAGACCGGAGCGGCAGTGGATTTATATATTCCTGACGGAAAACAACCGGAAGAATTCGCAAAGCTTCTTCAAAAGGTCAGTATCGATTTAGGTTTTCCCATCGCTCGGGTAGGGTGGAAGGACTATCTTGGCCGGGGATTTGTTCATGTAGACTTGGTATTTTTACTGTTTACTCCATATACCAGTATAGCTAATCCATTTCCAAATCTCTGGTTACCGGGGGTGAGTTGGTGAACTGGTGGAAAAATATCGGCCGGGATCGTACCAAGCAATCCTGGTGTATTATACTAATTGTTTTGCTGGCTGCGATTACCGGACTATGGTTATTACCGCTAGCAGCAACGAAGTGGGAGGTACTCCTGAAATTTAAAGACAATATCTATACCCTTATAGGACAGCTTTTTAATACCATTTGGCTTCCGGTGGCCAATGCACTCGG
Organism: Bacillota bacterium; assembly: GCA_003501365.1. GTDB lineage: Bacteria > Bacillota > UBA4882 > UBA8346 > UBA8346 > UBA8346. The sequence goes on from DNPP01000425.1 coordinate 16,168, forward strand.
CGTTGCCCATGAAAACACAAAAAAAAGTAGTCAGACTCAAGCTCCCATTCCGGCAATTACTCCACAGTGTCAATCCGATTCAGACAAAAAAAATTGAAAAGGATGATGATAGAGATGTCGACATTTTTTATATTCTTAAAAGACAAGATTATATCGGGAGGTAAGGGCTTATTAAACTTGTTAAATAACGGTTTAAACAATTTTTTACGCGGCAAGAGAAATTGGAAATTGCTTGGATTAACTTTGGCGGTTTTGATAGTATGCCTAGCTTTAGTGATTTGTCAAAGAGTTTTTAAAGCGGAATCCAAGCCGGTAGTAATTTCAGCACCTAAAGAAACAGTAGCTATTTCTGCTAAGCTCAATCCCAAACCAAAAGAAAAATCAAAATATCAGGCGACGATTAAAGTTACCAATCAAACCAGAATTCCGCAACAAGCTTTTAAAAAGGGGGAAGATTTAACTACTATTGATGACATTAAGACTGTTACGGTTGTGACTAATCAAAATACCGGGGAAGTAATCGGTCAGACCACTACTACACCTAAAATAACGAAAGAAAATAATGATATTATTATTGCTTCTGAAAGTACTATAGGCATAAAAACTGAAATCCGGGAGCGCAAATTGGATATTGTAGTTACTTATCCATTCGCGATTGGCGCAACCTATTCGATAATCGGTATAAAAATATGGGGACGAAAATTATCTGCTGACACAATGTTACTGAGTGACGCTTTGGGCGTAGGAGCTAGTATTAACGCATTTGCTGGCGCGGCCGGTTTTGGATATACATGGGACTATCAAGATGGTGACGGTAAATGTCGTATTTACTATAAAATTCAATGGTAAATCCAATTTCGGCAATTATTTTTTCAATTGATCGGATGTGATATCACGATGGGAAAACGCAAATATGATTGGGATAAACTCGAAGTAGAATACATTTCCGGAGACTGGATGGACCAGCATTCTTTTTCTGACTATATCGGCGTAGATTACAGCTATTTAAGAAATATCAGTTGTAAACGCAAATGGGAAGACAAGAAAAAGCAATATTTAGCCCAGAGGGCAGAGGAAATTCAAAAGAAAACCCTGGACAAACAGGTGAGAATTGAAGCTGACCGTAACGCCGCCCATCTTAAGACTTGGGATAATTTTTTAAAAGAGGTTATTCAATTACTTGATACCTGTACAATCAAAATGGGCGACGGCCAATTGACCATCTTTACATTAGAACGGCTCGCAAATGTAATGGACAAACTACAGCGCGGCCAGCGTCTTGCTTTGGGTTTGGATAAAGAACACGTCAGTGATGTTAACTCTTTGGCTGATTTGGTCCGGGCTATTAAAGAATCGGCCCAACCTATTCCGACTGCCCCCGATGGAGAAGCTCCATCTGAAGAAGAGATAACGCCAACTGAAAATGATAATACTGAAAGTAAATTGTCGAACTAATGGCCTGGGGTCAATTTTCTGCGAAACAATTGGGGGCTATCTCGGGATCTAACGCTCGGTTAAACTTTCTTTGTGGCGCTGTCCGTTCCGGGAAAACTGTTGCGGCTAATATCCGGCTGCTCGATATGATTGCTACTCAACCACCGGGAAACGCCGTAATAACCGGTTATACCGAACGAACAATTGATCATAACGTATTAAAACCAGTTGAAACGATTGTAGGAAAAAAGAATTTTTTTTATAACCGGGGACTTGGCGAAGTAACAATTTGCGGTCGGAAATTATTTGTGGTCGGTGCATCGGATTCACGGGCCAAAGACCGGATAAGAGGGGATACTTTATCATTTGCTTATGCTGATGAATTAACCCTAATCCCAGAAGATTTCTTTAAGATGCTTTTATCGCGACTCAGTTTGGCCGGCGCTAAATTAATCGGCACTACCAATCCGGATAGTCCTTATCATTATCTTTATAAGAACTATATAACTAATACAGCACTAAATAGCACCGTATTTAACTTTAATCTCGATGATAATAAGAATTTAGATCCGACTTATGTCAGAGAATTAAAGCTGGAATACGGGCCTGTCGGCTCACTTTGGTATAAGCGGTTTATTGACGGCCTTTGGGTGCTTGCCAATGGAGTAATTTATGATCAGTTCACCGAAGATATGATCGTCGATGATATTCCGGAATTAGTCAACCATTGGATTGGCATTGATTACGGGACTTCCAATGCAACAACTTTTATACATACCGGTTTAGGAATTGACAATCGGCTTTATATCTGTGATGAATATTACCACTCCGGCATACCGACTGATAAAAACCAATTAGCCCGGCAGAAAAGCCCATCACAATATAGCGCAGAGTTTAAAAAGTGGTTCTATAATCTGAACTGTTTCGTCCGGAAAGTATACTGTGATCCGGCCGCTTCGGCTTTTATTACTCAACTGTGGCAGGATGGATTTAACGGCGTTACTAAAGCAAGAAATGATGTATTGGATGGTATCGGTTTGGTTTCCAGTTTAATGGGGGCCGATATGATCCGGGTCCATCGGAGCTGCGTAAATACAATTAATGAATTCGGGACTTATTCCTGGGACCCCAAAGCCCAATTAATCGGATGCGATAAACCGGCTAAAATCAATGATCATTGCATGGATGCATTAAGATATCAAATTTTTAGCAATAAAATGATGTGGCTATCATTATTAAAACAAAAAGCAGCGTAAAGAGGTGTTGCAAATGTTTCCGGATTATAAATCAAATCAACTGTGGCCCCCGGATGAATGGAAAGCAATTTACGATTGCTATAATGAATGGTCGGCCTGGTACTCAGGGGATGCATTACAGATTTCCGAGGCACTTTCCGCTAAAATATCTACACCGACCCGACATGGCCAATTTTGGGCACAGGAAATTAAAAATGAACGAAAAGTTATGCTCCATATACCGATTGCCGGTGAATTGGCCAGTACCAGTTCAAGTTTTCTTTTTTCGGAAACGCCAACGATTACAATCCCAGGCTTAAAATTCGATGATGATAAAGTTAAGAATATGCGGAGACTTTTAGAACAGAATAATTTTTTCAGTATTATTTTAGAAGCTGCTGAAATTGCTTCCGCAATGAGCGGTATATTTTTGAAGGTTAATTGGGATAAAAATTTATTTCCGTTTCCGGTACTTAACATAGCCCAGCCGGACGCTGCTTTGCCGGAATTCCGTTTCGGAATTTTAGTCGCCGTGACATTTTGGAAAGTCATTTTAGATGATGGTGATACGGTATATCGCTTTTTGGAACGGCATGATAGAGGAGTTATTTACAGCAAACTTTTTAAAGGTTCCGTAACGGAACTTGGTATAGAAGTTCCTTTGAGCACTTTCACGGAAACTAAGGATTATGAAGCGGTTAGAAATACATTTATCAAAGATGATATCATGGTTCGTTATATCCCGAATATGAGACCTAACAAAATTTTCAGAGGATCCGCAATTGGACAATCAGATTTCGGCGGGAATGAAGGTCTGATGGATGCACTTGACGAGACTTATACTTGCTGGATTCGTGATATCCGGCTCGGTAAAGGCAGAGTTATTGTCCCGGCCCAATATCTCAGGGATATTGCAACCGGTAACCCACGATTTGATTTTGAAGAAGAAGTTTTTGAAGAATTGGATTATGATCCCAATGATGTGGCCGGGGCCGGTTCGATTAAGAACGTACAATTTGAAATCCGTCATGAATCTTTTCAGAACACTTGTTATAACCTGATTGCCCGGATTGTTTCCAATGCCGGTTATGCGCCGCAATCATTCGGACTTGGCGGGAATACCAGCGTTTCCGACTCCGGATACGCATTAACTATCAAAGAAAAGAAGTCGATAATTACTTCTGCCAAGAAAGCCCGGTATTGGAAAAGCGCTTTGGAAGATTTATTAACGATGATGCTGACTATTAATAACAATAGCGACCACGAACGTCCAAATATAGAAATCAATGATTACGTAACCTCCGATATGTCAACTATCGCGTCTACTCTGAATTTATTAAACGCTGCCCAGGCCGCAAGTATTTATACCAAAGTAAAAATGGCAAACAGGGATTGGACCGAAGAACAGATTGAGTCTGAAGTTACCAGAATTCTTGATGAAGCGAGAATTCTCGGCACAAAACCACTGGCACAGGGAAGCGGAAATATAACTTCAAATTCGAAAGTAGGCTAAAGAATTATGCTGTACGGAAATTCCCTTTATTACAGTAATGTTTATGAGGCCCCTTTTATCTCCGGATACTGGATAAAAACGATTCCTGTTTCAATTGAAATAGGAATTGCCATTCGGATTAATGTCGCTTGGAGTGGAATTAATCCAATCGGTTCCCGGTTTTTTGCCGAATTTAGCAAAGACGATCAAGTAACCTGGGAAGATATTCATAACGGCGAAGACTGTTATGTTTATTTTAGCACACAAGAAGCAGGGGATAAAAAGCTATATTTAAAAATGAGTTTTGAGACAAACAATCCAAATGTAATTCCTTATTATACCAGTATAGCCATTAACATCTATCAAATGTACACCGCCTACCGGCTTTTTTATGATATCCTGACATCCGCCAAACTTACTACATCGAGATTTTGGATTGACCCGGAATTACTGAAATTTCCGATTCCTTATTCCTGGGTAAAACGGAGTAGTCATTACGATTCTTTAAAACAAGTAATTAGATTCTGTTTAGCTAAAATCTATGTTAGCCGGAATGATATCATTCGGGTTGAAGGGCCGAATTACACTCCGGATGCAACAATCCAACAAGTGCTGACACCGAGTATTTACAATAAAAAAACACCGCTTATCCGTTCCAATATACCGCCAAACGAAATAATTCTTTACGCTACCCCTTATATCGTAGCATCATCCAAAACAGAAGTATATCGTTCCGGGATATCTGAAACAATTCAAAAAGGAGAAACTAAAATCATAACTGCGATTTATTCGGTATCCCAAAATCCTGTCATTAATTGTACCGCTTCGATTGACGGCTCACCGGACGGTATTACGATTATATCCGAAGAATATTTCGTTTGGGGGGCTAAAATTAAAATATTTAGTATAGTAAACATTGCTTTTACTATAGTGATTAACGGCTATGCTTTGAAGATTGAAAGCCGGATTCCAGTTGCTAAAACTATTTTCGATACTTTAATCCCAATAACGAAAGGTATCTTATATCAAGAAAAATTATATGGCGGTTCGCTATACTCTGTTCATGACGTTCCGGAGAACATTATAATCCGTTCAATGGTTTATACCGTGAATCAGCTATTACAGACATACGAAATGGCAGAGAAAATTGCAGCTATTATTGTTTCCGAATATGCAGCTTCTAAAAAAAGACATTATTTTAAAATTGAATATCCCGGTAATCCAGCTTTAACGCTTAATGATGTTATAGCGCTCGGAAATATCCGGAATTCGAATACCGGCAACTATTATGTTAAAAGGCATGAACTGACATTTAGTAAGAGTTCATTGAAAGGAGAGCTTTTGGTAATGTCGTTTTAAAATTTGACAAAAAGGGGACTTTAAAATGTTAGAAAATCAAGAAATACTTAACCGGAATGGCTATTTTCCGGAAAATAATCTTAAAAACCTGCCGGAATTATGCTGCTTTTGGCAAAAGGTTTTGAGATTACAGGATTGGGATGTAAAGGCCGCTATTGTACGGTATCATGAATTGAAAGATGGTTGCTTTTTTGGATATACATCCTGGGAGTTAGCTAAAAAATTTGCTGAGATAAAAATTTTGGATTATCAAGATTATCATTTACGGCATTGGTGGGATAGAGATCAGGAAATTACTTTAGTGCATGAGTTAATACATCTTCATATGGCCCCATTTAAAGGGGATTGGAAGGAAGATTCCTTGGAATCTGCTGCTTTTGAACACGCTATCGGATGTTTTTCTACTGCTTTAGTAATGTTAAAACGGGTGGGGAAGATTGATGAAAAATCTCCCTGGCCGTTAGCTTTGCCAGGGAGATAAATTTGTTATATAATAATAACTGCAAGCATGCACGCAAATTTAATTGCCGGTAACACGGTCCGGCATACAGCCCCGTGGAATACGCGAATTAGCGGAGGTTAATGTAATGCTTAAAAGATTTTCTATATTTTCATTTTTGCCTGCTTTGTTTTTCGATGAAAACGCCGGTGGAGGCGGTGGCGGTACTGAAACGCCTCCGGCCGGCGGAACTCCCCCTGCGGGTGGAGGCGGAACAACCGGCCAGATTATTTTTCCGAATGAAGCTGCTTTTATGGAGCGATTGAAACGGGAAGGCCGTTCCCAATTTAACGAGCTTGTCAAAGAACTCGGGTTTGAGAAGCCGGAAGATTTAAAGGTTGTTGTTACCAAAGCCAAAGAGACCGAGGCTGCTAATAAAACTGATTTAGAAAAGGCCCAGGAACAAAACCAGACACTGCAAAATGAAAATACAGCAATTAAAAAGGCTGCTGAAAAAGCTTTGATTGATGCAAATATGCAAGTTCAGGCTACTGCTTTAAATGTTAAACCGGAGCGGATGAAAGCCTTTTTAAAGCTGGTTGATGCTTCAACAATTACGGTTACTAATGGCATTGTGGATGAAACAATCACAAAAGCCGCCATTGAAAATGCTTTGAAAGAATTCCCCGAATTTCTAAAAGCGAAGACTGATGGAAGCGGCGGGGAAGATTTCAGCGGAGCGGGCGGCGGCGGCCAGAAGGATTTGGGGAGTTTGCCAATGGCCGAGTATATCAAAGAGCGGAATAAAAACTCAAAGTAAATTCCCAATTAAATAATAAGGAGTTTACCGATAATGGCTAATACTTTTATTACTCCATCCATTGTGGCCCGGGAAGCTTTAATGGTCTTGCGGAACAATTGCGTAATGGCCAACCTGGTGCACCGGGACTATAAAGAAGAATTCGTCAAGGGTAAAGGAACTACCGTTACTATCCGGAAACCGGCGACCTTTGAAGCTAAAGAATTTGACCGGACAGCCGGAATTACTATTCAGGATGCCACCGAAGGCACTACTTCAGTAACTCTTGATACTGTTTTGGATGTTTCTTTTGAAGTAACTGCAGAAGAATTATCCATGACTATCGAAGATTTTTCCGAGCAATTAATCACTCCGGCCATGCAGGCTTTTGCCCAGAAGATTGATACCAAAATCTTCGCGCTTGTTAAAGATATTCCGTATCATGTTGGTTCCGCCGGCACTGAATTAGACGGCGTTGACGATATCGCCGATGCCCGGAAAAAATTGAATGACATGAAAGTACCGCTAATAAACAGGAATTTTGTTTTAGGTACAATGTCGGAAAGTAAATTATTACAGCTTGAATTATTCATTTCCGCCGAAAAAGTCGGTGATAACGGGACTGCGCTCCGTGAAGCCAGCCTTGGCCGGAAGCTCGGATTTAATTTCTTTATGGACCAGAATGTCCCGAAACAAAGCATTGGCGTTCCGGGCGGAACTCCGAAAGCGACCGGTACTTTGGGGGCGACTGCTTTAACAATTACTGCCGGTAGCGCGAATGGCACTTATAAAAAAGGCGATCTTATTTCTATTGCTACTTTGACAAACGACCAATATGCTGTTACTGCGGATTGCACTTTGGATAGTTCCGGGGCCGGCACCCTTAATATATATCCCGGTCTTTCGGCGGCAATTACAACCCAGGTTGTTACTTTGACCGCAGTCCATTATAGCAACATGGCCTTTCATAAAAATGCTTTTGCGTTTGTTAACCGGCCCCTTGCCCTGCCGTCCGGCGTCGCCAAGGAGCAAAAAGCCATCGTTAATTTTGAGGGCTTTGGCCTGCGGGTAGTATATGGGTACGATATCACCAAGAAAAAAGATATCATTTCAATTGATACTATCTGTGGTTTTAAAACACTTACCCCGGAGTTAGCTGTCCGGGCAATTTCTCAAAACTAATTTTTTTATAATTCATATTTTCTTGATGTGGATTGCGGTTTCCCGAATATTTAATTCGTGATCCCGCAATCCATAACTTTATAAGGGAGGTTAAACAATATGTCTCTGAAAACACGAGAAGTCATTAATAAAGATTTAAACGGCGTATCCTTATCCGATGAACTGCATTCCAGTGTCGGGTCAGGTTCATTTACCTTGCTTCATAACACTTTTTTCGGGGGTACGGATTTAATTATCCGCACATCTGCCAGCGGCGGCGGAAATCTATTGATGGAAAATACTGACTATGTCCTCGAAAATCAGAATGCCGCTCTTTCAACTGAAAGCGGAAAATCGGTATATGTTTCATTACGGATTATTAATGTCAATTACCAATCGGGTGACCTTTATATCAGTTATTTGACGGTCGGCGACTTTACCGATGCCGCTGATTATAATTACCTTAATGCTAATAAAATCGATGTTTTGGGTTGGGTTATTCCTCAAAACGGTTGGAGTTATATCTCGTCCAGCAGCATATTAGAAAGCGGCGACCGCCGGGATACTTACCGTCCCGGTGATAAAATCATGTTTATTCAATCCCAAGCCTTTACCAATGATCCGGTTTCCGGAAGCAGTATTGTCTTAAATATGTCTGATACCGGTGGTTTCATGGTTGGTAATAAAGTTACTGTTAGTTCCAGCGCCGGTACAGAAGAAACTACGATAACCGCGATTGCGGTGAACACCTCTATTACAGTGGCTAGTTTAATTTTAAATCATACTCAAGTCAATCCCCTGGTATCTTGCACCAAATATTTTTATGTGGCATCGATAAGTTATTCTTCGCCCTCAACAACAATTTCTCTGGCCGCAGGCATCGATTACCTGGTCGCTAATGCTGCGATTTCTTCGCCACATTATTCAAAGGTTGAAAGCCCGATCGGTTTTCCGGATTGGTTTAATTGGACACCTACCCATATTGGATTTAGTACCATTCCATCCAATATGTTTGCCCAATTCCGGATGTCGGGCAGAACGGTTTTTTTGAATTATACGCCGGGTACGGCGGGAGTCAGCAACGCAACTACTTATACCATCAGTCTTCCCACTAATTTACCTGCGGCAACTATTACTAATGGCCAGTGGACCGCTCCGCTTGGATATACTTACAATGCCAGTGCTATAGTTACAACTCCAGGACGGTGGGTAATTGCTTCAGCAGGAACATTAGTAACTTTATACTTAAATTGCGGTGTAGGCACTTGGACGGCTTCCAGTAATAAAATGGCCCATTTCCAAGCTTATTACCCAATTGCCGCCTAAAAGGAGGGTTTGACTTGAATAACGTTTCACAAACATTTTTAGATAGTATCTTAAAAAACCACCGGAAGATTCATGGAAAAATAATCGTCCATTTTAGCGATTCATTGATGAAAACCTATACCAGCGATAATATTTTACTGATGAAATTTTTAGAGCAAAGCGAAACAATTGGTGACGATGAACCTTTCGGTTCCATTTCAATCAAGAGCCTGGAAATTCATTTGAATAACCTTGACCGTACTTTCGATATCGATAATACGGATTCGGAAGTGAGCGGATTAATAAGGTCCGGGATTAAAGTTGAAGCTTTTTTAGGATTAGAGATATCCGGTAAGATCGAGTATACTTCCCTGGGAACATTCTGGGCTCGTTATTGGGACATTCCGGAATCAGAGATATTTGCTAAAATCCAATGTTATGACAGGTTGGATTTATTGAAACAGACTTCCTGCGATGATGGGAAAATATTGATTTCGCCCGGTGATGACAACTTAATCTTTGATAATAAGGCTGAATTTTTACAGGGAGTGATGACTAATGCAATTGCTACTCAGGATCATAAGCTTAAAATGCAGTTAGGAAATAAAAAATCAATTCAATATATATTAATACCAAATTTGATTAGTAATTGGGTTATATTAAATGGTTATATTTATATTTTGTATAATACTAGTCCAACTAAAATTATAAAGTATGAAGCAACTACACTGAAATTAGTTGCCACCTTAAATCTTGCCAGTACTACATATGATCATGCATGTAGTTTAATGACCAATGGAACTTATTTGTTTTGCATATGCCATCAATATTTAATAAAAATCGACCCGGTTGCAATGTCTTTTCTTAGTTCTACCGATTTAGCCACACCGACAGGTGGGTCTTATTTACTTAGTGACCCTGTATATGATGTATATGGCGATTATGCTTATGCTGCTTGGGCTGCTGCCGGTGATCCCGATCAAAACGGATGGATTAAACGAATTTATATTCCCTCAATGAATGTAGTTCAAACAATTACCGGAACTATTTGGGATCATCCTTATTGCGGATTATTTTATATTTTATTTGCTGATAAAAATTACTTATATACCACTTATTTTGAATCCCAAGTTGTTGAACGAAGAAATCTTACTGATGTTTCTATCGTAAATGAAACTTATCTTATTGATAAAAATATACAAACACACAATGATGATTATATATTTACCGTTGATGAAGGATATATCAAAAAATATGAAAAACAATCTTTGAATGTTGTTGATGTTTTAGAAATTCCTTCTTATGGATCTGCTTCATTTGGTTATTACAGCATGCATGTATTTGATGATTACGTATTCGCTGTTTTTGACTTTGATATTTTACCTGGATATACCGGCAATTATCAATTGGTTTTTAAGATATTTCTTGGCCCTCCGATGAAATTGATTGGTCATCCGTATGTAAGGAGAATTGCTGTCAATGATAATCGGATATCAGGGATTTATTTCGATGGGAATTTGCTATATATGCTGATTAACAATTATTACAGCTCTTCTTATATATTAATAACGGATTTCTATTCGCCGTTTTGTAATTCCATATTCTAAAAAAGTGAGAAAAAGAGGGCAAAAGTGAGAAAAAGTGAGAAAGCAGAATCCGGATTTGAAGCGGCTTTATATATATATTTCTCACTATTCTCACTTTCTCACTAAAATATATATTCTATATGCGAACACCTACCTACCTTCAATAGGTAGGTAAGGGTGGGTAGGTGATCTCTATAAGATGGTATTCCGAAAAAAAGTGAGAAAGTGAGAACATGCCCCTTTTGTCCTAGAGTATCAATGCTTTCCCCATTCTCACTCATGAAATGAAAGTGAGAAAGTGAGAATAAAAGTGAGAAAAAGGAGTTGGTTAAATTATGAACAGTCCATTCATTACATCTAATGAGATTAAAACCTGGATAGGCGACTCAGTAACATTAGCCACAGATATTGACCGGCTTATTTTAAGAGCAAGTGAATTGATTTACCGGAAAACCAGACATTTAACCAATACTGCAGATACTACGGAAGAAACCGCCATTAAAAGCGCCACTTGCGCCCAGATAGAGTATTGGATGGAAATTGACGAGACTACCGATATAACCGGCCCTCTTGGAGCAATGAAAATTTCCGATTTTGAATTTAATTCGAAATTTGGAAAACTAGCGCCCCGCGCTAAAGAAATTTTGGTTGATGCCGGATTACTTTATAAAGGAGTCAATGGAGCCGGCAGATATTCGATTGAAGGGAAAGACGTAACATGAAAATTCCTGCCTATGCTTTTAAAGTGAGGGAAAGGTTTTATTCGCAAAATAACATTTTAGGTGCTTATCAATTGGGATTGCCCGGAGCGGAGGTAACAATTGCCACACCATGGAAGTTTAAAATTGAAGCGATTGAGATTGGAAATGAAGATAGAGCTGCAGATGGTACTTTGAAAGTTGATAATATCGCTATTAAGAAAAAATTTATTCTGACTTACAAAATATTGACTGAGGCCCAAAGGATAATTATTCAAACTGAACTTGACCGAAAAGTTAGTTTATCTTTTAAATATTTAACTTTTACCAACGCAGTTAGTTGTTTATCGTTTCCGATGGAGCTTTCCAATGTTAACTCAAGCTTGCCGGTTTGGAAGAATGCTAAGCTTGAACTAAAGGAAGAATGAAGTTTTTGAATTAGCTTACATTAAAGTTGCAGATGGTTAAACAATCATCTTGCAATGAGTGAATGAAAATAATCAGAGATTTTTCTTTGAGTTTAATGGAGATCAATCGGGAAAAAGTTGAATGAATTTTATGCAAGGATTTTCTAATTAATAACTTGGGAATAATTAGTAATTATTTAAATGAAAAAGCAAAAATTTCTTAGAGGGATATGGCTTATGAAGACCTTTGTCTAGATTTCAATTTTCTCTCCTGGAGTTGTTGCAAAGTTTGAGGTATTGTTAATGATTTGGGATGAATTCTCCATTGAGTTAGAATAGGGATTTTGTTAGTAATGAAAACGGTTTGTGAAGTGTTTAAAAAAATTTGCTCGACGGCGGGAGAGTTTGGCTTTCCCCCGCAAACGGAAGTCATTTAAATGACTTGGGAGAAAATTTCGGCAAGGGAAGTAAAAATTTTCCTTTTTAAACTTGGGAGTCCCTTGAGGGACGGATGGGGAATACCCTTTCAAAAGTAACATCGGGGCGGGCAGGGTGGACATCATGAATAGGCTTGGATTCGACGGCTGGCCGTGTTTACGCCTTGACATGTGGAAGCCGTTGGCCCGAGACACCACCAAGGCGACCGGCAAAGGAGCAGACCTGATATATTCGCTTACAGAAGTCTGCGTTTGACGGTCGCCGAGAATTAGGCGACAATGACGACTTCGGAAGCGCAATATAGATAGTTAAATCTTCCCCAGGCCGGACAAAACAACTGAGCAGGATGCGACAGAACCGCAAAGGCCGGACAGAATTTCTTTCACGATGGCAAGGTAGGCCAGAGCCTATGCTGGTTTCCCCCTTGACACAACTTCGGAGCTTAACATCAGAAGCCCCCTCTCTCCAAGTTCAATAAGCTACCTTGATGGATGGGGGTGCCAGGGGAGAGTGGTTTGGAGAGAGGGGGCTGGCGGGGGAAACCAGCTATCCTTGCCTACCTTATTAATCGCACCAACGGAGTCAAAGGGGAAGTCGCCGTAAGTCGTCAAAAATTCATTCCTGATCTACAAAGACTTTAAGGCGGCTCCCCGGCAGGATGAAACAATCTTGAGTTGGATAGGCTTCGGTGACAAGACCGGCTTCATTGAATCATATTCAAATCATAGGCTTCGAAGGGCTCTTCTATAAATAGGCATCGGGTGGGTGGGTTGAACTACATCGGGGAAATAGCTCCGGGTGACATTGCTTAACCTGGCGCCGGATGATGTGAAGTGATTTTCTTCTCTTCAGCCGGTCGCGGTCGCCGAGTCAACTTCATTCGTTCGCGGGACAATCCCGGTGACTATTTTTAGATATCCACTTCCTCCGGGTTTGTGAAGTCGGCTGGAAATTCATTGCCTTAAAGTCCTTTAAATTTCCATATGAAACATGATACAATATTTTTAATGGCTAATGATTTCGAATTCCTATGGACGAAAAAGTTATTACTGTTGAATTTCAAGTTATACTTGACTTACAAAAACAAATAGGAATTCTTATCGGACAAAACGCAGAGATGATGAAAACTAATTCCCGGATTGAGAATACTTTGGATGACGTGACAGAACGGATTATTAATTTAGAAAACAAAGATTGTAAAGATGAAGGAGCTAAACAGATTAAAAATAAATCAGCCGATCGCCGGTGGGAGATATCGAGGCATGCAATAACTGCCGGGATTAGTGTATTCATTACCTGGGTATTCAGTAAAGTATTTCACTGAGCTTTTATTGAATTCATAAAGAATGTATTCAAACCTTCTGGATTTCAGAAGGTTTTTGTTTTTAATTAAAAAGAATGAATTATAAAATCATAAAACAATAAAATAGTATAATCATAGAATATTATAATAATTATAAATATTATTTAAAATATGGCAGGATTTTAGTTATTAATGGTTAATAATGTTAATAACAAAAATAGAAGGAGAAATAAAATGCTAATCAATGAGAAGAAAGCTATGTCTGATACTGATTACAAATACACCCAACATCAATTAATCATCATTGCTAACGCGCTTAATCAACTTGAATTAGACTTATTTCTGGAACGAATTGAACAAGCTGAAGCACTCGGCCCATTAATTAATCCGACACTATACCGGAAAGGCGCGGAAAAGCTTGAACAGGTTAAAACAATTGCTTTAGCAGCAAAAAGTCTAAAAGAAGTTTTTGTTAAAGCACTAAACACAGATAAAACAAAAAACATTTAAAGAAAGAATCAAAGAAAGAAAGGCGATGATGCTTAAGATTAAATAATCGTTTGAAAAAACCAATATAAATAAAGTATTTAAAAGAACGGAAGGGGGTATGGTCTAAATACAACACTAATAAATCCCGCCGCCTTACAACACTTTTTACCTCATTTTCGATGAGCCAAATTTTACCAGGAGGTTATAACTCGGTCATGGATCCTATCTACTATATTAGTCTTAACCTTAGGACCGGCAAAAAGGGAAGAGTTCTTCATCTATTTTCACAATGCCTTGGCCCCGCAATGCTCGGCATACATTTCATCGAGGCTACACCCGCAGATGTAAAACGGATTCAAAGAGAATGTCCGCATTGTCTGAAAAGAAAGCGGAAGGGATGATATTTTAACTGCCGATTAAATGTTTTATGTGAAAAACAAGCAAATCAATACTTGAAAGGAGTTTTACTATGAAGTATGCAGGAATTGATGTTGGATACTGGGGATTAAAAATAGCGACCGATTCAGGGGAATTAATTCTTCCTTCATGTGTTGCGCCATGGAAGAAACGGGATGTCAAAACTGAAATTAACCGGAACTCCGATATGAAATTAATTTTGGCCAACCTTGAAATAGGTATTAATGGTCAAATGTATCACGTCGGTTCACTGGCAAATCAGGGCGGAAACCGGAATTACGAAAAAGAAAAGTATATCCCGACTTCGGATGAAACTTTCTCCAATGCGAAGATATTATTACTTACCGGGCTTGCTTTACTGGCAAAGACCGACTATATTAACCCGTCGATAGTTATTTGTCTGCCCATAAATGATTATTCTTCCCAGGCCACAAAATCCGAAAAATATCTTCCCGGCTATTACGAAGTGGTTCTGCCATACAAAACCGTGCGTATTAAACTTGAAACAGGTAAGGTTTTGGCTATTCAGGAAGGAATCGCGGCGCTTTCAAGCACTTTACTGAATCCGGACGGCACTCAAGTTTCAAAATCGCTTTATACCGGAAAACGGATTGGACTCAATGACTTCGGCTGGCGGACAGACAACTTCTTTTTTATGGACTGGACCGATCCGGATATTATGGATTATAAAGATCAGCGTTCCGGGACAGTACCCACCGGTGGGCTATCTAATGCCTTTGCCGAGTTTTATAAGCGGATTACCCGGACCCGCGATATTACCGCCGATGAAGCGGAAAAAATTTTTCTGAAGGAAGGGCGTCAGGAGATTCAGGAGCGGATTGATAAAAATTACAATCATATCCGGATGTACTGGCCGGACGTTTCAATGATTGACTATATCCTTTTTTCCGGTGGTGGTGGCCAAAATACCTATAAAATGTGGCCGTATCCGCAGGAAAAAGTTGTTTTGCTTCCTAATGCGATTATGGCAAACGCTTTGGGCGCTTCTTATATTTGCCGCGCGAACTTTTCTTAAATTGAAATGGGGAATATAAAATGTCACGGAAAAAGACGACAGGTCGGACGGTCGAAGTGATATCATTTTCCTTTGATAAAGATATTGCGGCCAAAATTCATGATACTTGGAAGGTGACTGGTGAGCGGAGCAGGGCGGCCAATGAAATTTTTTCGACTTATTTTGCCGGCACATTGAAAACGGGCCCGGTCGCCCCAAAAGTTGACCTGCCTGCAAACCGGGATGAGCTTGAAAAATTCATTCTGAAAATTGTTCAAGAAAAGGGATTGTTCTCGGCTCCGGTAGCTTCCTCCGTGGAGGATACGCCACCGGATGAAAAGCCGAATGCGACGGTTAATAATAAAAATGCGATGATGGGGTTGGTGAGATCGCTTTCTAGTAATAGGCAAGAAGAAAAATAATCTTAATTTCTACTTAATTATTTTGAGATATTTATCTATTTTTGATTTATCAATCCAAATAGGTATTTGGGATGGAATTTTCAACTCTTTTAATGTACGATTAGCTTGTCTTCCGAAACTATATCTAAAACGATTTTGTCTTATACACCAACAATAGAAAAATTTTTCTATAAAAGACATGGTTCTTTTAGGTGTAAGAACCATTACATGAAATCCAGTATAAAATGGTTTATCTTGGACAGAAGCTTCTAAGACAGAATTTCCACTTACAGCAACTGTAATAATACCTTCACTAAACGGAGGAATGTCATCAATTAATTTAACAATTGCAGAAACCCCATTATTTTGAGAAGTTCTAGATACAAAATTTACACAATTTTCATCATATTTATTGCAAATCTCTAAGCTATTTAATGCAAGACTTGTACCATATTGAACATCAAATAAATTATCGATTCTTACTAAATTATCGTTTGATAACCTATTATTTGTTGATGATACTGAAAAATTTAAATTAGAATAATTTGGAATATCTATTGAATAAACAAAACTAGGAAATGAAACTGGAAGATTAATTTTTTTTAATCTATCTCCCTTTGGCTTTCTTCCATAAGAAAATCTATAACGATTTGAAGTAATGCACATCGCATAATATATTTTTTCATTCAACTTCATTTCTTTTTTTGGAATTAATACAGATACATTACTATTAGGAACAAATTCAATAGGAGAAACATAAGCAAAACTATGACTGCCTTCGCCGTCAGTAGATATAAATAATGTATCAGATGGGAAAATATATTTTGCATCTACTTCTTTTTTATTCAAATAACCAGCAACTAAATTATTCCACTTTTGAGATGGCCTTATATACGCTAAGCAATATTCTTGATTTTTTTCATCTGATATTTTAACATTACACGAAGCGATTCCATTTTTTACCCAAAACAATTCTTCAAGCAACATATTAATTCTCCTTTATTTTAAAAAGGATATATTTTTTAACATCTTGCATAAAGTCTTCTTCTGTTAATTTAGAATAATTTGTTTCCATATATGCTTCAGCACACCACTCATCTTCTGCAGTTACTTTTTTCTTAACGCTTAAACCTGGAATTTCTTCTCGGTTAAAGTACGAAGAACACCATTTATCTTGTATTTCAGTCCATTTATCATAAAGATCAATACGTCCTTGATGTTTTGTCTTTATATAGCCATCATCTTTCCAAAATCCAAACCAAGTTTTATGATGTGGATTTGAATTATGTGGGACATGAGCTTTTAATACCATAATACAAGGAATCGAACCAACTGGATAAAACAAATCATCTGGCATTGACATAACTGCTTCTAATGTATGTTTTTTGAGTATAACTTCTCTTAACGGGTGAGATTGAATAGCACATGACATTGGTACAATTGCTATTCCTATACCATTTTCTACCAAACATTCTAACATTTGAAGTACAAAATTTAACTCATGTAGACCGGCACCTTTCTGCGAATATGGAGGATTTATCATCCCTACTGTTGGTTTTCGAGATTTAATTTCTTTAACTGTTGGTTCATCAAAACATGATCCTTGAAAAAGATTTGCTTTTCCATCACCACGTAGAATCATATTTGAGGCCGCTAATGCATACATTTTTGGTTGATTTTCAACACCAATTAATTTTTCTTTTTTTATAAGCTTACGTTCATCATCGTTAGTAGCTTTTTTAATCATATCAATCATAGAAGCAATTAAAAAACCTCCCGTACCAGCACATATATCAAGCACTTTACTCTGAGGTGTCAAATTCGCTAATTTAGCAAATAATTCAGTAATATGTTTAGGAGTCAAAACAATTCCTAAAGAAGCATCTCCCCCTGCATATCTTAAAAATTCACCATAAAACTGTCCTATAACATCAAAATTATGATATACATTGATGAAAGGTACTACATGTTCTTCGATATCTGAAATAATTTGCCAAAGAGGAGAAACGCCAGTTATCTTATTTAATTTACAAAGTTCTGGATGAGCAGTAATAAATGAATATGGTTGAGTAATATTTTGTTTTTTTGCATTTGGAATTTCTGCTTTATCAATTTCTCTTTTAATGGCTTCTGATAATTCTCTTGGAAGTATTTTTATATCATAATATTTATAATTTTTAGAAAAAGCATTATCTGAAAGTGCAATTAAAATTCCACTTACTACTAAAGGCTTTTCAGCTTCACTAAGTTTAGCATAATCACGAATATAATCATGTAACTCTCTTGAAAATGATATTAAATTTTCATATCGAATGCGTTCAACATCATGATCAATTGTTGCATATCTAATATAATCATTAAATGAAATGATTTCTTCCACCGGTTTCCCATATTGGTCTTCTAGTATTTTATAATTATTAGAACCTTTCACCCATAAAAATGTTGAAATTTTCAAACGAACTTTATCTTCCCCACTAATTGCAATTGCAATTACATTAAACTCTTTAGATAGATGCGCTGCATAAAGTAATACACCATCAACTGCAAAATCTTTATATCTATTTAATTCTTCACTAATATGTTTATTATCATCTGCTTTACATTCAATAACTATTACAAAATCACGAACAGTATTAGATATAATTATAAATTCAGGTTTACCAATACCTTTCCCACTTTTACTTGCTGTCAATAAACATTTCTGAACAATAGGATGTTGACTTTTTTGTTCCTCAATATTTAAATACTCTTGATCATAAAAACCTTTTGTTCTCAAAAAATCTCGTACGATATTTTCTGTTATTCGTTCATTCATATTAGATTCCCCTTATTATCTACACTAAACTAATACTTAGCTAACTAAATTTTGAAATAATTAAATAAATTTCATATCATATCTATAATAATTTTGTCTTACTACAGTATAAGTGAACAATTACAATTTGTAAAATCTTATTGCTAAAGGATGACATATGTGTTAATATTTATTTGCGAGCACGCAGACAAAAATAGACTTATCAACACGAAATACATCATAACTAACTTTGGCAACACGCTAGGAACAAAATTTTTAGAAACATGATTTTACACCGTTGCCCCAGTTTATACCTGGGGCAACAATAACCCCGAATAGCAGCATGCATGCATACCAAATAATAAATTTTATCTTTTTGTAAGTTTTGACAGCCACCATTGCAGTGGTGTTCCTAAGAGCTAGGGACGCGGCTCCCAAAGGTACACCTGACTGATAATCAGGAGATCATTGAGGCTCGGTGTAAGCATGGTACAGGGGACAGTCGGGCTTTTCAAAAGGATAAAATCCTAAAAATGTTCCTGGGCTTGAACTTTGGCCCACCAAAAACCCGTTCAAGCGGGGTGATTTTAGAGCGATGCTTGAACATCCAAACATAATGCGCTTTGCCCTTCTAAGAGTAAAGAGATAGCCAACGGCGCTTGGTTGGCCCGAACAGTTTTCGGATTGGCCGGGTAGCATAAAGGATTTTTTGGGTCGGAGGAAGGAAGCCTGGGACAAATTTTATCGCGGGGTAGCGTAGTGGTCACGCGACAGGTTCATACCCTGTATTACGCCGGTTCGAACCCGGCCCCCGCATCCAATTTTCACGGGACTTTTAGGCCGCTAGGCAAAACCAACAATCCTCGGTTAAAAGCCCGAACGCCTTTCAGTCCCGCGAACAAGATTCCCAAACGAACAGTCAGTGCCGGTCCCCGCCAGTGTCCAATAATTTGGATCAATACGGCTCGGACCTTGACAGACAGATTTCGGCGGGAATGCCCTAATGGTAGTATGCGGCGTTAAAATTCTACCCGAAAGAGGCGACCTGTGATCAGGCTTGCCTCTTTTGTTTGGTTTTACTGCCGTTTCTCATTTATGAGCGTGGATTGAAATGTTTGGTTTTAGGATGTTAGGACTGGGTTTTATGGTGAGTTATCAAAAAAAAAGAAAGGAGGCTGATCTTATGTGCAAAAAGGGTACTGTCTCGGTTGAAACGATTGCTGATAGTATTATCATCACGGCCGATCCTCCAAATCCAGACTTCACCGTCGAATTAAAGGCACTGATTCCGGCAAATGACCGCGAATGGTCAAAAGATGATGATTGCTGGTACATCAGCATTAAACACAAAGATACTATAAATGACCTGTGTAATAAATACTTTAGCGAGGTCCAGATATGAAAAATAAATCCGGAAAATGTAAATATTGCGGCCGAATTTTTGGAAAAGCCAATAGGCCCAAAGGAATAAGCATTGATATTATTTTATCGGAATCAAACTGGACCCGTTCTCCGGCAACTGACTATTTTATTATCCTAGATGAAGTATGCAAAAACTGTTATAACGACGTGAAAGCCATAATGAATGATTTTATAGAAAAATACGGGAGGTATATTGACGATGGAATCAGAATTGACGGGACAAAACGAGAATGAAAGCGCTGAAATAGCCAAAAAGAAGTTATGCAAGTTACTATCCTTGATAAATAGACCGGGAATTGGTGAATTAATTGAATACTTGCTTGATAACGATTTTTTTATCGCCCCTTGTTCGACTGAATACCATTTAAATATTGAAGGTGGTTTAGTAATTCACTCATGGAACGTGACGAAAATTTTTAAAGATTTATGCATAATGTTTAACATAGGCGATGACCAGATACCGGTTGAATCTCAAACTATCATCCCCGCTTTTCATGACATCTGCAAAATGAATTTCTACAAAGAGGGAGGAAAACCGGCCAGCCCGGAACAATGGAAGTATCTTATTAATCTGTGGGATGAAAAGCATGGAATAGTACAACGATTTCATCCGGAAGATTCAGCAACATTCATCAATACCTACATTACAAAAAACGAATCAGGATTTATGGAAATACGAAAAGATATGTCCGCAGATCATGCATCACCTTTAATTGATTGGCTCAAAAACCGGCCCGGCCAGCCTATGCCAAAAGATTTGCCAAAATCCTGGTCAGTGGATGACCAATTCCCAATCGGTCACGGTGAGAAATCGGTTATCATGCTCCAAGAGTATATCAAACTTACTAAAAGCGAAATTCTGGCCATTCGCTGGCATATGGCTCCCTTTGACGCCGGGATACATTTTCCTTATCCTACCGGATATGCTTACCGGAAGGCTCAGGAAGAACCCGCTGTTACTCTACTTCAAGCTGCCGATATGCTGGCCAGCAAAATAGTGGAGGTAAAGACTGATGGGAAATAAGATTTCTCAGGAAGAAAAAGAGTGGCGCGCCCGATCGGACGCTCAAACTTTAATTGATGCTGAAATGATTAAAAAAGATTCTGCCCGGTCGAGACTTGCTGCCGGTCAGGTGAAGAAAATCGCGGTTGAGACTCAAAAACGCGCGCAGGCGGTTAATAATGTGGCACAAAAGGTAACCAAGCCGCAGAATACAAAATCAGCAAGGAGGAAATAAATTTGGATAATGCTGTTAAGTTCTGTGATCCAAATTGCATTTACTTAGAGCCGAAAGAGAGTGAACAAAATCACTCTCTTAAAAATCAAATAGTCCATCGATGCAAGAAATTTAACTTTCCGGTCCATCACTACCAATATTATCCGAATTTAGTCCGGGCTCCCGGATGTAATGATATGACATATAACATCATGACCAAAGAAGGTATGTAATTTAATATTGAAAAAATTTAAAGTTTACTCCGACTCCATCGTAAAATGCCCAAAAAACGCAATAGAATTGAGCGACTGTGCCAATTATCTGCCAACCCCTGCGCCATTTTTTAGGTAACAGATACGGTATTAGCATATTGCCGATAAAACAAATCCCACAATAAACATCGACTGATAGCAACGATTGATGAGGATTTAAAAGGGGATTTGTTTCTTTCCATGTCAGAGGATGAGCGGCGGCAAACCGGCCTTGCCCCCAATTGATTATTAATAATATCACAAAAATAATCTGCCATATAGTGTCGGCTAAAGTCCATTTATCGTGTTTATAAAAGAATTTCATCTACCTCACCCCGCAATATTTCATAAGGAAATTATACCATACAATAATACAGAAAATTAATAATTTAGTAAAGTTTCCATTATTTTCAATTTAAAAAAGCCGATATATTTAGAAATTGACAGTCCTTAAGTCTTTACAACAAAATCAAAACAAGGAAGGTACCTTTTTAGGTTCCTTTTTTGCTTTGATATTATAGAGAAGAGGGTGATAGTATTGAAATTGAAGCTGCCAGAGAATATTAAATCGATTAGTTACAAGACGAGCAAAGTGGAGATTACTGTTACTAAAGAGAAAGTCACAATTTTTAAAAGCAGAATGGTTGTTTTACTGATTCTGCTTCTTACTCATCAATATTGTATAGACTTATTAGTAGGGTTAGTTAATAATTAACATGAATGCGAGAAGTTCATTTTTTATTCGATGAACTTCTTTTAATTCAATCATCCCTATATCGTCCCTAAAGGCCTATTAACTATTAAGTTTTTTCGATAATTACCGATTTATAGAGTACTTAAAGTCATTACACTTAAGTAGTTTTATACATATAAGACAAGCTACGCTTTATAAGCCTTATGAGCAAAACGAAAGGCATTGTCTTTTTTCCCATATTGTGGTAATATTTAGAGTGTTTGCGGAGGATCTTATGGTTCTAAAAAACAAGGAAGGACAATTTATATTAAAATTATTTATTTTAACTATAGTTATTAGTTTAACTTTACTTACGGTTGCAATTCTATTTCAAGTTGAAAATTGGAATTGTGCAAATCAAATAAGAATGGATCTGGCTAAATCAAATACAGCTAGAAATTTTTTTGGTTGTCAAGAAATTATTGATAAATATATTGCAAATCAAGAGTATTTAAAAGAAAATTGGTGGAACACTATAATTAATCAGAGTGGTCTATCCATTATAGTTACCCTAATTGTATTATTAATAACCTTTACTTTTAACTTTACATACAAACAAGAACTTAATGAAAAATTCGATAAGAAGATTAATGATTTAAACGATAATTATATCTCTAAATTAAAAGGATTAGAAGTATACTCTACAAATGTAACAAAAGAAATAAAAAAAGTATTAATCGAGCACAGAGGAAGCTTGAATGCAAAACTATATAAATATCACCAAATATTAGAAAAGTATATTAAGAGATTAAACTCTTTATCAGAACTCAAAACACTTGATAAAAATGATTTTATAGATTTATACACAGAAGATGTAAAAAGCATTTCGATTGGCTTTACTAATTTATTAACTAAAAACGAACCGATATTAATCAATGATGGAATAAAGTTATCATCAGAAGAAAAGATATCGCAATCAATAGATTTATTTTATAAAATTGAAAAAGATGAAGACAGGACTAATGTATATGATTATCTCAAATATTATAAAAACAGCTTGGATGAATCAACTGCAAATAAAGATAATATTGAATTATTTTTAACTAAAATCGAAAAAATTTTTAATATTAGAAATTTTGACGTGAAAGGTTGATTTTTTATGGCTTACGAAAAAATACAAGATTTATTCTGCATCTTTAATTCATTAACTCTTGACGAGAGAAATCAGTATTTAAAACTTTTATGTCATATGAAAGTTATACAATATGACAATGGAAATATAATGTTAGACCCTACAATCAAGGCACAAGACATAGAAAATCTTTTCGAAGAAATAAAGAATAAAACTCAAGATAATCAGCAGACTAACGAAGATTATATTAATACACTTATTAAAACGGCTATAAGTGAACAATCTGCAACAATAACGCATGACATTGAAGCTACTGTAAATCTTTCTTTTGAGGAAATAAGAAAAAATATTAAGCTAGCTTTAGAACAACAATCTGTAATTATTGAAAAAAGTATTAAAAGTACTTTAGAGGAAACAAAAGAATATTTAACGGATATGAATATGGACATGATTATGCGAACGAATGAAAATTTGACTAAGCAAATTCAAGATGCAAAAGTTGAAATAACAAATGAAATTTGCAACTTAAAAGAACTTGTTAATTATATGAAAGCCGATTCTGCTGTCTGAGCATATAAATTTTTTAATTATCTACCCAACAAGAAGTTTAATTTAAAATAGACTTCTTTTTTATTTTTTTTTAAAAATTTTAATTACTCCTTCTTGATTGTGCAGGATGAATAATATTATGCAAATTCCACTTCCACGATATTGCTTAAAAATTTATTTACAAGTTCCCGCTTCAATACTGGATTCACCCCAATAATGTTGGTACAATTCTTTTCTGGAAATTGAGGTGGATAACATCAGGTGCGGCTCAGGTCCACCAAATAAAACAAATTAAAACTCGCTGAAAAGCGAGTTTTTTTGTTTTGATTTTGGAAGTTTGAAGAGAGAAGGGTGAAGTTTGAAATAATAGTAAGCGTCAAAAAAGGCGGTCACCTTGACAAAAAGTCAAACAGTGCCAGCGGTTTTACAAGCGGAAGGGAATGGGTTTAGGGGCGGATGGGTGAGCGAAAAAGGGTTATAAATTTATCTTCTAAAAATTAGTATTTATATTGATAAATATTGCTGTTGTGGTAATATTTAATCAAACATTTGTTCTGATATTTAAAAAGGAATTGATATATAGGTTAGAATGCGGATGGCTTTAACCATGGGCGTGTTCGAGGAGTACGAGAGATGTGGGATGTGAGAGGCGACGATTCGAATCGTCGCTTGGCCGGGATGATCGCTACGGATATGACACACCATCACATTGCGGTACAGGGCCCATCCCGTGAGAAAGAGGTGAATGAATGCCTTTGCATCGAAATTCACAAAAACGGCTATATGTGCCGGACGGTATTTATTTCATCACTACGAATACGTATGATCGGCTTCCGTATTTCGAAAATGAAATCTTATGTGAATTGTTCTTGGAAACACTCGATTTCACCAGCCTAATTAAAGAATTTAATATCCATGGATGGGCAATCAACCTGGAGCATCTCCATTTGTTGATCCAACCGACCGGAAAATATAATTACTCCGAGATCATGGGGACACTCAAACGAAATTTTTCAAGAGATTGTAATGATCCATATTTTAAGGCTCACGTGGATAAATTATTCGAATTGCAAAGCAGATTTCTTATGGATTGTAACCGAAACAGCCTGCTTCCTTTCAAATGGCAAAGTTCATTTCACGATCACCTTATCCGGGATGAAAAAGATTATCAAAACCATCTAGAATATATCCAAAATCAACCGTTGAAGCATCAACTAGCTGACCGTAAATGGTATTGGATAGTCGGTGCTTCGTGAAAACCTACGCGACATAGGTTATTACACAGCAAAAAAATAATTAATATTCTATTTAGAATTTACATACAAAACCGATATTAATAATGTCACGTGAATTTAAAGAAAATTTATATGGGCTGACCATGGAAAGAACAAGTCGTAAGCAGGAATAGAAAAGAAAATATGGAGCGACCAAAGATGGTAAATAAGAAGAAATTAAGTTCTAAACTGATTTCCAGTTTTATTATTGTGACGCTCATTACTTTGGTAATAGGATTAGTAGGTTGGAATGGGGTTAGCCGACTTTCGGCAATCACAAACAAGATTGGGAAGAATTGCCTTCCTAGTGCTGATGCAATACTGACAATTTATCAAGCACAAACTGCAATTCAATCCGCAGAAAGAACTATCCAGATTCCTGAAGTAGACGAGAAGAGAATTGATTCCGAGTTGATGAAGATCGATGCTTCATTTGAAAGAGCCGAAAAGGCCAAGAAAGTTTTTGA
>DNPP01000041.1 GCA_003501365.1 Bacillota bacterium
ATGTTGAAAGATTTCTGGCCTTATATACCTTCTTGCCTATGGACGAGGTACGGAGACTGGGTGCTCTTAAAGATCAACAAATCAATGAAGCTAAGAAGATTTTAGCCTATGAAGTCACTAAATTAACTCATGGTGAAGAGGAGGCTAAAAAGGCGGAACAAGCTGCTCATGCCCTGTTTAGCGGGGTTGTAAATGAACAAATGGTTACCGCGATTGAATTACCTCAGGCTGAATTAGAAAAGGGCTTTAAGATTATTGATCTGGTGGTCTTTGCTACATTAGCCGCTACCCGTAGTGAAGCAAAACGGTTACTTGAACAAGGCGGTATAGCACTGAATGACCAAAAAATCAGCGACTTGAACCGGACGATAGAAATCAATGATTTTAACGATGGTAAATTAACCCTTAAAAAAGGCAAAAAGGATTTTCAAGTAATTAAGCTGGTTTGAAGGAGTATTTAAATCTCTGTGTCTCTGAGGCCAAGAGATTTTCCTGTGTTCTCCGTTTCTCTGGGGCTAATTGACTGTAGACCCTATTTTCTAGGGATGCGAAAGGACCGTAATTTTGGAACAGATGGTTGTAACTGCCGCATTTATTAAGGAAAACGGCCGCATTTTAATGGCGAAACGGCTGCCCAAGGGTACGGAAGGCGGTAAATGGGAATTTCCAGGCGGTAAAGTTGAACTCAGGGAAGATCCGCGTTCCTGTATGCAGCGGGAATTATTGGAAGAATTGGGCATCCAAGTAAAAGCCGGCGAAGTCTTGGACGTAGTTTCAACTGTTAAAGAACCGTTCCACATCATTATCATTTATTTGGAATGCCGGATCATCGCTGGAGAGATTACGGCCATTGAATGCCAGGAGTTTAGGTGGGTAAGCCCGGATGAAATAGCCGGGTTGGTTAAACCGGAAAGTGATACGATTTTTTTGGAGCACTTACCCTTAGATAAAATTAGATAAAGGGTTTTTGTGCGTCACTCAACGGAACGGAAGGAAAACAATTAATCAAACGCAGGATTGCTGAATTTTCAGGTTCAAATAAGTCTCGATATGGACGGCACGTTGTTAAACAGCCGCAAACAAATCAGTGAGAAAACGAAAGCCAGTTTACTGAAAGCCCATGAACGGGGTGTTGCATCGTGCTTAGTACGGGCCGGATTTATGCGGATGCCGAATATTACACCGAGTTGATCGGTATCCGGGCTGCGATCATTTCAGCCAATGGAGCTTATATTCGGGATAAGGAACAGCATACGCTTATTTATCAAAGTCTGCTCAGTGAAAAATCAGCTTTGAAAATAGTGGATGTTTGCAATCGATATCATGTTGCTCCAAATTTGTATACTCATGATCGAATATGCAGGCTTGGGAGTGGCCATGGGCAATGCCTCGGATATAGTGAAAGACCGGGCCGACTATATTACGGATACCAATGATAACGACGGAGTGGCCAAAGTAATCGACAAGTTTGTGTTGAATCAAGGGCCGACTAAATGACGGCTCAATCAAAAGAGGACCCTATGGAATTAAGAATCACGCAAAGACGTCCTACAATTTTATCCGTTCCTCTGCGTCTACCTTTTCAACGGTGACCGGTCGTGGGACATAGTTCCGGTTGTAATGATGTTTTCAATTTTATAGGTCCCGCATTTCCGAGTATTTAAAAAACCATCCCAGGCAGTTTGGGCCAAACGGCCTTCATTCAGAAGGTCAAATAGCCATTCTTCACAAAGACAGGGATCTTCTTGCGGGATGCCCGCTCTATGATCCAGCAGCCATTTTTTATTGTAATGTTCGTGAGAGCCGAGCGGTGGCGCAATAATAATCGGAATCCCCAATCCGCTATAGAAAGATAGTTCGGAAGGTTTGGTCCATAAAATATCCGTAGTCCGTAGTAACAAATTAAAACGAGTGAAATATTTATCCCGGGAGGATGAATATAGGACATTCACTCCGGTCCCCAATTCCTCCTCCAGTCCCAAATTTTTAATATAACCCATAAAGTAATCATGGACTTCCTCTCTTACCCCGGCTACTAAATTCAGGCGAATCTTCTTCTTTTGAATACTGGATTTCAAACCGGCAAGGATTGTTACGCCGATCTCCTTTTGAGCGCCCGCGCCACCTACGGCAAAAGTTAAGGTCAGTAGGCGGTTGCTTCGATTGACACAGTTTTCAGCGCCTAAGTAGTACTCAACTTCAACTTGGTGTAAAGCCCAGAAGCGCCGGCTGGGATCGAGATAGATTAGCCGTTGTGCCAAATCTAATTTCAAGATCTCAAGATCCGAGCTGCCCAAATTTTCCTTGGGCAATGGGAAACCGGTTAAAAATATTTGCTCATCCGGCACTCCATACTGTTTTAAACGGCGGACGGCATGGCCACAGGAAGCAAAATAATTAATCCTGCTTTTGGCGGCATTTTTTGCCACCCAAACCCGGTTAAGATCAGTGTCGGTAATTAACAAATAGACTTGGGGATAATCATAGTAATCGGCGGCCATGGCTACGGCAAAAAAAGTGGTAACCAGCGGAAGCCCGGTCGGACGCATCATATCTACCATAGTGCGGCCCAACCCCTTTTTAATTAAGGAAGCTAAATAATTTACCTGAATGGTGGGCGAAGAGAGGTCGCGAAAAGGATAATAGGGATTAATATCCTGGAATTTATCCATCAAACCAAATAGGAAGCCGCCGATAATGGGGATATGATTAACCCTTGAGATTCCTTCATATATTTTCCGCATCCGTTTCCAGAGCTTATTTTCTTTAAAGGTGGAATATTGAATCGTACCTGCCGTAATAATTTGGTTATCGCTTAGATCTTTTAACGGGTTAGCTGCCCTTTGGTGTCCTAAGCCCATATCGGCAGCCACAAGCCAAGACTTTTGATTTGGAGCGGGTGAAAGGGACATGGTTAGCCTCCAACTATATTTTTTAAATTTTCTTTTCACGATCTTCGTCAAATCTAATTATTTTCTGAAGCCCTTTCTGACGAATAATTTACTGAAAACATTAAATGATATTTCATTTTTTACCGATATTGAAAACAACAAGGAGGAACAGCTATGAAACTTCGTGCTCGTTTCAATATATTTGTAATTATCGCCTCGGTGGTCCCGGTGGTTATTTTTTTTACTATGCTTGTATTA
>DNPP01000182.1 GCA_003501365.1 Bacillota bacterium
CTGAGTTTTTTTCATAATCTCCCCCTATTCCGTACAAACTTTATTTTAGGTTAATTACACGGAGGAGATCACATGCCTGAAACACTTATTCCCGAATCGGTTCTGTCGGTAAACCTCAATCAGCGGACCAAGGGTTATCCGAGTCCTTATACTTGGCAGGATCAAGTTCTCTACTTTTTACTTCCCGACCGGTTTAGCGACGGTAAAGAAGCGGAGCGGCCGCTTTTTAATCCGCAAAGTCCGGCAGAGTATAAAAATAATGATAAAAAGGCCTGGATGGAAGGGGGTAAAGTATTTCAAGGCGGCAAGATCAAAGGGATTACCAGCAAACTGGACTACCTAAAAAACCTGGGAGTAAGCGCGCTGTGGGTGGGCCCCATCTGGCAGCAGCGGATCGAGTTAAAAGACAGCTACCACGGATATGGTATTCAAAATTTCTTGAATGTCGATCCCCGCTTCGGTACAGTGGATGACCTGATCGAATTGGTAACCAATGCGCACATCCGGAGCATGTACGTCATTTTTGATATCATCTATAACCACACCGGGAATAATTGGTTTTATGAAAAAGACGGCCGGCTGGAAACGGATGTCCCTTACCGGTACCAGCCCCAGTATCCCTTCGGAGCCTGGCGCTCGGGCGAGGGAGTGGCCACCGACCGGATACAAAATATGAATGACGGGGTATGGCCCAAGGAATTTCAAAATGCCGACTGGTACACCAGAGCCGGCAGGATCGAAAAGTGGGACCCGGAGCCCTGGGAAGATCCGATGAATCCGGATTGCCAGTTCCGGCGGGGAGATTTCTTTGCCTTCAAAGATCTGGATTACTGTCATGAGGATCTTTTGACAGCCGTGACCCGGATTTACCAATATTGGATCGCTTTAACCGACTGTGACGGGTTCCGGATTGATACGGTGAAACATCTTCCCTGGGAGGTTTCACGGAAATTCTGCGGCGCCGTCCATGAGTTCGCGGAATCGCTCTGCAAAGAGAATTTTCTGCTGGTGGGGGAAGTAACCGGCGGAGATGAAATGCTAAAAAACTATCTTGATATTTTCGGCCGTAATATTGACGCCGGTCTGGATATCGGAATACCGGCGGAACGATTGGAAAAAATGGTCAAAGGAATCTGGGAGCCGGAAACATTTTTTGACCAGTTCGGGGCTTGCGATATTTTGGGTTCACACCGGAAAACCGGGCGTTACCATGTTTCCGTCTTAAATGATCATGACCAAATCAGCCGCAGCAAAAACCGCTTTGCCGCCCATAATGAGATTCCCAGCCGTTATCACCAGGTGGCCCATGCAGTCGGTGTTCAATTGACCACCCTTGGCATCCCTTGTATCTATTATGGTACTGAGCAAGCCTTTGACGGTACCGCCGACCGGCACGATTTTACCGTCGAACCCCGGGCTGAGAACGGTAATATCCCTTATGATGACCGTTATATCCGGGAATCAATGTTCGGCGGAACCTTTGGCGCTTTTGAAACCCAAGGCTGTCATTTTTTCAACCCCAATCATCCCACTTATCTCCGGATAGCCGCCATTGCCAAGATCCGTCACCAAAATAACGGGATCGGCATGGCGCTGCGCCGGGGCAGGCAATATCCCCGGGAGACATCGTTTTTAGGATGGCCTTTTTCCGATCCGGGCGCCGGAGAACTGATAGCCTGGTCGCGGATCTTAGTTGACAAGGAAGTAGTAGTGGCCTTAAACACCAACGGTTTGGAGAGCCGTGGGGCAGAGGTGACAGTGCATACTCCATTTTATGAACCGTCTTCCACTCTAAATGTTTTGTACCGGAGTGACTGGGATGATCGAGTGTTTAAAGGAGAGGTCGATTATCCGGTGCAGAGTATACCGGTGAAATTTTATGAGGATGGCCGGGTAACAGTCCGAGTGGATCTGCCTCCGGCAGGGATGATGATTTTAGGCTAAGCTTCAGTGCCCAGCCGATTTACTTCATATCCAAGTCTTGAATTGTCTGAATTTTGAGCCTTTACCGTTTTTTGAAGCGGTAAGTCGGTTTTGCTTACCAATATCAAGAAATTTTTTATAAAAAAAGGTAAGATTGGTTTTATGTCGAAAAAATTTATTGTATTCTTTTAATTTTGAATGTAATTTTATTTTTAACTCTTAATAGAGTATTCCGGCATTGGACAAAGAGGGGTGTTTTTTATGGTCGATTTAAGAAAATTCATGACCGGTATTTTATGCTTAGGGCTATTATCTTTATTACCGGGTGTTACAAATGCAGCAATTAGGGCGAAGAATGATACCGGACACAGAATGGAGTTGAACGATCAACGTACCGCTTATTCCAAAACCTATCGGAATCCGGACGGTACGACCACGCTTGCTTATTCCACGGTCCCATACCATTTTTTGAATAGCAAGAATCAATGGGAAGACATCGATACCAGCCTGGAAGATGCCGGTACTCTCAAGGATGAGGATGGCGGTCCTTTCGGGTATAAGGTCATTAAAAACACCTTCCAATCTTATTTCCCGCGACGAAGCAACGGCTGGCTCACTTTGCAATCCGGCCAAACAAGGCTGGGGTTCAAATTGGTGAACGGCAAAACCGGTTCCTTCCGGCGGCAACATACATCCGGTTTGTCGGTGCCGGATATCCTGGAAAACTGCGATCTCAATTATGCAGTGAAAGAAGGATCTCTTAAAGAGGATATCGTTTTAAAAAGCCGTAAGTCCCCCAAGTCTTTTGAATATGCGATCCGCTTGCGGAATTTAAAACTTTCTAAGACCGCGGACGGGGAGATCAATTTTTGTAACAAACAGGGAAACCCGGTCTTCATAATGTCAAAATTTATCATGTACGATGCCAAGGGAATATCATCGGAAGACATTGATATCAGAGTTCAACAAAAAGACAAGGACTATCAACTGATAGTTGCGCCGAGCCGGCAATGGCTGAATGATTCAGCCCGGGTTTATCCGGTGGTGATTGATCCGACCATTACCGTAACTACTACTAGTCCGAAACCTATCAACTATATTCTATATATTCCAAGTAATTATATTCAAGATTTTACCAGAACAAAAGATACACAAGATGTAACACTCACTAATCCAGGAAACCTTAAAATCAAACCTTATGCCGTTCATGTGGATTGTACTTACACCATCAATTCATCAAGTTATTCCGTTTCGGCCAAGCCAACCCTGAAATCTTGGAAATGTGATTCGAACGGAACGGTTATCGATGCTGCTACATTCCTTGTCAATGCCACCTGTGCAATCGGCAAGACCAATACCAGTTCGTTCGACATACCGGCTAATTTTGGCGCTAAGATGCAGTTTTACACTGGTAAGAACAGCAACGGATACGGATACAATGCAACTTTTTCCCTAACTTTTCAAAATGAAACGGTAAGCCCGCCGGGTCCGGTCCTAACTTTATTAGCCCCGGAAAATTATAAAACAGCGGTTAATCTTAGCTGGTCGATCCCTAGTGATGAATCCAATCCCGATATCGATCCGGGAACCGGCCAGCCGACTCCTCAAAGCGGGATTGACAAGTATTTCGTTCAGAGAAGCACTTCAGCGGATTTTTCCACTGATATAGCGACAACTGAATCTTTGACCAACAGCTGTACGATAAGCGGATTAGCCTATAATCAGTCCTATTATTTTCGGGTTTACGCCCAGGACAAGGATAAAAATCCGTTAAATATGAACCCCTGGGACCCGGTCGCCAATCCGTCCGGTGTCCGCTGGTCCAATATCGTTGCTACGAAATGCATCCCCGCACCTGAGAATCTTAATAATCCGGACAATGTTCCTCGAATTACCGATATTGAATCGAACTATAAAGAAAACAATATCTATTACAGTTCCAACCGCAATCTAAGAGTATCATGGTTAACCTCGAATTTAACCGTTCCAGACCCGTTTGTCAAGGTAGCAGCGGGATTTAACCATACTTTGGCGATTAATTCCGCCGGAATGGTCTGGGCCTGGGGAGACAATACTTACGGCCAATTAGGAAACGGTAATAAAATTATGCAGACCACTCCAGTTTTAGTTAAGTTGAGTGACGGGACACCCCTAACCAATATTACCGATATTAAGGCCGGACAAGGTCATTCCATAGCCCTGAAAAGCGACGGTACGGTTTGGGCGTGGGGTTGGAATAAGTATGGGCAGTTAGGGAACGGAACCGTCACCGATTCACTCTACCCCGTCCAGGTAAAACAAAATTCTCTTTCGCCTTTATCGAATATCACTGCCATCGGAGCAGGAGACAATCATACCTTGGCAGTGAAAAGCGATGGGACGGCTTGGGCCTGGGGTTATGACTATTATGGGCAAGTGGGAGATGGAACCTCCGGTTCCAGTACAGGTATCAAATATCCGGTCCAAGTTAAAACCGGGACCACTTTTTTGACCGGCATCACGGCTATCAGTGGAGGAGTCAAATTTTCTCTGGCTCTTAAAAATGACGGTACGGTTTGGAGTTGGGGGTATAATGGTGATGGCAGTCTCGGGGATGGGACTACGACTAATCGGAATAAAGCGGTTCAAGTAGCATTCAATCCTGATCCTGATGAAGGGAGTACATCAATTGACCCTCAGGGATCAATTGTTGCAATTGCAGCAGGAAAATATTCTTTGGCACTTACTGATCAGGGAAATGTATGGGAATGGGGGAACAGTCAATTAGTCCCTATAGGCATTAATATTTTTATCCAATCTGGTGGATTGATTCATATTGGAATTTTATCGGGGATTAATATAATAGCAGCAGGAATAAATCATTCACTCACAATTGATGACCACGGCGTAAATACGTGGGGAAATAATGATTATGGACAATTAGGATCCACGCAGCTAATTTCATCCGCTACGCCAAATATTTATAGAATAGGTGGTCAATTCGATTTTGTAGCGGGAGGAAACACTCATTCAGTCGCTTTAAAAAAAGACGGTTCTATTTGGACTTGGGGGAATAATATTAGTGGTCAGCTAGGTACCAGCAATAATACAGCATCAAATATTCCAATCAACATCATCTCTCAACCACAAGCCCAACTTCGGATAATTAAATATCAAGATCAACCGGAATCGGCTAGCGCTTATCCGTTACAATATATCACGGATATAACTGCAGGTTCGGCCCCTACAAATTGGAACCTGGCTGACGGCCATTATGTAATATATTTCGCTGCACCCGATGTTGGCGCTTTAACCTGGTCGGCCGGTACCGATCTGATCATCGACACCACTCCGCCGGAGATAGCGCCCAAACCGGAAACCATTGACGGGAATAATGTATACCTACACTTTGCAAGCAATGAAGCGGTCCGGTTTAAATTATACTGGGGCGAGGATCCGGAAAACCTGAATTCCAAGATGGATACAAACGGGTATCAAATTTACAAGGGAACGGAGAACAGTATTTGCATTCCTAGTGTTAACCTGTCTCAGGGGAAACACTATTACTATTATTTCGAATGCGCGGACAAGACGGGGAACATCACTAAATCATCAGTTTGCACCATTGGCGACGGTTCTTCCGGGAACACGATTTCCCACACTGATTCAAGCTTTTATGGTTTTGAGAGTTATTGGGATTTTAAAACCATTGGTTTGGGACGGGCGGGAATCGCTCAAGTGAACTTGAATAATGGAAATCTGGTGATAGCAGCAACCGATTTTATATTGCCGGGAAGGAGAATTCCCCTTATGATGTCCCGCTACTACAACAGTCTGGCTGATTATGAAGGAATGCTGGGTAAAGGTTGGCGGAGTTCATTGGAGAGCTTTTTGGAAATCAACGGCCAGAATGTAATTATCAATGACCCGGACGGGAGCAGGCATACTTTCGAATATATAAGCCCCGGCGAGTATACTCATCCGGCGGGAGACTACCGGAGAGTGGTTTTGAACAGCGACCAATCGTACCTGGTGAGTCAAAAGGACGGCACCCGCTATCGATATAGTGTTCCAGTCAACAATATTGCCAAACTGACCGCTATCGAGGACCGGTTTGGGAATGTTCTCAAACTTATTTATAATGCCGATGGTACTTTAAATATGGTTGAAGAACCGTCTGGCAAATGGCAGGCTCATTTTACGTATTATCTTTCAGCCTCCGGAAAAGAGTTGCTGGATACGGTGACCTTTACTCCGGCTGATTCGGATAGCCGGGAAATAAAGTATATCTATTTTTCGGACAGGCTGATAGATGTCTATTATCCTTATGACGACGGCATGAATAAGGTTGATGTAAAATACGGTTATGACTTATATACGGGATTACTAAGTTCATCAGCTGTCGGTTTGGTAAACGGCAGCGATCCTTCGACAATGAAAAATGTCACCAATTTTTATTACAAGATTTGCAGCCGTTCCATTGACAGTGTTCGTACCAGCTTTAGCACCTACAACGAGAATTTCAGCAACTTGACTTTAGTTAATAAACCTGTGGCCTATCTATTCGACTATGATAATAGCGTCACAACATTCACTGATCCCAATCAAAATGTCTATGTATATCAACATGATGATAATGGCCAGTGTATCAAAGTGACCTTGCCGGCTTATTTCGATTCCGATAAAGATATAAGCTATTCCGGGGTCATCCAATTTGGATACGATGCGAATTATAATTTGATATCGACGACCCTGCAGAAGCCGGTCTATGACCCGCAAGCCATGACAACTACCGTGAGGGATGTTGTTACTGCTTATAATTACGATACAAACGGTAATCTATTATCCATGACGGCCGATGCCGGTGAAAACAGTTATAATCAAAACATAGCCACCAACATTGCCTATGAATCAAATCACCATGATGTCCTCACCGATATCAAATCGATAACCGACCCGAAAGGGAATGTTACCCGGTATATTAACCAATATGACACCAATGGAAAACTGACGGGCTTAACAATCAATTCCCCAAGCGATTATGTTATTATTCATACGTTTGATGAATATGGCGAGCGTATTCGCAAGGAAGTGAAATTAAAAAACTCCAATAATCCCGATAACATTAACTCAGCTACCAGCAAAGCCATTTACGATTATGGCTATGAAAACGGGCTGCTTAAGAACATGACCAATGCATATGGAACCGCAAAGTATAACTATACAACCTATGGGGAACTGACTGAGCTAATCGATGCCAATCAAGTAAAGACAGTTTATAACATCAATTCATTTACTGGGAACTTGACTTCAATCATGGCGCCGGTCGAGTTGGATGAAAGCGGCAACCCGCTGTCTCAAAAAGGCCAGTTTAATCCTTATAATGCGCTGACTTCTCCCAAATCCCAATATGTTTACGATATTAGCGGTAAAACAACCGGAGCTTATGATGCCGATAATCATTATACCGTGTACTTTTACGATTCGTTAAATCAATTATCTAAGGTGACAACGCCTTCATTACCCAATATCGGCAGTTATAATTCTTATAACCGTTACGATGCCAACGGCAACCTTTTGCAAACCAGGGATCTAAATGGTAATTATACTTGTTATACCTATGATGCATTGAACCGCCCGGCAAAAATAAGCGATTTGGCCGGTAAGACGGAAAAGGCATATGTCTATGATGAGGCGGACCGAGTCAAAATTAGTTATGACGGCAAACAAAACCGGGCCGAGTATTATTATGACAGTGTTGATAACTTACTTCGCACTATCGTGTATGATGCCCAAAACAATAATACTTCCCATATCACAACCTACAGTTATGATAAAAACGGTAACCTGCTTTCTAAATCGGTACCGATTTCGTCTTCCTTGGATGAGACCGGCACTATCGATACCACCTATCAATATGATACGGTCAACCGTCCAATAAAGGTTGATGTGGTTTGCCAACAAAACAATAAATATTCACAGACTATTAACTATACTTACCAGGCCGGACAATTGAGCCAGATGAGCGTTTCATTTGCCGGGCGGCCGGAATCTTTAACCTATGGTTATGAGTACGACTCCGCGCAACGGCTGGTTACCTTATGGAATGAGAATTATGATCCATCCAACGGCAAGTGGCTCGGGTATCAAACTAAATTTGATTATTTCCCCGGCGGGCAACGGAAAACCAAATCCCTCTATAAAAACCGAACCGATACCACACCATTTATCAGTGTGGATTATGCTTACGATACCGCTTATCGTTTGAACAATCTGGATTATCAGTGGGGATCCTATTATTTGAAACTGGGTTATACGTATAACGAGCTGGATAAAATCACTGATAATTCGGTGGTATATAATGTAAACGCGCCGGATGTAACCAATTTCTTAAGGTCGCAACTGCCATCGACTGCAACAGTGAGTGTCGATCAGCATTTGAAAGGAAGTTACACCAATCACTATACATACGATGATCTGGGCCGTCTGACTTTTTCCAAAGTGTACGGAATCAATCCGGTATTAAAATGGGATGACACTTATCAACGCCAGCAAAAAACTACATTTGCCAATCTGGATGCCAACGGCAATCCGGGCCTAAAAACAGTTCAAACACTTAATAGTAATGGTGACTGGGATACCACAACTGAAAACAACACCTACAACTATTTAAACCAGTTGTTATCTAAGAGTGTGAATGCTCCGCAGACCGAAAATGATTATTCGATGACCTCGACATACGATGAGAACGGGAATGAGATTAAGGAGCATTTTAACGACGGCCGGCCCGGCGATACGACTTTTCAATACGGACTGGACAATCAGTTGCTGAAATACATTATGGAATCCAAGCATAAGGATGAACAAAATGAAGCCGGCACCGGAACGATAGATGCTTATTATCAAACCACCAAAAACTTCAGTTATGAACTGGGAGGCTTGCTACGGCGGGTGAAAACGGTAACTCACGACAGCACCAACCCTTGTGATATGTGGAGTGCGAATTACAATGATTATTTTTATTACAGTCACGACGGAGTTGTCGCTGAACTCAATGATGATACTAGTAAGTTCAAGGGCTTTACCCGTTTTGGCAGGGAATTGATCAATTGCAGTTCATCAACTGAAGGGACCTATTTCTACCTGCAGAACCTCCGTGGTGACGTGATGATGCTGGTTAAAGATAATGGAGATGTTAAATCAATCCGGGACTACGATGTCAGTGGTGAAATGCTAAGCCAGGCGCCAAGGGATAGAGACCCATTTGGGTTTATCGGGGGGATTGATGCCAGGAATGGGTTGTGGAAACTTGGGGCGAGGTTTTATAATAGTAGTAATGGCGGGTTCATACAACAGGATCGGTATATGGGGAATCCGGGAGATCCTCTAAGTCTGAACAGGTATGTGTATTGTAAATTAGATCCGGTGAATTATGTTGATCCAGACGGGTTTGATGTTCATGATTCACAAGGCAGAGATCCACAAGATGTACAAAATGGGGAGGGGCCAACTTTATCTGGCGATCAACATAATAGTCAATCTAAAGAATCTTATTCAGTTGAACACCATGGATCTACAATTTCTGTTAAAACAAAAAACAACTATGATGGCACGTATAATATAACAACAACTACTAATTGTGGGGGAGGGAATATTGTACGTATAAGCGTGGATTTTTCAGAGACAGGGGAAAGTTTTGGTGGAATGGCTACAAAATATTGGTTAAGTGGTTACAGTAGAAATTACAATGTATCACCAGGTCAAATTCCATATTCGGATGGCGCTGTGACGGGTTCATGGAACTATGGTATAAATATTGGACCTATTAGTGGAGTTGTCCAATTATTTAATGGTGGGCCAGGTTGGATTCATCAGACTTCATTTGGTAGTGAAGTTCATATAGATGCATTTTGTGGTACACTTGATCAAACTTACTATGATAATTTCTAGCTACAATTTTTTGAAACTTAGATATCTTTCAATTCTATTGTTATTAACACTAATGAGTTTCGTAGTTGTATTTTTGGTTCCCATGTTCCAACGAGACTGCCAAGTTATGGAGATTGGTTTTAAGAAACATTACACTTTTGGCTGGACCTATAGAAAATATCTTTATACTTGGGAGCATAGAAGAACTGGGGATATGTTGCTGAAACAGATGTATTCTAGATAATTAGCTAAAATAAGCTGTCTTTTTATACCTGGAAATTGACTTTTGGTAAAAATAAAAATAGCAGGTGAAAAGTTATGGCAAAGAAGAAGGAGATAGGGTTTGAAAAATTTTCGCGAATAATGCTCTGCTTTATTCTGGTATTCTTCTTGAGCGGATGTTCTCACTTATTATTTGCAATAAAAACCTTTACTGGACATTCTGACGGTGTTAAGGCCGTAGCTTTTTCTCCTAATGGTAAATACATACTTTCAGGTTCAAGTGATAATACCATGAAGTTATGGGATGTTATTGGTGAAAAGGAAATAAAATCTTTTACTGATAGCGGTCCAGTCGAGTCAGTGGCATTTTCTCCTGATGGTAAATACGCGATCTCGGGAGTGTTCGATCATACCATAAAGTTATGGGATATAGCCAGTGGACAAATAATAAAAATCTTTGTCGGCCATTCTGATCGGGTCCGTTCGGTAACTGTTTCACCGGACGGTAAATATATCCTTTCAGGATCTGGAGATAATACTCTTAAGTTATGGGATATAGCTAGTGGGAAAGAGGTAAGAACCTTTATCGGTCATTCCAACCAGGTTACTTCAGTAGTATTTTCTCCTGATGGAAAGTATATCCTCTCCGGATCATATGATAATACATTAAAATTGTGGAATGTCGCTAACGGTAAAATAGTAAATAAATTCCGCCTATCTAATGTTGTCTGTTCAGTGGCTTTTTCTCCCGACGGCAAATTTGTACTTTCGGGGTCGGATGATGTAAAGTTATGGGATGTTACAAGTGGGAAAATAATAAGAAATTTTGTTTCACATTCTTTTTCCCATAATCTTGCAAATTCGGTGGCTTTTTCTCCCGACGGTAGATATGTACTTTGCGGATGGTATAATGGAACTCTGCAAATGTGGGATGCCGCCAGTGGAAAAGAAGATAGGATTTTTCTCGGTACTTCTCGCCTCATAACTTCCGTAGCTTTTTCTCCGGACGGCAAACACTTACTTTCAGGGTCGTATGATGATGCTGTTAAATTGTGGGACCTTTCGAATTATTATTGAAATTTGGTAAACATAGGAGCAGAACTTATGGTTGGATAGGCTGTTGAGTTCGGTACTTGTATTTTATATACTGTAAATATACTGCATAACCGATCAGAGAGGGTAAAAATAGGTGAGTGGTATTGGAAAACTGTTATGTTAGAATCCAAACCTTAGCGACCTAAGCATTTATCACCAACAAATAGTTGTTTTCCTATAAGATCACATTATTTTAGTTTCCTTAAGAACTCAGACAACTTTCTTTATCTTC
>DNPP01000295.1:0-2596 GCA_003501365.1 Bacillota bacterium
GAATCCATCATTAGGGAAGCCGATCACTTGCAGTTGGAGGAGAGCCAAAAATTAATTCAAACCCTGAGTTTCCAAAGACATGATTTTAAAAACCAGCTTCAGGTTATCCGGATGCTGGCTCAGATGAATAAAAGCGTGGAAATCGTCAACTACATTCAGGAATATAATACCGTGATGGACTTATCTAATTCAATCTATCTCCATATCAACAATGCCGCAGTATCTGCCATGTTGCTGGTGTTCTTTACCGAAGCCAAAGAGAAGGGGGTCCGGTTTTCCGTCGATTGCGACGCTGATTTTACCAACTTCGGTTTATCTCCGGTAGCCGTTACCCGGGCGGTTGGAAATATTATCAGTAATGCCATTGAAATTTTAGAATCATCCCACACTCCCAAAGGGGCCATCCAGGTTACCATCTGGGAGACCTCCAACTGCTTCAACTTCATTGTATGGAATAATGGTCCGGTTATCCCCGGCAATCAGAAAAAAATAATATTTAAATCCGGTTTTTCCACCAAAAACAGTTCAGGATTGGGATTATCCATTGCCAGACAGATTGTGGATGAGCTAAGCGGGCAGATTACAGTGGAGAGTTCTCTCGAAAAAGGAACAGAGTTCAAAATCGCTTTTCCCAAAAGTATACCCAGTGTTATCCTAACCGGGCAACCGGCGAAAATACCAGACATTGTTATATAGTTCTATTGATAACTGCTAAAAAAATCTATACATTAGCCTTCCTTACTTGGACTTGTGAATTCCCCCACAACTTGCTAATAACACTTCTCACCGCGTTAGGTTCTCCGGTGGTATAAAACATTTCGGTACCGGCAGAAGTTCGGTTGGTTTCCAACTCAGCCAGTTTTAAGATCCGTGCCGTTTGCTTGGCGACCGCCAACCCCGTATCCAGGATGACAACTTGCGGGCCGCAGATCTTTTGAGCCACCGGTCGCAAAAAAGGATAATGGGTGCATCCCAATACTAGTGTATCAATACCTTTCTCCAATAACGGCTGCAAGTATTTACGCAGTAATTTTTCAGTCTCCGGGGTTTCAATGGCTCCGGCTTCCACTATTTCCACCAACCCCGGGGCAGGCTGGGTATAAACCTCCACTCCGGTGGCATACTTTTCCACTAAAATCGAAAAACGCTCACCGTTCAAAGTCAAATTCGTGGCCAATACCCCCACTTTACCATTACGGGTTACATTATGTGCAGGTTTGATCGCCGGTTCCACACCAACGATCGGTATTTGCCTATATTTTGCCCGTACTTGGTCCAATCCAGCAACACAGGCCGAGTTACAGGCTACTACGATCAATTTGGCTCCCAATCCAATTAAAAAATCGGTAACCTCCAAGGAACGTTGCCGAATATCCTCAATCGGCTTGACGCCATAAGGGCAGTGTGCCGAGTCAGCTACGTAGATTAGATCTTCGACGGGCAGCAATCTTCTAATCTCCGATAAAATAGAAAGTCCGCCAACTCCCGAATCGAATGCCCCTATCGGTGAAGTCCTAGACAACACAACCACCTCGATGAACAATTTCCGTATATACATTCTAGCCCCTGATAGATAATCCTCTATCTAAAATGATTTACCATTAAATTAGCAATATATACATCCAACCTTCTTCATAAAAAAGACATGAGGGGACATATTAATGAAATAAACAGCCAAAGGATGGAAAAAATGTTCGGTTTATTTCAACACAAAATCCGAAAATGGGCTTTTAAAGATATTAATATTTCATACATTAGTTTAATTATAGCGGTACTTGCCTTAGGAAGTTTACTACTCGCCTTATATCTACCTTTACCCCAATCCCAAATGCCGACTGCTACTGAAGTCTACGATCAAAGTCATAAACTAGTCACTACCTTTTTCTTAGAGAATCGCAGCCCGGTAACCCTAGATGAAGTACCGCCCTTTCTGATTAATGCGATTCTGGCTGTAGAAGATCACCGCTTTTATCAACACCACGGTATCAATCTGGGCCGGATCTTCAAAGCGTTGGTTTATGATATCCTCCACCATAGCTGGGAACAAGGCGCCAGTACCATCACCCAGCAATTGGCCAAAAATGCCTACTTAAATCAGGAGCGAAACTTCTTTCGCAAACTGCAGGAACTATTTTATACCATAAAACTTGAGCTGCATTTCTCAAAAGCGCAAATCCTGGAACTATACCTCAATCAAATCTACTTTGGTCATGGAGCCTATGGTCTAAAAATTGCGGC
This sequence comes from Bacillota bacterium, assembly GCA_003501365.1. Classification (GTDB taxonomy): domain Bacteria; phylum Bacillota; class UBA4882; order UBA8346; family UBA8346; genus UBA8346. The sequence goes on from DNPP01000295.1 coordinate 2,239, forward strand.
CCAAACCTATTTCGATAAGGACCTTAATCAACTAAATCAAAGTGAAATGGCTTTACTGGCAGGTTTACCCAAAGGGCCGGCCTACTACTCCCCTTATAATCATCCCCGGGCTTCCCGGCAACGTATCACAGAGGTTTTACAAAGAATGCAAGCTTGTCATTATATATCCGCAAGGGATTTTCAAGCATACTGTTCCCAGTCGCTTCATACTTCCGGACTCCGGGCAAGGATACCGCCGGCTCCCTATTTTTTAGACCTGCTCCAAGACGAAGTGAGCCGAATCTTTCCTAAAAAGCCGGGCTTCATCTATAAGGCCGGCTTGATCATCGAATCCACCCTTGACATGACGCTGCAAAAG
>DNPP01000295.1:2921-15495 GCA_003501365.1 Bacillota bacterium
TGCAACCGCAAGGGGCCTTGATCGCCATTGATAGCGATACCGGAGCAATTCGGGCATTAGTTGGAGGTAGAGACGCCGCTCGTTCTCAATTTAACCGGGCCGTACAGGCCCATCGTCAACCCGGTTCGGCTTTTAAGCCTATTCTTTACGCTGCAGCCCTAAGTCACGGTTACACATTAGCCAACCAGATCGATTGTGCTCCGGTGACGTATCAATGGGGAAATCATATTTACCGGCCTACCGACGACGGTAAAGAAAACGCCGCCGGTTTGTTATCTTTACGGGATGCTTTAGCCGCTTCCAGTAATGTGGTAGCGGTAAAACTTTTAAATCGAATCGGGACGGCATCGGTCATCAACTTGGCTAAAAGTTTAGGGATTCATTCAGTTTTACCGCCTGAGTTATCTTTAGCGCTTGGTTCCGGAGAAGTAACCCCCCTTGAGCTGGCAGGCGCTTATCTTCCTTTTGCCAATGGCGGCAAAAAAATAGCTCCTACTACCGTCCAGCGAATTTTAAACCGCGAAGGACAGGTCCTTTATCAAGCTCCGACAGAGCATAGTACGATTATTAATCCCGGTGTGGCTTACTTGGTAACGCAAGCTTTAAACGGTGTCTTACACAAAGGGGGAACAGCGGCCAATATCGAAGGAATCCTCGACCGGCCGGCCGCCGGCAAAACCGGGACCACCCAGGACAATCGCGACGCCTGGTTTGTAGGATATACTCCTGAATTATTAACCTGTGTCTATGTGGGCTGTGACCACAACGAGCGCTCGCTTCCCGGCGCCGCCAATACGATCGCGGCTCCAATATGGGCCAATTTCACAGCCCGGGCATTAGCCGGTAAACCCAGCCATGATTTTACGATTCCCAATGATGTTGTCAAAGTCAATATTTGTTCGGAAACCGGCGCCAGGGCCACCGCTTTTTGCCCTCAAAGATCAGAATATTTTATCATTGGCACCGAGCCTACTGAATATTGTGAAAAACACCGCTACATCAACCTTGAGGTTTGCAAACGTTCCGGCTTGTTACCGAGCCCCTACTGCCGGGAGCTGGAGATCAGACAATTCCAGTTAGGCCGGCAACCTACCGAAACCTGCGACATCTGTCGTAAACATACCTATCTTTTTGATTGGCTGCGCCGGATTTTTAGACATTAATATAAAAAACAATCATTATGATTTGATGAAAGTCATTAGCCAAGTCTATCGTAGAGTCTAGCTGCAGCCATCCTTTTTTGGAAGTTTTCATTGAAAAGTTCTTCCCGACCATGCGCTGGTGAATATATTATAATCAGTTATCAGAGCAAAAACGGGAGGAATTACTTTGGAATCCGACAAAAATATCCCCATTGATGAATTGGCATTATTATGGGTCTCGACTATGATTCACTACACTAAAGTAATCCCTGACCGACTGGGAGAAGATTACGCTCTCAAGAGCATCATCGAACAAGATCTTTCCCAGTTCCGGGCGATTGCATCCCAGTTGGAGATGCTCTTCTGTACCCGCCCCGCAGACTCCTGGGCCAAATACCTCTGGCGCCAAAATTTTGTCCTTTATTTGGTTCAAATCATCCGCCGCTCACAAATTTTCTTTCAACACCTCTCGGGACATTATTTAAAGATCCAGCTACCCTAAATACTGCCTCTTTTAACAATCCCCAGTTAATTTGGGTATCCACTGTTTTCCACAAGGAACTTCCCAAACTTTAAAGAAATTGCTAGTACTAGAAAAAGCCTGACAGGTTGGATTCATTTCCCAGATAAACAATACTGCCACGGTATCTTATTCATTGCAGCTCTATTTCTATCCTTCTTCGCACCAACATTGGCAGCCCTACTTTTTGCCCGCACCGTGGACAAAAAGGAGCTCAAATCATGCACTTGAAGAAAAGACTGGTTTACGGATTAATTTTAGGTTTCTTTATGTTTAGCGCTGCTGTTGCCTATGGACAAGTCTACTATGTTCAACCGGGGGATTCTCTTTACAGTATTGCGGCACGTTATGGCATATCCAGCTCAGTATTACAACAGTCGAACGGTCTCGGTAGTAACCAAATATATCCCGGACAAGCTCTGAGCATCGCCACCCAAGGGGCTAACAGCCCTACTGGTTTTTCTTATACAGTTCTGTCAGGCGATAGTCTCTTTTTATTAGCGCAACGATTCGGAGTTAGTATTGATTCTATCAAAAGTAGTAACAACCTGTCGAGTAATTATCTATGGGCGGGCAAGCAGTTAATTATTCCCGGCGCTAAAGTTCACCCATCCTCCAGTAATAGCAGTTATCAAGTACAAGCCGGTGATTCACTGTTTCTGATTGCTCAGCGTTATGGCGTTTCGGTTGATATGTTGCGGGCAGCCAATAATCTAAGCGCCAATGCAGCCATTTACCCAAACCAGACTCTGACCATACCGAAGGTGCTAACAAGCAGCGGTTCCAGTTCTAGCGGTTTACAACTGAGTCAAAGTGATCTTAACCTCTTGGCATGTTTAGTCACTGCCGAGTCCGACGGAGAACCATTTGAAGGACAAGTTGCCGTTGCCGCAACTATTTTGAACCGTTTACGGGATCCGCTTTATCCCAAAACGATTGCCGGAATCATTTATCAAGTAGACAATGGCCGCTATCAGTACAGCCCGGTTTTGGACGGCCGAATCAATGGAACAGCCAGCGCCAGCGCATACCGCGCAGTCCAATTGGCCTGTTCCGGCTGGGACCCTAGTAATGGCGCCAATGGTTTTTACAACCCCGCTAAAACAAGTAATCAATGGGTGGTCTCACAGCCTGTAACCATAACTATCGGTAATCATGTCTTTTTTAATTCGTAATCAAACCTGAATTTTAAGTCTATATATCCCATATTAAAATGGCATTGGAAAGGGACTATCTCATTTGTTTGAGAGAGCCCCTTTCCCTTTTCTTTTTTCTAATTTGCCCCTCCCCTCCGAGATTAGCATTAATGCACTGATTTTCAGATCTTCATGGTAAAAAAAATCATTTTAACCTGAATCCGGCAAGTAACTTCAAAAGCGTTTCAATTCGTAACTTGACAAATTCTGTAGAAAACCCGATCCGGCCAATTTTTCTGCGTCTTTTCAGAAAAATTGCAATGTACTTGCCGGATCGAGGCTTAAATTACACCTATACTTTCTGGAAAGTATTGACGATATATTATATAAAGTGTCATTGTTAAATGTATTTTTTAAAGGCGGGTGACTTGGTTTTATCATGGAAAATCTTGGACTTGCAATTATTAATCCCAAAAGTCCCTGGTTTATGGGGATTGTGAGCGGAACCGTATTGGTGATGATAGGGGTTGTTTTCTTCTCCCTCTCTGAATATCGCAAGCGCAAAATCAAACTGGCCCATCGGAAGATGATTTTGGAAAATGCCGATCACTTACTGGAAGACGGAATGGTTGAAGATGCATTGGCAATCTATACCGACCTGTTAACCCAAATATCTCGTATCCGGGAGTCAAAAGTTTACGCACATGTGAAACACTATGAAGGAATTTGTTACAAGCATCTGGCTTCATCGAAAGAACCGGCAGAAAACCTTAAGAAAGCAATCCTGTGTTATGAAGAAGCGGTGAAAATTCTTGACTTGAGTAAAGATCCGCTGGAGTATTCTAAAATAAAAAATGATCTCGGTGCCGCTTATGGGACTTTGGCCGAACTTGAAGATAAGGAAAACAATGTAGCTAAAGCGATCAAAGCTTGTGAAGAATCCTTAAAATTCTTCACCGCCAAAAAATATCCGCTGATGTATGCCACTATTCAGTATAACCTTGGGTTCTCCTATGAGACATTAGCCAAACTCCGTGATAACAATAAAGAATATCATTATCTAAAGGCATCCCAATGCCTGGAGGAAGCGATTAAAACTTTTGACTTTGAAAATCACTCGTTAGATTATTGTAAAGCACAACAAACTCTGGTAAACTGCTATAAAAATTTAGCGGATTTCCGGGATAAACAAGAAAACCTGGGAAAATGCATTCAGGCTTCCGAAGAAGCAGCCAAATTAATCACTTTTGAACAGTATCCCATGTTATATGCAGAAAACCAATTAAATGCAGGCTTAGCCTATTGTGCCTTAGCCGAATTTCAGGAACCCGCTGAAACCTATCCCAAAGCGCTCAAAGCTTTAAACGAGGCCTTGCGGTCTTATACCTTCGAAGCCAATCCCCTCGAATATGCCAATATTCAAAACGAACTCAGCACGGTATACATCCAACTGGGACAGTTGCAAGATAAGGAAGAAAACCTTGGTCATGCTGTTCAAGCATGTCGTGAAGCGTTAAAGGTATATAATGGCGCCAAATATCCTTTAAATTATGCTAAAATTCAATTTAATTTAGGTTCCGCTTACAGCATTCTTTCCGATATCCAAAATAAAGAAGACAATTTAATGAAAGCCATCGCTGCATTTGAAGAAGCTCTTAAAGTTTATACTCCCCAAAGTTACCCGGAGATTTACGCCTCGACCGAGTTAAATCTAGGTATTTTTTATCTGGCCTTGGCCGATGCGAACGACCGGGAGGACAACCTAGTTAAAGCGGTTGAGTGTTTTGAAGCGGCGGCAGGACTCTTTACAATTGAAAATACTCCCAAAGAATACGCTACAGCTCGGCAGTTTCTAGGTGATACCTGTTTGCAATTGGCGGGATTCCATGATAAGCAGCTAAATATCTCTAAAGCGGTAAAAGCGTTTCGGGAGAGCCTCAAACTCTACGACATTGAAACCGAACCGCAAGAGTACGCTAAAATGCAGATAAGTTACGGCAGCGCCCTTACGGAATTGGCAAAATTCAGTGATCCGCAGAATAATACTTTAACTGCAGGAGAAGCTTTTGGAGAAGCGTTAAAGATTTATACTTTGGAAGGAAATCCGGCCGAATATGCCGCCGCCAAGGTAGGTCTGGCCGAATCGCAACAAGTTGCAGCCGAAATCCAAAACAAACAAGAGAATATTACCAATGCAATTGCTAATTATGAAGACGCCCTAAAGGTTCATACCGAAGAAGCGAATCCTCAGGAATATGCCAAAATCCAAAGCAAAACCGGTAAGGCTTGCCGTGCGCTCTCCCAAACTTTTAATAAAGAAGGAAACCTGTCGCGAGCAATCAAAGCCCATCAAGAGGCCTTGAAGTTCTATGATTTGGAAAACACTCCCTTTGAATTTGCAGATACTCAGAATGATTTAGGCAACGCGTATATGGATATGGCCGAGGTCAAAGAGAAAGAGTTTCATCTTACCAAAGCAATGAAGGCCTTTGAGGAAGTCATTAAGATTTATACTTTCTGGGATTACCCACTGGAATATGCGGAAACGCGCAGTGTGATGGCAAATGCCTTTGTTCATCTAGCTGAAGTACAAGAACCGGATGATAATTTGCGTAAAGCCATCCAGGCTTACGAAGAAGTGCTAAAAGTATACCTGCCCGATCAATATCCGGTTGATTATGCAACCATTATTAATAATATCGGGGTTGCTTACAAATCGATAGCCGAATCTTTGAACATGTACAATTACCCTTCGGTTGCCGAATTTCAGCAAAACAAAACCGACAAACTTAATAACGCCATCAATGCCTTCGGAGAAGCCTTACAGGTCTTTACCATGAAAAAATACCCCCTCGATTACGCGATGACTCAGAATAACCTGGGCACGGTTTATAGCTTGTTGGCAGCTATTGATGAAAATTCCGAAGACTATGTGAAAAAGGCGATTGAGGCGTATGAGGAAGCATTAAAAGTCTATAAGCCGGAAGTCGACGCCGTTCTTAATAAAAAAGTCAAAGCCAATCTTTCAAAGTTAAAGCAACGGTTTAATCAAGAATAATAAATCGGAGGGCGGAGGGCGGACAGCGGTCCGCCCTCTTTGTCGGTATTGCTGAAGTTGACCGTAAGCAAGCCGATTGACCTAACCCTATTCCCATTGACACCAATGACCGGCAGCTGAATTTTAGACAAAATTCAGCTTCTCCGAAGCATATGACGTTGTAACATGAATGCGGTCAACGGAAGACAGATCATGACGAAGATCCCCAAGATGACGAATTGGGGCCAAACGACATCAAAACCTGCTCCCATGTATACAATTCTACGGATTGCATCTAGAAAATGGGTCAAAGGCAAGAGTTTCGACAAAATCTGAATTGGAAAAGGCATACTAAGATAAGGCCATGTCCATCCGGAAATCAAGAAAGAAGGCATTGCAATCAGCATCGAGATTTCAATTGCCTGGGGCGTTGATGTGGTTACGATGGAAATCGCCATCCCCAAAGCCAACATGACCAAGATAAACAATAGATTGACTATCAGAAACAATAACGGGCTGCCGTGCATCGGCATTCCAAAACAACTAAAACCAAGGCCGAACATTACCATGGCATCGATGCAATAAATGATAAAGTAAACCGATAGTTTCCCCATTAAAATTTCAAAAGCGCTTAGCTTGGAAAAAGCTAAATGCCGCCAACTTCCCGATTCTTTCTCTTTAATAAACGAGAGTGCAACTCCCAAAAGTGTAATTTGTTGAAGGACCGTTCCCAGGAGGCCCAATAACATAAATACCAAATAACTGGTGCTTGGATTGTACCAATATCTTGAGCGAAAACTTAACGCAGTCACGGCTTGGTAGGCTTTCTGTTCCGGAACTCCATAACCTTGGATAATTTTCATGGTAATACCTCCCGATATAGTCGGTATCACCTGCGCCGCCACATTGGCCAAGGTATTCATGGTCAAAATATTGGTACCGTTAAAGATTAACGCCACTTCGCGAGATTTCCCGGACTTTACATCCTGCTGCAAATTAGGAGGTATGACAATTACCGACAATACCTTTTCCGATTGCATCAAATGTTCGATTTCCCGATAATTATTGCAAACAGTGGTAATCTTAAAGCGCTCCGAATCGGAAAATGCCTGGATGATTGTCCGGCTTAGCTCGGATTGATCCTGGTCATACACAGCCACCGGTAAATTCGTCACTTTCTGTTCAATATACAAAAACCCGAACAATGCTACGAATGCCAGCGGGGCTAAAAAAGCGATGGAGCAAACAATTTTATCCCTGAATATATGCAGAAACTCTTTTTGCATTACAGCCCCAACCCGGTTCCATCTGCTTCTCATCAGCCTACCCCCTCGGATTCATAAATGGATTGGTTTTCTTTTGCAGCACTACTCGGGCTGAGGGCAACGAGTCCACTATCGGCCAATTCAAAAACTCCGGTCGGTGCAGCGACCTTCAACATTTGATTGGTTAGTATGAGCATTCCCCGATTTTGTTTGGCAAGAATTTCAACCAACCGGTAAAACAAAATGCTCAAAGACTGGTCCAACCCGTAAGTAGGCTCATCAAAAATAATAAGCGGAGTGTTCTGAACAACCGCACAAGCGATCTGCAGCATTTTCCGTAAACTGGACGGAAGATTTTTTGCTTTAGTATTCTCCCAACCGGTCAGTCCGGTCCAATTAAGAATCTCCCTTCTATTTTCAGCGCGATTGTCATTAATTGCAGCCATAAAATCTAAATTTTCCTGCACGGTAAGATCCGTATATAAGGTGAAATGCTGGGTAACAATTGCAACCGGTACTTGTCGCCCTACAAAACCTTGACTTGGTTTTTTGAGACCGCACAGGGTATCCCCCAGTGAACTCTTTCCAGAACCGCTATTCCCAATAATAACCACGATATCCCCGCTACTGACTGTCAGATTGACATTTTTAAACAGCCAGTTGGAACGGCCCTTACCGCGCAGTCCCAGATTCTGGGCTTGAAGCAGGCTATTCATGACCCATTACCTTCTTTCAGCTAATATCAATTTTAAATTTATCATATATGGCTTCATTTGCCGAAATGGTCTTTACCTAAAAAGTCCGTTTTCATTTCATGCCTCAGGGCTTGAGATTCACTTCAGCCGTCATTCCCGGTCTTAATAGATTATCGGAGTTATCCAGTTTAATTTTCACTTGAAAAGCCACCATATCCTTTTCACCTTTTTCCTGGATCGCCCGTTCTGTGGCATAACTGGGTTTAGCGGCAATAAAAGTAACTTCGCCGTTATATATTTTATGGGGCACACCAATGACTTGCACCGGAACTTTAACGCCGACCCTATATTGGTTGATGGCGCTTTCGCGGACCTTTAGATTAACCCAAACATCCTGCATATTAGTAATAGTTACCAGCGGCATGCCGGAAGAAACCATTTCTCCTCTTTCCACCGACTTGGAAGTAATGACCCCGGCAACCGGCGCTTTGACCGTGGAATCATTGATGTAGCTCATGACTTCATCATATCCGGCTTGCGCTTGCCGCAGATCAGCCCGGGCCATATCCAATTTCTGTTGAGGCAAAACACCTTCGTTATATAGTTGACTCAACCGGTTATAGGTAACTTTGGCTAAATCCAATACTGCTTTTACCTGATTTGATTTCGCCTCAATATTTTCGGCTTCCATTACTGCGATCGTCTGGCCCGCAGTGACTTCCTGGCCTTCTTCCACATTAATTGATGCGACGCGGCCTGGTATTTTCACGTTGACATCGGTTTCGGTCGCTTCAACATTACCGGTTATCTGAAGCGGTTCGCCGGAAAAATCCGACACCGCCTGACTGCTACGGTTAAAGTTAAGTAATAGAAAGCCTGAAACTGCGGCTATTAAAATGACGAAAAAGGCTCCGACAATAATTCCTGCTTTTTTCATAATTGAGTTTCTCCTTTCATTGTCCGATCGCTTTTTGTAATTGGGCTAAAGCGATATTATACATGCTTAATGCCTGGGTATAATTGGTTTTGGCCTGGGTTAATCCGACCTCGGCATCAATTCGTTCAAGGGACGAACTAAGACCGGCTTTGTAACTGACATCTGCCATATGCAAGGTTTCCTCCGCTTGATCCATACTTTTGTCAGCAACTTGAATCGTTTGCAAGGCTACTTGGAGATTGCGATACGCTTGCTCCACATCCAGCTTTATGGCCCGGTTGGTCAACTCCTGGGCGGTTTGAGCCTGCTTGACAACTTCCTCGGCTTCCTTTACCTGATTGTGAATTTGTCCGCCGTCAATCAACTTCATAGTGGCCACGATACCAATTTGATTTTCCGGGTCCGGATTATATGGGGTAAAGTCTTCATGTTTGGCCTGCAAAGCAACTAAAGGTCTGCCGGCACTCTTGGCAACTTCCAAATTTTGTTTGGCCATTTCCACTTTTGCCTGTATAGCGGCTACTTCCGGCCGGTTGGCCAAAGCCTTTTCCTGGCAAGTTGACAAATCCATTTGGAACGGTTCATATTTTACACTATCAACCAGGTTATATTTGGTTTCCAGACTGATGCCCATTGTGAAATTTAAGGCCATGTTGGCTAGTTCCAGTCCATTTTGGGCCATTAATAATTTTTGCTTTAAATCGGCCAACTTCACTTCGGCCCGCTTTACGTCCAGTTTAGCGACCATTCCGGCCCTGCAATAGGCATCCGCTTCCTTGACGTGATTTGCCATGTCATCCACAGCCTGTTGCAGGGTTTCCACCAGATGCTGAGTGAATATTACGGTATAGTAAGCTTTCTTCACTTCAAAAACTAAATTTTGGTCTGCTGCGCTTAAATTGGCCTTGGCATACCCCTGGTTGGCTTTAGCCTGTTTATTTAAGGCCGTCAGTTTATTGCCGGTATAAAGGGGTTGTTGCAAAACTAAGTCCCAACCGTAATAGTTCAAACTTTGATCAGGTAAAGCAACATAAGTTAATCCATTACTTCCTACCAAACCACTAACATAAGGATCATAAGCGCCCGCTGCTGTCGCCCATTTCACTAAGCCATTATTCAATTCCGCTATATTCGTTGCTAATGCAACACTAGTCGGCACTTCATTATAATGGGTATAACCGGCTTCCAAAGTTAATTTGGGCCAGTAACCCGACTGGGCCTGTTTCAATTTATCCTGGGCAATCGCAACATCACCTTGGGTGATTTGCCGCTGCAAACTATTTTCCATCGCGATTTTAACAGCCTGATCCAGCGTGAGTACCTGGGGCTCATTTGCAGCGCTTACAAAATTACTACTGCCTAAAATCGTCATACTTAGGACCAATAAAGCAGTAAAAATAACGAATATTCCTTTGGCGTGCGTGCGCACCACCTTTTTTCCCATCCAATATCGCTCCTTTTGACTTATATTCATTATATGACCTTTGGTCGAATATTTATAAAAAAAATATTATCTTTCGGCAAGTACCGATTCATCGTGGATAATGCCTTTTAAAATTAAACGAAACAATGTATCCCTGTAATTGGACAGGTCTTCTTTAATCTGTCCCATCTCCGATTGGACGATGAGTCCTAGAATCAATCCAATCACAACCTTGGCCATTCTCTCCACATCAAAGCTGTCGCTCTCCCCTCGATCAATGCCTCCTTGTAACACTTGGCCTACCAGCCGGGTCCATTCCGCAGTTTTTCCTTTTAACCCGCGTAATATTTCGGCCATGCCGACCGATGGCTGCTGATCAACCTGCACAAACAAGGCCTTGATAAAGCCGCGCCGCTCCCGATTATATTTGATAAATGTATCATAAAGCTTCGATAAGGCATCCTCAGCAGTAGTTGAATTCTCAATCGCCTCAACCATCCATTTCTCCAAAACTTCAAATTCGGATTCCAAAATAGCAATATATATTTCGTCTTTACTTTTAAAGTAAGAGTATATCGTCCCTTTGCCCAATTCGGCCAGGGCAGCAATTTCATCAACTGTGGTTGATTCAAATCCTTTATCCCGGAATAGTTCTTTAGCCGCTTCAAGGATCGCGTCCCGCCTCATTTGTTGTTCACGCTCTCTTCTGGTCGCTACCGTCAACCAAGTCACCCCCTTCCAAATCCGAACTTTAGTCTCTTACCGACTATAAGTCGATGTTTATATATTACTCTCACCACCTTTTTCATGCAAGTCTAAATACTTCCATTTAGGTCCGGGAAATCGTTCTTCCCTATTTTCTTTATATATTCTTGTCTGCTTTCTCCAATTTACACCCGATTTAATAGTAGTTTAATTTAAATAAGAGAGAAAACCAGCACTCTCAGACCTTTCCCCCACTCGATAGCTTCTGTTAACGTAAAGTTACAATTTAGAGTCCCATTTTGTGCCTTTGCCCCAGTAATCCTCGGTCGCTAAGGAATATACTAATACTATTCTAGGGCGGTGATACAATGTTCATCAGAAACAATTGGCGGATAAAGTTGTCGGAACTCTTGCGTCAGCCGGATTTTACCAAAGTGCCCAATCAGTTACATCATTTTATTATCGAGACCAACGGCTGGTCTAGTGATAAAATCGGTTCCATCATCGAAGCCAATCAAGGCAAGGTCCACCGGGAGATGCGATTGATACCCTCATTGGTGGTTGAATTCCCCTATTCCTCTTTGGAGGAGCTAGCCAACTTATGGCCTGTTAAAAGGATTTGGCATGATACGCCGGTACAAATCCGGCTTAATGTGGCCGTCCCATCGGTAGGAGGAGCTACCGTCCATGAACTTGGTTTTAGCGGCAAGGATGTTGCTATTGCCGTAATTGATACCGGTATTTATCCGCACCGAGATTTTACCAATCCGGATAATCGGATTATAGGATGGCAGGATATCCTCCATCAAAAAACTGCACCCTACGATGATAACGGCCATGGCACTCATGTCTCAGGGATAATCGCCGGAAACGGCACATCTTCTCGCGGCAAATATCAGGGAATGGCGCCCCAAGCCCAATTGGTAGTAGTCAAAGCCCTTGATGAAAACGGCGGCGGTTCCATTTCCAACGTCCTGGCAGGCATCGAATGGTGTCTCGACAATCAAAAGGCGTTAAACATCAGGGCGATTAATATGTCTTTCGGATCCAAGGCCCAGGAAACTTATATGAAAGATCCCTTATGCAGGGCTACCACTATCGCCTGGAATAAAGGTCTGTTTATTTGCGCAGCAGCCGGTAATGAAGGCCCGGATGCCGGGACTATCGATACACCGGGCATCAATCCTAAAGTTCTGACCATCGGAAGTATCGATGATCAGCAAACCCTAACCAACCAGGACGATCAATTAAGTCGCAGTTCCAGCCGGGGTCCGACGATTGATAATATTGCTAAACCCAACTTAGTTGCCCCCGGAGCCAACATCACATCCACTTGGACCAATGGCAATTATCGCAGTCTGAGCGGCACTTCGATGGCAACCCCGATGGTTACCGGCGCAGTAGCCTTGATATGCCAAAAATGGCCCGATTTAAGGCCGGATCAAATACGGCAGCTTATCCTCAAAAACGCCCACGATATGGGCTTGGGGCCTGAACTTCAGGGCGCCGGGATCTTAAATGTTGAGGGGCTCTTTGCCTCCACTCAATCAAGCGCTGTCAATCATGGCGACCTGCGGGATATTTTGGGATACCACCTCATGGAGGCACTGCTGAATCGGATCGGTATCAAACCGACTTTATTTAAAAAAAAACGTGATGAGGCCATTAAAAAAACCCTATTGTCGCTGGCAAAATATTATTTAACCTCAAATTC
>DNPP01000391.1 GCA_003501365.1 Bacillota bacterium
GCGCCTGAAACTGCCACTCCCAACACAATTCCAATATTGCGCATTGTCGCCAGCATGCCTGAAGCGACTCCGGTCTTATCGCGCGGTACCGCTCCCATAATGGCACTGTTATTTGGCGTTTGAAACAGCCCGATTCCAAACCCCACCACAATAAGTCCGGCCATCATAAAAACGTCGGACGAATTTGCCTTTAAATAGCTCAGCATCCCCATCCCTACTGCCATAATCGCCATTCCCGCCGAACTTATATAACGGCTGTCCATCCGGTCGGATAGGGTGCCGCTGATTGGAGCCACCATCATTGTGGCCAACGGCATCGGCAGGTATAACAATCCAGCCTGGTTAGGCGGCAATCCTCTAAGCCTTTGCAAATAAAAAGGGATCAATAGAATGATTGTATTCTGAGCCATGTAATTTAAAAGCGCCGAAATGTTGCTCATCGCAAAAAGCTTATTTCTAAAAAGCCTGATATCAAACAACGGGTAATCAATATGCCTTTCCCAGAAGCCAAAACCAACCATCAATCCCAAACCAATCCCGATAAACAATAAGATCCAAAAGTTTGTCCAACCCAATTCCTCGACTAAGCTTAGGGGGAGTAAAATACTGATCAGTGCTGCGAAAATAATCACTGCCCCAATCGGATCAAAGGGCTGGACAGTCCGTTCATCATTTCGGGGGATTGTTCGCTGGGCCAGTAAAAACCCGCCGATTCCAATCGGGATATTGATAAAAAAGATGCTTTGCCAGCCGAATGCGGTTGTCAGAAAGCCGCCAATCACAGGACCGATTGTTAACGCACATGCCACCGCCACCGCAGTAACACTTAATGCTCTTCCCCGGTCACGCGGCGCCACGGTATCGGTAACAATCGCCGGTCCCATGGCCATTAGCATTCCAGCCCCGACCGCTTGAAACGCCCGGAATATAATGAGTAAAGCGATGGTTTTCGCTAAGCCGCACACCAGGGAACCGATGGTGAAAATAATGAATCCCAGTAAGTAAATTTGCTTATGACCATACATGTCGCCAAGCCTGCCATATGCTAAAAGCAAGCTGCTGATGACCAGTAAATAAGCGATAATCGTCCATTCAACCAGTGACAGCGTTGTATGAAAATAGCTGCCGATATTGGGAAGTACCAAGTTGACAACACTGGAATCAAGAGCCCCCATAAACGTGCCAATCGCTACCGCCAACAAAGTAGCTCTTTTTCGTTGCAGAAATTGCATCGATAACCCTCCGGAAAACTTTCATGTTTAAAAACCCACAATAACAGAGTTTACCGGAAATTATACCACATTATTCAATGATTGATTATTAAAAGTTAAATCGGATTATACTAAGGCAGGGGAGGTGATTTCTTTCATGAGTAATCCGCAACAGATCCAAGAATGCATTAATAGCTCCACTCAAGCAGCAAATACGCTTAGGACTACAGCCAATACTTTACTCTGTGCTATGGAACGGCAATCAGCAACTATGGGGGCAGCCCATATTGAAATGTCGATTAATTCTTTAGTTCAAGCGAAAAACTTAAAATCATAGGAGGGATCAATCAATTGTCATCGCCTAAACCGATCATGGATTGTGTACAAACCTGTAAAGCCAATGCCAACAATTTACGAGCTTTGGCGGGTTCCGAATCGGATAATAATACAAAAAAATTATTATTAGAGGCCGCCCATCATTTGGATGTGAGTGTTGCCGAACTTGATTATATTGTTACTAATTCAACGGTAGCGATATAAAATTACCGATGAAGACATAAAAAAATGATCCTTTAATATCACTGAGAAGGGACCGCCTTAGTATTTGAGTATCCCTTGCTGTACTATTAGAAAATGATTATGGCAAATCTTATCTATCATGAAGAACGGAAGGGCATGAAGAAAAACAAACTAAATTTTTTCTCTGTCTTCATGTTCTTCATGTGAAAACTATTGGTATTCGCCCTGCGGCTGCGATGGAAAACTACTTATATGATCTCTCCAAAGCCAATAGTTGCTCTTTTATACTGATATATCCTTTTCCAATATATCCGGTCATCCCCCCGTCTTTACCGATCACCCGGTGACAGGGAATAAAAATGGGCAATGGGTTACGCCGGTTGGCTTGCCCAACTGCCCGGTAACTTGTGGGCCTATCAATGGCCTGAGCGACCTCTGCATAACTCCGGGTTTCCCCATAGGGAATATTACAGAGTTCCTGCCATACTCTTTGTGAAAACGTCGGCCCCTGAATGGATAATGGCACAGTAAACTGTTGCCTTTTCCCATGAAAGTACTCTTCCAGTTGGCCCACTGCTTCCCGGCAACAAATTTCATCCCGTACCAGCGGATCGGATTCGGCCAACCGCCGTTGCCACCCTTCCGGAGTCAGCTCAACTCCTACAACTGCCGTTTCATCCATCAGAATATGAATCAACCCTAATGGAGATTGATAGCTATCATAGACAAGTTTCATGAATTTTTACACCTCTTTAGAATACTTTGGAATTCACCTTTAAAAACGATTATACCCTTTGTTGCCAAATTGGACAAATAAATACTCCGAGGTAAGATAAAATTCCTTTACATCTTCATTTGTGACATAGCCTTATATGACTATATATTACAGGTCGCCCCCTCCGACGAAGAGCAAAAACGGATCCAAGAGATACGGGGCGACGAGATCAGGCACTTTAGAACCTTCTCCCAAATTTATACTTCTCTTACCGGCCTGGCCCCCACCCCGCAGATCACCGAAGGATGTCCCCCCGACTATGATGAGGGCTTAAGAGCATCGTTTAAAGATGAACAGGAAACATCGGATTTTTGCAGCCGGGGCAGATGAACCCTATATCGTGGAACAATTTAGCCGGGCTGCGGCTGATGAACAAAATCATGCGGTATGGTTTTCTTTCTACTATTGCAACCGTTGCCAAAAATAAATGAGATTTTACAATGACTCTTTTATTTTCACTGAAAGCCCCAAAGGAATAGGCTTTCAGTGAAAGGAAGCGGAATGCCTATTCCATATTCAGTAATCGCTTGATATTTCCCCCTAAAACCATCTCAGCAACTTTTTCGTCCTCACTAACGGTTTCAACCATCTTGCGGACCAGTAACGGATTGCCATATGGCGCATCCGAACTGAACAGACAGCGTTCCGGCAGTTCTTTAATGGCGAGCCAAGGGGCAATGGTTGTAAAAGCCGCCGACAAATCCAGATAAAGATTAAGCTGTTCCTTGGCGAGCTTTATGGCATCCAGCCAATTGGTTCCACCCATATGTCCAAGTATCACCGGAATCTCAGGATACTTCCCGGTTAATTCGGCGATAGCGTTGAGATCTTCCAGGGTCAATGGATGAAAGGTATGGATCCAAACCGGCAATCCCCCAAGTACCTTTAATGTTTTGAAAACATTCTCCAAAAGATATACCGAACCACTGGCGAATGAAAACTCTCCCACTCCAATGAGCCCGTTGGCGATAATATTTTCATCAATCCATTGAGCCGTTTCTTGTTCCCCTATACCGAGCGGTACCGGTCCGAAACCCAAAAACCGCTCCGGATATTGTTTTATAGTATCGCAAAGTTCGGCGGTATTTTTTCGCATACTGGCGATCCGCTCCTCCAAACTGCGACTCCCGGATAAAATATCAAACAAAAGCCGGATCTCTTGTTCGAAAGTGACCAAATTCACGGCTTTTTCCGGATGGGGTGTCGTTGTAAACAGGATCGTTCTATCAACCCCGGCTTGTTCCATTAGATAAAGTTGTTTTTCATTAGGTACCATTACATGGGCATGACTATCAATAATCATTTTCATTTGTTTCATCCCTTCTCCTAGCGTTCAAAGAAAAAATAACACTCATCATCTGCTTTTTAAAGTACGCACATAATTGAAACCCAGTGTCATAAATGATACTATGAGTATTAGGCAAGTTTATGTCTATTAACACCGGAGGAGATGTTATGGCCCGATCTATCAATATCACCGAGCAATGTCCCATTGACACTGCCCTAAATATGTTGAGCGGCAAGTGGAAAATGGCGATTCTATGGCAGTTAACCAAAGGCACTGTCCGCTTTAATGAATTGCAACGGCGCTTACTTAATGTTACGCAGAAAACCTTGACCCAACAATTGCGGGATCTAGAACGGGACGGTCTGATTGCGCGGCAAATTTATCCCGAGGTTCCCCCTAAAGTGGAATACCGTCTTTCCGAATTGGGTATGACGATTATTCCGGTTTTGAATTGCTTATGTCAATGGGGGAAAGAGTACCAGGCAAACCATAGACGACTTCCGGAAACATAACAAATTAATTCCAAGCTAAAAACAAAAGTCATCACCCATGGTTGATTGCCTTTTATTATCCTCAACAAGCTATTTCCAACCATCTCCATACCCTTTAAGCAGGATTTCACAAAAAAAATGAACAAATAGTAACGGCAGGAGGTGGAATTTTGACCAACAAAATCTTAATAACGCTTGCCTTACCATTTTTGTTCAGTATTGGTATCTGTTCACCCGCCTGGGCCCAATTTCAAGTCGGGCTGGATGCTAGACTCCAGGAACAACAGCTTTCTATTGATACAACCAAAGCGGCTTGGTGGTTTAGAGATAACTTGGCTATACGTGGCGATTATTCATGGAACTCGCAAGATCTGGGCTTGAGTGCGGTTTATAAAATCAACCGCTCCGCAAACTCTTTTTATATCGGATTGGCAGAAAATGATCTAGAGGGGAAAATCGCGCCCAAACTTTCTTTCACTAAAAAAGCGGCTCTTATCGCCGGTATGGAATGGGAATTGCCCCGGATAAAACCCGGGTTATCGTTAGCCATTGAGGCTGGCGTCAATCCCAATGAGTTCACCGGTAAGCCCGGCAGTAGCGCAATGTCTTCCCGGGTAGGCATATCTCTTAATTACCGCTTCCGCTCCCCCTTAGCACACATCGATGACAAAACGTTTGA
>DNPP01000187.1 GCA_003501365.1 Bacillota bacterium
CTTTTTGGATTAGCGGTAACATTAAACATCCATAGCCTTCCTGTAATCAAGAAAGATGATTCCAGAAGAATCGTTGATTTGGTTTTAGTGTTTCAACTTTTCTTTCTCCCCCAAGACAAACGCGACACTTCAAACGTGATTGGTTCGAGCTATTACAAAAAAGATGATTTTAATGATATGATCTACTCTATATCAGGTAGTAATCCAGATCCAATTGATGAAGCACAAATCAAAACAATTAAAGATGAAATCGTAAGGCTCGAAGAAGAACGTAAGATAACCCATAAAAGGCTGAAATTCGCAAAAACTCACCCTGGAATTTCTGAAGTTGTAAATAAATCAAGCGATAGGGAATCTTTGCAGGCTAAGCATTCCGTTTTAGTAAGCATAACTACAAGTATATCCGAAATTCGAAAAGATAGAATACGAGAGATCAATAGAAAAGTAAAGTTAGAGCAATTGATTTCTGAGTTGAGATCTTTGAATCGTGACTTGTCTACAGGGAAAGTTATATGTGCTGATTGCGGTAGCAGTAGAGTCGTATTTAAGAATAACGATTATTCATTTGACGTAAGCAATCAGTCTGTTCGAAATAAAATTTTAGAATCTATCAGTGAACAAATTAAAATGAAGGATGAAAATATTGAAGAATTAACCAGAAGCTTAAACTATGAACAAGACCAGCTAAAAAAAGAACTAGAATCTACTCCAAAGAGTATCCAGACGATACTTCTGCACTCGGAAGAAATTTTATCGAATGATGAAATAGACATTAAGCTAACAGAAATTAACAATAGAGTTGATGAGTTGAAACAAGAACTAGCAATGGCAAGAAAATTTCAATTGGATACCAAAACAACTAATAAAAGTATAATTTCCGATATTTTGACCGCAATGAATTCGATATATAAGGAGATGGACTCAACTGGTGGATTGATATTTGAAGAACTATTCACCACAAGAAATGAAACATATTCCGGTAGTGAAGAGCAAGAATTTTATTTTGCAAAACTTATTGCCCTAAGCGAGACTCTGAATCTCGACTACCCAATAATTATTGATTCTTTCCGAGATGGAGAATTGTCATCAGGTAAAGAAATTTTTATGATTAAGAAGTATCTAAGTCTTGGGAAACAAGTTATTCTATCGTCGACCCTTAAGCAAGAAGAATATACATCAAGAAGATATTCGGAATTCGTCGGCGTTAATGCAATAGATTATAGTACCAATAAATCAAGCCATATTTTAAACAAAGGGAATGTACCTCAATTTATGGATATTCTTAAGGGATTCAAAATTGAAATTGATTGAAATTGTAAAAAATGTTAATACTTATATCTCTAGAGGAGATTGAAATTGAAAAAATATAAAAAATATATGATACTGCTATTTCAAATAATATTTTTTCTGGAGATTTTGTTTAACTTGTCTTCATATTGCTTTGCGCTAAAAGGAGTTCTTTCATCAACACCTAGCACTCCTCCAGTAAAACAAGAAGCATTATACAAAAACCAGGAAATATTGGAACGAGAAAAAATAAATTTAGAAATAAAAAAACTTAAAAATGAAGTCAATTCAAATAATTATGTTTATTGGTTCCAGTTTGGCACTCTATTGGCAGCATTTATAGCTGCAGGTATTTCATTTTGGAGTGCTTCGAAATCGCAAAAATATCAAATTGAAAGTATTACAAAAAGTCAAATATCAGGACTCCTTAAGGAACTAGGGAGTGAACATCTTGCTGTTAAAACTGCATCAATTCAAGCTTTAAGTGAATATGAAGCTGCTACTTGCTTTTTAATAAATATTTTAAAATTTGAAACCGAATCAAGAATAATTGCATCAACAATTACTGCATTACAACGTTTGTCGAGTAATTCCTTTCATTTGTTAATTGATGAAACCAAATATTTACATGAACAACATCTCATTATTGCAAGTAAATTGGTGAATTTAGGTATGCCAAAAAAAGAAGTGGAAGATATGATGTTAATAGATAACAAAACATTCTCAGAGTGGATAAATACGAATAGATATAGAAGGATAACAGACTCTATATCTATTGAAATTTCTACCTTATGTAAAATAAATAATATAACTGAAGATGAAGCAAAATTATTAGAAAAGCCAAAAATAATTAATGATTGGAGAAATTTACAAATTTCACGTGATTCAATCCTTAATGTAATTGAAAGAGTAATACAGGCTGAGTCTAAAAAAAGTAAATATCATGTTATTAAAAACGCTTATTTGCAAGGTATTATACTGGATGCTCTTGATTTATCTGGGTGGCGATTTGAGAATACAGATCTTCGCGATTCAAGTTTTAAAAATTCAAATTGTAATTCTTCAGTTTTTTACAAGATTGATGCTTCTAATGCTAACTTCTATGAAGCAAAATTTAATAATGCGATATTCATTGAATCAAAACTAAACCGTACAAACTTTATTGCTTCTGATTTAACAAAGGTACAATTTAAAAATTGCAATGGTTCATCAATAAAATTTTACGGAACATTACTACATAAAGCAAGTTTTTCAGAATCAAAATTGGTTGGAAGTTCTTTTGATAAAAACAGTAAATGTATGGGTTTAGTGATGAAAAATTGCAAGCTGTATGGAAGTAATTTTATAGAATGTATATGTAAAAATTCAAAATTTTGGTTTTGCGGATTTGATGGTGTAAATTTTACTCAAGTTAAGGTAGATTATGCAAATTTTTTATATTCTACTTTTTCAGGGACAAAATTTATTCAAAGTAAATTTAATAATACTAAATTTAATAATACAACATTCGAGTCAATTCAACAGTTTAGAGACACTACTTTTAGAAATACTCAATGGAATCATGTAAAATTTATTAAAGAAACCCAAGAATTTCAAGCATATATTAATTGCCAATTATATGAAAACAGAATATCAATTATAAACAAATTTTTCATGATAATAAAATCATTAACAAAAAAGACGAATGGGAAATTTAAACAACAGAAACCTACACGACTTTTTAAATAAGCTTTAAGTAAATCTTTAATACACAATTTTATAAAGTCAGATTTATCTTCCTTAAATCATAGTCGTAGTTAATTAAAATTTATGGCTCCCTATTAGTTTAACCTGGATTCTTACATTATAAGTATTAATATTTCACCCAAGAGATTTTTTTTATCATCCTCCATTGAATTTTCTCCCTAAAATACCTCTGGCTTTGGCACCGAACTTTTATCATCGAACTCCGAGCTTTATCCTCCTAGTCCGACTCTTTTAAACCTGAAGTCGAGTCTTTGAGAGCCGAAACCGACTCTTTTAGTCTCGAGTCCGGCTCTATAAGTACCGAAGTCGATTCTTTCAGACCCGCCAATTAATCATAACTTGACTTAAAAATATGGAGTTTACACAAAAGATTGACAGACCCTGGGAGAATAAAAATTACTTAACGGAACGATTCAGAGATTTACAGGAGAATTTCTAATCCTCCTCAGAAAAGCATCACAAAAGAATCGGAGTGCTTTGGTCACACTCCCATTCATTATTATATTCTTTATCCAAACTACACCCTTTTCCGGTTCTCCGTCCTCCCCAATAAATAATCCGTGCTCACATCAAAGAAATCGGCGATTTTAATCAAGGTATCAAAATCCGGCTCTCTAAGCCCCAGTTCATAGCGGTTAATATTCCGGTTATGGATATTAATGGCTTCAGCAAATTCCTTTTGTTTTAAATTTCTCTCTTCCCGCAGGTGTACCAATTTTTCCTTAAAAATATTATTTGCCGGTTTATCCAATTGAATCACCACCAAAATTTATTTCTTAGAACGCTTGACAATCTCCATTATGGAGATTTATAATACAATTAAAATAATCCCCAATTTGGAGATTAATCAAAGTTTTTCGGCAATTTAAAGGGTTACATTCATCAGCCGCACCCTTATTGAGCCATACCCTAAAGGTAGCTTACTTAATTTATTTTATCAAACTTCAGGTTAAGGTACAAGTTAACGATGGGCCGTTTCATCACCCAGGGCGTCGGATTCATAGAATCCGTAACCCCATGGGCTGACGTCAAAAATTATTCCAAATCCCATTTACATGGGCTCCATGATGCTCCGAAGCACAACCGAGCCCTGAAGGGGCTTGAGATGGGTTTTAATATACCCAGCCCCATCGTTCACGGTGGGGTGGAGAAAAACCGCCCCAACATTACCCGGACCAAATAAAAACAGGCAAATGAGGCATACCATCAACACTCACGCCTGCCACCTAAAAAAAGGAGGTTTCCCATGCTCACCGACAAAGATCTAGGCATTCAAAAATACATCCTCGACCTGATCTGTGCGATCGATGATGAAATCGTCCCTGAAGACCCGGAATACCGGGAACTGGGGAAACCGGTGGATGAATGGAAGCAACAACTCGCCGCCAAGTTGTCCCCGGAAGATGCTAAACTGTTGGAGAATTATGAAAGAAGCCGGGTCTCCCAAGTTTGTCGCCATGAAGAGATTCTTTTCAACGAGGCGTTAATGGAAGGGATGATGTTCGGCTACTGGGTAGCGGCAATTAGTCAGGGAGTGGAGAAAATAAAAGTGTGAATTGTGTGAAGTTTAAAATTAAACCCGGAAAAATACTGTTCTCTATTGTATGGTATGTATGAGATCATCGATAATTGTTGCTAAAAAAATTGCCGTTTTATTCAAGCTAATGAACTGCCCTCCCATCCCAACCCTTCCCCAAGGAAGGGCTAAAAAGAAGAATACATCGGGGACACCCCGATACCCATGCAGCTTCGCGTCCCTCAGGACGCGCCGCATGCTGCACTTGCGTAAAGATGAAACCTAGAAAAGCTCTTTTAATTTGCGGTAAACAGAAAATCTTTTATACAGGCGTAGACATATCAAGCATTTTCATCTGAAATGTTTCGCTATAAAATTTTTTGCGAGTATACCCAGAACCCGACAAACTTCTCCGACATTTAAGGCAAGGAAGCCGAGAAGCGCCACCCTTTTTCCCGGATGAAAAACGGTGGTCGCCATCGGAAGCCTAAACTAAATTGCCAGACGAAAGGCCAGGGATGGCGAAGACGTTCTAGAAGCCCTGGATGAATGAGGGAGGTTTGGAACGCGTAGGTTCCAAGCGGCGGATTCAAAAGGTGCGCCGCCCCGCACCTTTTGTCCTGGAGGGGTCGCGTGCCCGGTGCACGCGTTGGGGGAGGCAGGAACAGCCTCCCATCGACCCTAAGTCAGTGCGATAATATTTTATTTTTTACATGAAAGATAGAAAGAAGGCATGTCCCATGAAACCTATCCTGGAAGAATTATATTACGGCCGCATACGTCCCTTCGAACGGATCGTTCATCAGGACCCCGACCATCCCTTAAACCGAAAAATATATGATCTCAAGTTAGCGTTGCAAGAGAAGCTTCCGGCGGAAGACGTTCAAGCAATGGAAGAGCTTGTTGACTTGTGTTGCGACTCGGGCGTGCAGGAATCCGCCGCTTCCTTTGAATATGGCGTTAAGTTCGGCGTGCTGATGATGATGAAGGTGCTGGGCGGGGAGTAGAAAAAATAAAAGTGTGAAGAGAAAAATTGCTGAGGCTTGCTAATTTTATTAGCGTTTATATTTCAATAACTCATGTAAAACCCGGCGTAATTCACCGCATATTTGCAAAGACTCTTCGGCATCAGCTTGGTCGGCTGATTCTCCCGGATATCGGAAAGAGATAGCGGCATTGCTTAAGAAACGGAGTTGTTGAATATTGAATAAGGATTGATTGTTTGCAGGAAGTAATTGAGTTAACGCTGTTAGATCATGTATTTTCGGCGGATTGATATTACTCTTTATCAAGAAAGCTTTCATTAGTTTTTCAATACATTGTTGGGCATGAAAACAGACCGCATCATAATTAGCGCCGTCTTGAACGGTAGATTCTCTTTGGGCCGTCCGGTAATCGGCTTCCGCTTTAGCGATCCATTCTTTAATTACGCTGTTCATACAAAATTTTTCCTTTATTTAACGCTTCCCGGATTAGGGGATCTCCCTCCGCATATCTTTTCATTGCTTCATCCGGTTTACGGGCGATTAAATCAACGGGGAATTTGGGGTTGGTCTTATTTAATATCTCTAAAGACTTGCGAAACGGTTTTCCTTGAAAAGACAAAATAACCAATAAATCGACATCGGAATCATTATCGGGAATGCCGTAAGCATAAGAACCGAATAAAATAATTTTTTCCGGTTGGAACCCGGCGGCGATTTGCCGGCTTAATTCGGCTATTTCTTGAAAGCTAACCATAGAATGGTTTCCTTTCGGAACAGGTTGAAGTATATTTATTATACCATAACCATTTTTATCCTTAAAGCATGGGAAAAATCCAATCGTACGAAAAGCTAAACAGGAAAGAAGGCACCGACCGGCAATGATTTTAGAATCCGCCGTATTCCCGAATTTATCTTCGAGCGGCTCATCCAAATCCACAACGAAATCGTTTTTCACGACCCAAAGCACCGGGAAATGGGGGCAGAACCGTCCGAAATCTGTTCAAACATTTCGAGGAGCCGGATTTTAGATATCACTACGCCCCTGATCTACTATCAAATCCTCCAAATGGCAAGAGTCTGCCTTTATTCAACAATTGCGCGCGATTGCTGTTTTGATTTTTTTCCAATAAATTCACACCCTAAGGCGGCGCCGATGATTAGAAGGCCGCCTACTATCTGCCATCCCGTCATTTTTTCATGAAGCAGCAGACTGGCCATGAGGATCGCTGAAATCGGATCGATATAACTAAATATGGCGATGATCTGACCTTCAAACTTTTGGATGGATGAAAAAAACAGGATAAAAGCCACTCCGGTATGAATCACTCCGACAGTTATCAACAATACCCAGCCAGAAGCTTCTAAAGCCGGATACTGTAAATTTTCGGATAGAAGCACATAGGGCAACAAGGCAATGGACGTAATGAAAAGCTGGAAAAAGGTGCTTTCGACCGCTCTCAGGCCTTTTAAAAATTTATTGAACAGAATAACACCGGCATAAAGGCCGGCCGCCGCCAGCCCATAGGCGATTCCCAGAAAATGGTGGAGTTCTTTTTCGCCGCCCGCTCCGACAATAAAAAACATGCCTGCCATCGCTGCAAGGGTGAAGAACACTTTGGGCAACGTCAGATGCTCTTTAAGAATTACAGGTGATAATAACATGACAAAAATCGGCGCACAGTAATAACTCAATGTCGCGTTGGCTATCGTGGTGTATTGATAGGATTTGAAAAGAAACATCCAGTTAAAACCGAAGATGATGCCGGAACCAAGCAGAAATGGTAAATTCTTTCGGATATTGCTCCAATTTATCTTTTGTTTCATAAGGAATAGCACAATAAACAGGGAAAAGCTGCCGATAATCGCCCTGGCTAAGGCGATTTGGGCCGAGGATACCTGAATTCTTTTGACAAAAAGTCCAATACTTCCGAAAATAAGCATGGCTAAAATCAGATTAAGTTTTGCTTTCCTCATCAAAGTCACCCGTTGATCCTTGAAAAACTAAAATTTTTTTGATACAATATTAATATATTCATTATATCGAATATAAATTCCATATAGTGAATATATCATATCAAAATGTTTTTCTCAAGGCCATTTTTTGATTGGAGATCAAAGATGAATTCCATCAATAAAAATATCGGGGAAAATTTAAAGAAAATCCGGAAAGCCAGAAATCTCACCATTGACGAGTTATCAATGAACGCCAATGTTAGTAAAAGCATGATTAGTGAAATCGAGCGGGGTATTCGAAATCCGTCCGTCACCATTATCTGGAATCTTGCCAATACATTGAAAGTTCCATTGAATTTTTTTTTAAAAGAAGAACCTCAAGATGAGCCTATAGTTTACCGTATGAAAGCAACGGAACAGCTTGGCGGGGACGGGTATTCATTTCATTCCCTCATCGATTTTGAGGCCGATAAAAAATTCGAGATCTATTTTTGCGAATATGCGGCGGGTACGGTGACCGACAAGTCCACCCATTTTGAAGGCGTTGAAGAATATGCATTAATAACTCAAGGAACATTGACTCTCTGTATGAACACTCGAAAGTATACCGCAGTTGAGGGAGAAGTGATCCATTTTCGAGCCAGTCAGGAACATTGCTACGCAAATGAAACCGATGGCGTCGCAAAAGCCTATATATTAATGTTTTATCCGGAATGAATTCGGCTCCACCTCTAAGAGGAACTTTCTTGGACGCTCATACCCATTGACAATAAATTTTGAGCCGTTTCCATTTTGCCTTTCACAATGTCTTCAGCTTCACATTCGGCCCGACCTTCTACAAGACCTTCCGCACTAGCTCCTGCAATGCGGGTCAACTTCTCGTGAATCGCCATTTCCCGCGCTTCGTAGTACCGTTTTACTTCATCCAGGCTGCTCAGGCGCTTCAACAATTCTTCCGCTTTGCAATAGCAGGATCATTATTCATTGCCAGTTCACGTATCTCCTCAGGTGAATCTTCAATAAATATCAACCAGAAAATAGAAAAGGAAAAAGGGAAGAGTTGAGATAGTGGAGAAATATAGGTATAAAATGTAAATTGCTTGCGAAGCCCGAGAGAGTCATAAACAATGAATCTGGGGAGGCAAAAGGATGCAATCTGATTCCAGCCTTGATGCCATGGCGTATTTTGAATATTTTTTTAAAAGTACCCTGGATAAAGCGGTCCATACTTTAGAAGGAATTATTAAAGGGATTGCGATTGACGGGAAAATTAATGAAAGTGAAATAGAGGAACTGAATGCCTGGTGCAATGACTATGTCGGCATCAAAAGCCGCAGCCCGTTTAACGAACTGATCCCATTAATCAAAAAAGCCGTCATCGCAGGAATTTTCACCAAAGCAGAAATCGCCGATATTTGCTGGTCTGCCAAAAATTTTACCACTCCGAATTTATATTTCGATATCCTTAGCGCCGATATTCAACGATTAC
>DNPP01000103.1:0-1130 GCA_003501365.1 Bacillota bacterium
CCGGTACCAGTTTCAGTTGACACGGCCATTGGCCAAGTTGCGACTGAACCTCTGGCACAGCTTGAACGGGCTCAGCCCCAGCTGACTTCTTTGCCAGCGTTTTTGCAAGAGTACCCGGACAACCACAAGCCAATTGGCTTTGATCCTGCTGCGCAGCCGAGGCGGAGATTGAATCCATGCGCTGCTTAACAGCCTCTTCATTGAAAGCCGCGGCTTCACCTTGTTCGATAGTAATTGCACCGGTGGGGCATTCCGGCAAGCAGTTGCCCAGACCGTCGCAATAGCTTTCGAAAACCAGCTGCGCCTTTCCGTCAATCAATTGGAGCGCTCCTTCATGGCAAGCATTGACGCAAAGGCCGCAACCATTACACTTTTCGGTATCGATTCTCACAATTTTTCTAATCATTCTATATAACACTCCCCTTTCAAGGTTTTGGTTGTTTTTGATAGATTGATTATAGTATAATCGCGGAAGCAAATCGGTAGCCCGGGATACAAAAAACCTTTTTATTACACTGTCGAATGCAAACCATTGGAATTTATTCGACGGGACTTTTATAAACTTAAATAGAACAAATGACGAATTGTTGTTGAAAGGAGATTTTTTGATGAAGCGTAAATTGGTTTTAGGGTTATTCTTCATTCTTTTGGCATTCTTATCCGGGTATATCGTTTTCCAAATTTCATCCACCGGTACCAAGAGTACAAACACAACCGCCGGTACCACAGAGACCAAAGTAGCCAAAGATACTGCTCAAATTTATAACGGTTATCTGGTTTGTCAGATGTGTGCCTGTGCGCCGCACGGCAAAGCGGCGGACGGGGTTAATGTATTGCAACACCCTGAGCTGCATACGGTAAGTTGTCTAAAGATGCCGGCTTGTACCGCTTCCGGATTTGGAATCTTCGTCAAAACTCAAGCCGGTCATTGTCAGTTTTTAAAATTTGATCAACACGGTAGTCAACTGGCTTTGAAGGATATCGTCTCTAAAACTGCCAAAACCGATCACTTATCGGTCGAGGTCACCGGTAGACTGCAAAATCAAAATAAAACCCTGCAAGTGGAGCAGATTATCGAGAAGTAACCGGATGATGAATACTAAATATTTGTGGGCTACCCGGATTGAATC
>DNPP01000103.1:1452-8604 GCA_003501365.1 Bacillota bacterium
GTTTCCTTGAAAAGCGGCACCGGAAATTTCAAAGCCAATCGATTGAGTATTTTCAGAAGCCGCCTTGATCCGAATCTGCCCTGGTGAGATACTTATGGTAAAGAGTTGGCCCCTAACCATAAAATTAAAATTTAAAGAGCGCCAATTTCCGGGCAACTTGGGCGATAGAATTACAACCGCCCCGTCAAAGTGTAAGCCTGCAAAGCCAAGGACAGTAGCCATCCAAGCACCGCCATTGGCTGCCGGATGGGTGCCGCCGATATAAAGAGTCCCGACATATTTCTTGTAATCACCGGTTAGATCGATGGTAGCGGTCTTTTGGAAGTATGGATAGGCCCAATCCGGTTTCCCAATATCCGTGGCAAGCATCGCATAGACACAAGGACTTAAACTGGAACCGTGCTCGGTCCGGGGTTCGTAGTACTCCCAATTAGCCCTTTTTACCTCAGCGCTAAAACGCTTTTTAAACAAGGTAAGCAGCAATACCACATCCGCCTGTTTAATAATCCGGGTGGTAGTTGCCAATCCGTTACCGCCGCCCCAATACTCGTTAGATGACTTCACCCGGCTTTTAAGCTCTTTCAAAGCCACATCCTCAAGCCGCCAGTAGCCGTCAAACTGTTCAATAATGGAGGTGTCGGCAGCCGGAGCAGGGACATACAACAATTCGCTCATTTCGATGATCGTTGGAATCTCCGGCTCGAAATCTACCTTTCGTAATAAATCATGATAAAACTCTTCATCGTTTTGCTTTAAAAGTTCCAAAACTCGTAATGACACTTCCAAGCTGTACTTCACCATGAAATTGGTAAAGGCATTGTTAAAGACCCGTTCGTGGTATTCATCGGGTCCGGTTACATCCGGAATTTCATACCGATGTTTGTCTTTTTTATAATAGGCGTAGGATACAAAGAAACGGGCGCATTCCAAAATAACTTCGGCGCCCCCTTCAAATAAAAGGCTGTCATCCCCGGTAATCTGATAATACTGCCAAATCCCGTATACTACATCGGCGCTGATATGAATCTGTTTATCACAAAAATATGTCCGTATGGGACGCCCGGTGAATACATCGGTTACATTAAACAATGTACAGGCATCATCGCCGTTCTCCTGGCTTTCCCAGGCATAAAACGCCCCTCGATAGCCATATTCGGCGGCTTTTCTGCGAGCGCCATCCAAGGTATGATAACGATATTTCAGAATGTTCTTGGCCAGTTGCGGTTGGGTAAAATTGAAGAACGGGAGCATAAACATTTCGGTGTCCCAAAAGACTGCCCCTTTATAAATTTGGCCGGATAGTCCTCTGGCTGGTATTGATAATCGGTCGCTATGGGTGGGAGCCGCCGCCAATAACTGATAGATACTATATCGTAATGCAAATTGAGCCTCATCATCGCCATCAATCTTCACATCCGATAACAGCCAGCGTTCATGCCACAACTGGGCATGACGCAGAAATAACCGATCATAACCAGCGCTATAGGCCTGGCCGTTAGTTGCCAATGCCGTTATATCCGGTTCATCAACCCCATCCTTGCCGGTGTAGATTGAAACATATTTATAAAAACAATACTCCCGTCCCGGCTCCGCCTGGAGCGTAACCTGATGAATCAGTGAACTTTCCCTGTTGATGAACTCCTGAGCGCCGAGAGGGCAATCCAGCATTTCCGCAACAGCTACCGTTTCAGCTTCATTCGTGGTTGCGACTGCAATAATTTGTCGATTTTGCTGTTTATAACGGATATCTTTAAAATGAGGTCCGTTAATATCCCAAACATCTCCGTCAATTCCGGTTGTTATTATGATTTGACAGGGATCATCACAAGAAAAACTGTATTTCATACACATCAAGTGTACGTTATCAAGGCTTAAAAATCGTTCGGTCTTGATCTGAATCCTCTTTTGACCAACCTTGAAATTGGTTTCACGTTGGTGTAAAGCTTGTTGCAAATTTAAGCATTGAAAGTGATCCTCCGGCGGCAGAGTCGTTGTCTGCAATGGCTGATGGTCGCAATATAAAAGAGTATATAAACCGTTCGGCGCATTCACCGGCTCGCGCCATGCCTGACCCTTTCGATCGAATATCCCCGCCAAGGTACAGGCAACTTGCTGATCTTTACCGTGCTCCTCTAAAGTCCCCCGATAACCCATGTAGCCATTGCTCAAAAGAAATTTACTCCCGTTGAGCTCAGTATTTTCCGGAGAAAGTGTCTTTTCAAATAGTAACCAGTCGCTGGCAACTGCTTCACCGGTAAATAAAACATAATTCAACTTTGATAAATGACGGATGACCAGATCGGCCTGATTGAGTATATGCGCATCTCCGATTCCTACTGCGAGCATCCCGGCATTGTGGGCTGATTCAATCCCGGCTGCAGCGTCTTCAAAAACCACACAATGTTGCGGCAAGATATTGAGTTTATGGGCAGCGGTTAAAAAAACCTCCGGGTCCGGTTTGGCCCTGGAAACCTGATTGCCATCAATAATTTCATCAAATAACGGTTGAATATGTAAATTCTCCAGAATAAGCGGGGCGTTTTTACTGGCCGAACCCAAAGCAATCTTTAGACCCTTGCCGCGCAAGTGATTGATCAAAGGCACCACCCCCGGTAATATCTCCGCCGGAGTAATCTGCCTGATGTACTCCAAATACCAATTATTCTTGTGGGAGGCCCATTCGCTCTTCTGAGATTCAGCCGCCGCTATCCCTCCAATTTCCAGCACAATCTCCAGCGACCGCATCCGGCTGACTCCTTTTAAACGTTCGTTATGCTCCGGCGAAAACTCAAATCCCAACTCCGAAGCCAGACGCTTCCAAGCTAAGTAATGATATTTAGCAGTATCGACTATTACGCCATCCAGATCAAAGATGGCCGCTTGTAAAGGTACCATTACCATTCTCCTTTTACTTATTTGATCTTCAATTGGTTATTGCAAGCTTAATGCCATTCAAATCGATTTTATGAAGCTTCCCATAAATCTCCACTGTTACAGCAAGTCCACTGATGATTTTGAACTCGGCGTTTACCTGGTCGACAGTTACACATAAAATCGCATCATGATATAATACCCGGAAACTATAGGAACACCATTGTTGAGGGATGCCGGGTTTAAATGCAAGTTTCTCCCCATCGGTTCTCATCCCGCCGAAACCGTAAACAATATTCATCCAGGCAGCTGCGATGGAAGTGGTATGTAACCCTTCCCGGGTATTCCGGTTATAATCGTCCAAATCCATCCGGGTGGCAAATTGAAAGAAATTATAGGCTTCTTCATATTTGCCGAGCTCCATTGCAAGAATCGAATGGATGGAAGGGGATAAGGATGATTCATGAATGCAACGCGGTTCATAATACTCATAATTAGCCCGTTTGACCTCTTCGGGAAACTCCTGATCATATAGAAACATAAACATCAGAACATCGGGCTGCTTGATCAGGTCATAACGATAAATCCGATCATAAGACCAGTTACGGTATAACGGGAAATCACTGACCGGAATATCCTGAATATTAATATGCGGCATATCGAAAAAACCGTCATGCTCTTCATAGACCTTGGAAATTGGATCTTGCGGCAGACGCATTTTACCCGCCATATGTTGCCAATCTTTCAACTCGTCAGGCTGTAAATGGGTTTTTTGTTTCACCTTGGAAAGCAACTCTGGACAGGAAATTTCCATTGTTTTTAGCGTTCGCAAAGTAAATTCAAAGGCCTTTTTAGCCATAAAATTCACATAACAATTATTATTAACCATCATTTGAAACTCATCCGGGCCCATAACTCCATAAAAGCCGAACTCTCCGCTCTTTGAGCCCCACTGACCGCGGCTGGCAAAGCAGCGGCTGATTTCGATCAACATTTCAATACCTTGTTCATAAAGAAAGTCATCATCGTTGCATATCTTGACATAATGCCAAATTCCATAAGCAACTGCCGAACCAACCTGAAGTTGTAAACTGGCATGTTGCCATAAGCCGCAGCCCTCCGTGCCGTCGATGGTGGCAATCGGATAAAAGGCACCCCGGCAGTCCAGTTCCTGGGCCCTTTCCCTAGCCTTCGGCAAAGTCCGGTAGCGAAATTCAAGCAAATTACGGGCAGCTTTAACATTATTAAACATATAAAAGGGCAAACAATACGTTTCGGTATCCCAAAAAGTATGCCCGTTATAGGCTTCTCCGGTAAGTCCTTTAGCGCCGATATTCGAGTATGAATCAGCGCCATGGAAAGTTTGGTGGAGTTGAAAGATACCAAACCGGATACCTTGCTGATTTTCGGGATCCCCTTCAATTGTAATATCCGAAGTCTGCCATACCCGGGTCCAATAGGAAGCATGTTGTTCCAGCGCTGTCTTAAAAGTGAGAGCCTGATTTTTGATCGCTCGATTCATCCCCGCTTCCCATACTTCCTGGATTGGTGTATTGGGGCTCTTATCAGCATAATTGGTTACAATTTTATCGAGGTCTATGGACTGCCCTTCAGACAGTTCCAACCCGAGATCTAAACCGCTATATTTTTCATCTTCGACTAACCTGCTCGTAACCGTTGCCTCATGTTTTAAAGTAAAGGCGGAGAAAAGTTGATGTCCCAGGCAGTTGGTCTTCCCTACTATGGCTACAATATTTTCCGGTTGCCGCCGTTTTTGGCAACTCCAGAAATTTTGGGTCAGTCCTTCTTGGAGCGGTGAAAAATCCAAACCCACCTGCATCTTTAGCGGTCCGGAAAAATTTAACGGAGTCAGGGTTATGCGCTGACAGCCTAAATTAGGTTCAACCATGCTTAACAGACGCCAAAAAGCTATTTTCAGTAATTTACCGCTTTGGGTTTGCCAAATAAACACCCGGTACAAAGTACCGGTCTTGAAATCAAGCACCCGCTGAAAATCAGTAAATTTGCTTTTGGCCAGATCAAGGGTTTCACCGTCCAACAGAATCCGGGTATACAGCCAGTCAATTGTATTAATCATAAACCGGGAATGCGATATCAAACCTTTATAGGCAGCCGGCTGGACCACCGGGGTTTCTTCGTAAAACCCGTTGAAATAACTCCCGAGCAGCCTGTCCCCGCTGTAACCTTCTTCAAAATAGCCACGAACACCCATATATTCATTGGCCAGTGAAAAAATCGATTCCGAAACTCGTCCCCGTTCAGGCCGGAAGGAATTTTCCACCACATTCCAAGGATTAACCCCTAAATAACGTTCCCCTACCTTAGTCATTATCGGGACTCCTTTAAACGGATTCCTGTTTTGTTATTCATCCTTTAATACCTCCCAGAGTCAGACCACCCTGCATGATGTACTTTTGCAAGAACAGGAAAACCACAACCGGCGGAACCATCGAATAAACGATCGCCAACATCTGCCAATCAATAGCTAATCCTTTGCCCGAGTTGCCGCTGGGAATCATGGTGAATACCCGGATCATCACTGTGTAAAGGTCCTGATTCGTGAGAACCATAAACGGCCAGAAAAAGTTGGACCATGACTGAGTTAGCGCTAATATGGTAATTACAAACATTACCGGTTTACTGAGCGGCAGGAAAATTTTGAAAAAAATCTTCAGCGGCGAACATCCGTCCAACATGGCTGCCTCCGTTAAAGAACGGGGAATACCATCAAAAAAACTTTTAAAAATTAAGGTAAAAAAAGCGTTGGCACCAGCCATAAACCACATCGGGAAAAACGTATTGGAAAAATTAATATGTAAAAATGGGAAATTGACAATATTCATATAAACCGGGACGATATTTACAGTATTGGGTAGTAATAGCGTCCACAGTAATAGAACCATTAAAAAGTTAGTTCCTTTGGGTTTTAATTGGGATAACACAAAACCGAATAATGAATTGAAAACCAAGGAAAATATGATTTCCCCCATGGCGAGTTCCAGGGAATTGACATAACATTTCAGGAAATTAAGCTGCTTCCAAACATCAATGATTTTTTGAAATTCCCATGTTTTAGGCCATATCGTTGGATTCATCGAATATAATTCCGGCAGGCTTTTCACACTGGAGGCAAAAAGCCATACGGGTGGAAAAAAACAAATAACGGCAATCAGTGCCATCAGGGAAAATATTAGCCAGTACAATACTTGATTCTTAGCGCGTTTAAAATCAAGGCTGGTTAATAAGCCGCTGGTTTTGGTGGTGAATTTTGACATTTATTGTCCCTCGCTTCCTTGGTTCTTCTTCGACAAGACAAAGTAAAAGGATGTCGGGATGAGTAAAATCAAGAAGGTAATCACTCCGACCGCCATGGAAGGACCGGCTTTAACATAGTTAAAAGCATACAAATAAGATTGCAGCATTAAGGAGAGCGAGGCGTCATTTGGACCGCCTCCGGTCATTGAAAGGGGTTGAATCATGACCTGGAATACAGTAATGATTTGCATGATCAACATTAACAGGATGATCCCGCTGATATTCGGCAAAGTGATATAACGAATTCTTTGAACAAAGCCCGCGCCGTCAAGGGATGACGCTTCATAAAGCTCTTGATTGATTCCCTGCAGACTGGCCATATAAATCAGCGCTGTCCCTCCAAACCCGGCCCAAGTCATGGTCACAACAATGAGCATGATCGTATAATGCGGCATATTCAACCAGCCAAACGGCTGTAAACCCAGATGGGATATGATGGTATTTAAGACTCCCCATTTCGCCGGATTATACATAAACGCCCACATCAGGTAGGTAGCTATTCCCGGGATCATACTGGGAAAATAAAAGGAAAATTTAAAAAAACCATTGATATGGACGATTTCATTAAGTAAAATTGCGACGATAATCGGTACCGCAAAACCAATCACCAACGACCATAGCGTATAGGTGGCGGAATTCATTAAGGCAGCGTTAAAAGAAGAATTGGTAATAACCTCTTGATAATTTCCTAATCCGATAAACTCAACCACACTATACCCTCGGGTCTTGAAAAAGGACAAAAAGATTCCGGAGATCAGGGGTTGCCAGGTAAAAAATAGAAACATCAATAAACTGGGCAACATTAAAAACCAGGCCACCAGGTCCTTACGGAAGTGGTTGCCGTCAAACAAGTTAGGTTTTTTCCTTACCGAGATCTGGGCTAGCGACAATAAAACCACCTTCTCTTTACGTTGTTCCCCAAATACAAATGGCGGCTTAAGCCGC
>DNPP01000103.1:8851-9321 GCA_003501365.1 Bacillota bacterium
ACAAATGGCGGCTTAAGCCGCCATTTGTATTCAATTATTCATTATTGTTTATCGAGTACATCTTTTTGGAAATTAGCCGCCGCTTTGTCGAGCAGCGCCTTAGGATCGGCGTTGGCATCGGTTAGCACGGCTTGGATTACTTTATCGAGCTCTTTATACAATTCCTGGCAAGCAACCGGTTCTTCAGATTTTAAAGTCGCTTTATTCTCATTGTAATCTTTGAACATCCCTAAATTCACGTTGATATATTTAGACCGGAGCTCATCCCGGGCCTTAATCGCCGCCTTATCGGTCCAAATCTGCAACTCTTTACCGCCAACCACATGTTTACCGGCGACATCCGTTTTATAATTAGTGATTTCGTTTTCTTTGATTTCATCGGTAAATTGCGGAGCTTTTCCGAGCAACTCCAGCCATTTCAGACCGGCTTCAATCTGCGCTTTGGTAGCATTGGGCGCAAACATCCAGAT
>DNPP01000103.1:9639-17455 GCA_003501365.1 Bacillota bacterium
TTGTCTTTGCTGATTTTATAATTGTCGATCTGGAAATTAAATCCGTCATGATCCGTTGCATTGAAGAACAGCATGGCACCCTGATTGGTAGCCAGGACTTGTTGCCCGCTGGCCCAATCAAGCAAGGTGGAATCAGGCAATACCTTGTATTTCCATTTTAAATCCCTTACATACTGTAGAGCAGCTACACCCTCGGGGCTGTTGAAAGCAGCAATCCATTTGCCGCCCTCTTTCTTTTCAAACACTGTGCCAAAGCTCCAAGCAATGTTCATAAAATGCCAACCGCCGCAATTATTGTTGGTCTCCAGAATAAATCCGGCGGCCCCGGTCTTGTCCTTAATAATTTTAGCGGTTTCGGCCAGTTCCTCGTAAGTCTTGGGGGCTTTCGGAACCCCGCCCGCATCAACCAGGCCGGCTGTTTTAAAAAGCTGAATATTGCATTCGAGGCCTTGAACATATGCATACTTCGGAACGGCATAAATCTTACCCTGGTCGGATATGAGAGGTAATATTTGTGGGTTTAGGGACTTATGCCAACCGGCTTTCTTCATGGGACCGGTAATGTCGGCCGCATAACCGTTTTCAACAATCTTCCGGACTTCGGTGAACCAACTGTTATAGAGAGTCGGCAAGGTCCCCGCCGCTGCTTTCGGGAGAAAGGAGCTAACGGCATATTGATAATAATCCGGTATGACCTCTACATTGTATTTATCCAACATGATTTTTTGATATTTCTTAAATGTGGCTACTCTGGCAGGTTCATTCTCTCTGGGCCAGTCTCCGACCACAAGGGTCACCTTTTTGCCGGCTGCAGTGGCAGTGGCAAAATTGAATGAAAAAGTCGAAATGATTACTACCAAGCATAATAATAAAATAATTAACTTTTTGGACAATGAAACTCCCCCTCTTTTTATTTTCTCTGTCTAATGTTGTTTACCTCAATGATTTAATTATAGCTTGAACATTTTTAAAACAACAGGTTGTTAGTCTGCTAAATGGTTTGTTAAACTGCTTATTAATAAACGGTTATTTTTGTGTTACAATATGACTAGTTTTGACATGAAAGAGGAGGATGTTTTGTTTAAAAAAATAGAAAAAAAGATAGTCCTAACCATGGTTATTACTATCTCTTTTTGCATGATCTTATCGAGTGTTGTCACCTATATCATCATCCGGAAAAACATCTTAAATAGTTTTATTCCGCTGGCAATTCAATCCACCGAGCAACAGAAGAATAATCTCGACTTATTTTTGGAATTAATGACCGAGTCTTCCAAATTACTGGTAAGTGATCCG
The DNA here is from genome assembly GCA_003501365.1 of Bacillota bacterium. Lineage (GTDB taxonomy): Bacteria > Bacillota > UBA4882 > UBA8346 > UBA8346 > UBA8346. The sequence goes on from DNPP01000103.1 coordinate 10,936, forward strand.
GAAATAATCGATACCTTACGGCATCCCAATGTTAAGAGCACGGAGTTTCTTAATATCATCGAAAAACTCAACGATATTCAGGCTTCAAACTTAAATATTATCGGCTTAACATTATACGGAATGAATGGCGTCTTTTATCCTTCCAACCCTTCCAACAACACAGCCAACTCCACCCCGGATTTACGCCAAATTTTAAAAGACCCCTTAATCCAAAATTTTATCCACCAACCGGAAAAAAGCCTTTGGTATGACAGGTTTCAGACGGATTATTGGAATACCAATCTTACGCTGAATCTCAGACTGTATAAGGGCTTTTTTACCTTTATACAAAAAATATATGACCCCAGCGGATCATTAATCGGTTTGCTGATGACGGATATTGCGATTGATTCATTATATGAAAATTTTCGCAACAATAAATTGAGCGCCGATACTTATTTTTTATCAAGCCGGAGAGGTATACTGGTAAGGCCTCCTTATGGTAAACCATTAAAAAAACAGGAGGTACGGGAAATTATAGGCAAACTGAAGGTTCGGACTCGAAGCGATTATTCCAATCCCAGTTTGAATTCAAACCAGGAGCAGTTGTTTTTTCACACCCTCTCGAATGACGGTCGAAACATCATTCTTTATCATCAACTCCCCCATTCATTTGATTTTGTGATCCGGCGAATACCACTCTCCAATATTTTAAATCAGATCCACCGTTTGTTGTTTTTTCTAATATTAATCAATGTTTTATTGATAGTTCTGGCAATTTTCTTAGGCCTGGCCATTTCCAAAAGTATTTCTTTACCTTTGGGCGATTTATACACCAAAATGCAGAAGTTTACAAAAATATAGCTATTTGTCGATTTCACGTACTTTCACAGTTATGGTCACAATGGTGCCCTTATTTTTTTCACTCTTAAAAAAGAGTCCATAACCCGGTCCGTACTCCAGCTTGATTCGCTCATCAACGTTTCGTAAGCCATATCCGCTTTGCTGCATATTCTTATTGGATGATTCGATATCGCCGGCGTCAAGATTAAAGCCCACTCCATCATCGCTTACTTCCAATTTCAAATCATTACCGACCCGGCATCCGGTTATTTGAATATGCCCTTTGCCCTCTTTGGTACTGATCCCATGTTTGATGGCATTTTCCACCAACGGTTGCAAGATAATCTTAAGGATCAAACAACTCTTAATATCTTCCGGTATATCATAAGTAATCTCCACCTTATCCGGAAAACGCAATTGTTCAATGATCACGAAGCTTTCCACCAGCTGAATCTCTTCCGCCAGGGTAATAAATTTTTCACCCTTATGCAAACTAATCCGGAAAAAAGTGGCCAAAGCCATAACCATCCGCTCGATATCACTTTGTTTTTTTAACTTGGCGATCCAGGCGATGGCATCCAGTGTATTGTAAACAAAATGGGGATTAATCTGGGCTTGTAGTGCGGTTAATTCCAGTTCCCGTTGTTTCTCCTTTTCCAGGTTGTTCTTTTGGATGAGTTCCTCGATTCGTAACACCATATTGTTAAAACTTTGCTCCAAGGCTTCGATCTCATCATTGGCGTTTTCAGAGAATAACAGACTTGGCTTCCCTTTCCCAATCAAGTCCAGCTTGTTCTTTAACTTTGCCAAGGGTCTGGTAATATTGAACGATATATACAGGGCCAGAAAAACAGCAATAATCGAGATGATAATCTCAATATTCAGGACAATACTGTTTATTGCCGAAATGATTCCGAAAAGTTTTTTCTCGGATACCACACTGATAATCTTCCAGCGAATACCCAAAAACTCCAACCGGCTGGTTAATTGATAGATTGCAATAATGGACCATTTCTGATTGTACTTTATCGTTTTGTAATCAAAAGTCGTATGGGAATCAAAAATAGCGGAATCAAAAATAATACTCCCGATTTTGTTCTTATCCGGATGAGAAATGATATATTCGTCATTGGCCAGTATGAAGGAATAACCCCAGTTGGGAATGATTCTCCGGTAAATATTATATAAGGCTGATTCCCGGACATCGATGATCAAATAGCCGATTGTTTCGCCAGTTACAAAGTTACGGAATTTCCGCCCGACTAAAATGTATGAATTATTATCTGGATCTTTAACAACCGGTCCCCAGACCGGTATTTTACTTTGTTCGATTTGCCGGATGAAATGTTCTTCCGGCAGCGGTATTGCCGAAGCGGCAGTAGTATACTTGTAAATTTCTCCTGAATATCCGTAAATAAAGATGCCTCCCACCACGTCCTTATGAACCAGTAATCTATCCAATTCCCCTTTCAATCGTTGTTCCCGCTCGGAATAAGCTATCTGCCGGTCATCGAACAATCGGTAGATCGATCGGTCTTCCATGAGCCGTACAGTTAACATATTAATCTCATCAATGATCATTTCCAAACTTGAAACAGTCTCTCTTTGGGTAAGCTCTACATAATTATAAAGATACTGCTTGATTAAGGCCTGAGCTACTAATTTGGAACCGATAAAAACGCAATTGGAAGTAATTAATAATCCGAGCAGCAGAAAAAATGCAATCCGGTTTTTAATCTGAAATTTTCGTAGAAATCGAATTATCTGCTCCATTATTTCCCGCCGTTACGAAATCTTTTTGACATATTCTTTGGGGCTCATCCCGGTAATCTTTTTAAACAACTGACTAAAATATTTGGTATCTGTATACCCTACTTTTTGACAAACCTCATAAATACGGTATTGAGGGTTCTGTAACAGTTCTTTGGCCATTTCAATCCTACAATCAACCAGGGAATCATTAAAGGTTTTTCCTAGTTCCGCCTTAAAGAGATGCATCAAATAGGAAGGACTGATAAATAATTCCCTGGCTGCGGTCTCGGCAGTAATGTTTTCAGCATAGTGGGTCCGGATATAGGCAATTGCCTTCTTAATCTCAGTATGGCAATCGGCCACGCCGTTATCAGCAAAAGTAACCACACTGTTGTTGCCGGGCAGAAATTTACAGCCGGCAGCCGATATCGCTTCATCATACGAACGGCTTATTTCGGTGATGGCCGGGTGAGGATTACTAATACCGATCGAAATAGTTATATTGGAAAGTTCAGGCCGAGCAATGTCTTTTAATTTCATAAATAATGTCTTGCAATTTTCTTTAAGCAGCGCCACCGGATCTGCGGTGCAACTTGTTTGGGCAATCAGAACCCACTCGCCCGGATTTTTTTCAAAGATGAAACCTTGAAAACCTTTACCATCAAGTCCCAAGCACTGGTTGGCGTGATAAAAAATTATTTCCCGAAGTTGTTCCAGAGTTTGGGTGGGCAGTTGCTGAGCAATTATTTTAAAATCATCGAGCTTGATAATAACGGTCAAATTGGTCCCGCTAACAACGAGCGGCAATTGCAACAACGTCAGCTTAGCTTGAATATCATCGATAGCAGTAATATCACCATTAATAAGATCCAATAGGAATTGTTTTTTAATAGCCGGGAGCTCGATTTGTAACTGTTGGTAATATTCGAGGGTATTGCGGTCACTTATGATCTTTTCGCCGACTTTGGTAATCGTTTCGATGAGATTTTCATTTTCAACGGGTTTTAACAAATACGACACGGCTCCGTTTTCTATTGCTGCCCTGGCATAATCAAACTCTCCGTAACCGCTCAATACAATAATGCGGGAATCCAATCCCGCCTCCTTTAGTTTGGCCATAAACTCCAAACCATCCATAAAAGGCATTCGGATGTCGGTGATGATAATATCCGGGTGATGTGTGATTGCAAGTTGTAAAGCTTCTTTACCGTTACCGGCTTCCCCGATTATTGTGAAGCCGTAGTTTTCCCAAGCAATTGTTTCACGAATGCCTTTTCGCACCAAATATTCATCATCGACAACCAAAATAGTCAACACACAAATACCTCATTTCAAAACACCAGTTCACTTCAAGCGCTTTAATAATTCACATAAAAATTCAAACATTCTCCGGGTTGAACTGATGCTTAAGTGCTCATTGGGAGTATGTACACCGACCATGGTGGGTCCCAGCGATATCGCATCCAAGTCCGGGATTTTTTCCATGAAGATACCGCACTCAAGGCCCGCATGAATCACATTAATCTGGCCTTTCATTCCCGTTACGTCTTGATAGACCCTAAGACACAAATCCCTGATTTTTGATTCTTTCGCATACTCCCAGCTGGGATAGAGGGAGGCGATTTCAACATCGATATGAAGAATTTCCCCCAGTTGCTCAGCAAAATCAATAAATTGATTAAATAAAGAACGTACCGAACTTCTTGGAGAACAGATGAATGTGATTTTCTTTTCATCTTCATCCGTAGCAATAACCCCCAAATTATTAGAGTATATTACGAGGTCGCGTTCTAAATCTCGATTGGCGGGACCATACGGTATAAGGTTAATCAAATGAATAATATCTTGTTTCACCTTTTCATCATACACTTGAGCGGTAGCATCTGCTTTTTCAGTTAAAACCTGGACTTCAGCGTCGGTAAACATTAATTCATGTTTCAACCGCTGATTCCATTGGTTAATCGCGTCCTCCAGGTTAAATTGATCGTTCACCGTTACTACGGCCCAACTTTCCCTGGGGATGGCGTTAGCCTTGGAACCACCCGCTATCCCGGCAATCTCGATATTATCTTTTAAATCATAAAGAATCCTGCCTAGCAATTTGATCGAATTAGCGCGTTCTTTATCGATATCGATGCCTGAATGCCCGCCTTTCAAGCCTTTAACCGTCAATTTATAAAAATTTTTAAATTGGGACGTTGCCTTGATGATGGGTAGAGTAAATTTTACCCGCCCGCCGCCGGCGCAACCTGCGGTAAATATTCCTTCATCTTCGCAGTCCAGATTAATCAAAATCCTGCCACGTAGCTGCTCCTGCTCCGGATTAAGGTTCTCCATACCGCTCATGCCGTTTTCCTCATCGGTGGTAAACACTACTTCTAATGGAGGATGGGGAATCTCTGATGAATCCAGGATAGCCATGGCATACGCCACTGCAATTCCGTCATCAGCCCCAAGCGTGGTTCCGGTTGCATAGATGTCATCACCCACGATCCGCAGCTTCAGCGGATCGTGGAGAAAGTCATGGACCGTAGCCTGATTTTTTTCCCACACCATATCCATATGTCCCTGCAAAATAACGGCGGCTGAATTTTCGTAGCCCCCAGTACCCGGCTGTTTGATGATAATATTGAGGGCTTTATCTTGAACAACCTCAAGGTTTTTTCCTTGAGCCCATTGGTAAAGAAAATCACTGACTTGCTTTTCATGATTTGAACCTCGGGGTATTTTGGATAACTCTTCAAAATAGTAAAATACTTTTTCCGGTTGTAACCCGCCAAGAATCCCAGCCATTGTTTTCCTCCCTATTTCCTCCTGGATTTGTTATTTAATTTATCCAATCATCCCCTTTTTCCTTCCATAACCCTTTAATTTTTAACAATTGTCTGATGCTACTGTTTTATGATATAATTTCTCGTCTCTGGGTATGCGTAAAACCGTATTTTAAAGCATCAAAGAACTATCGCATAAAGGAGAAATTTCTATCGAATGAATTTATTCCGACAACTATTGTTGATCTCGCTCTCCTCCTGGTTGCTGTTTTGCTGGACCGGTCGGAGTAATGTCTTTGTTTTGACCCAAAATGAAGTCCCCGTCGACATTATCGTCGAACCCGACAGTACTACCAATCAATATGGTATCAATATTGGATTTCGTTTGTCTTTTTAAGCGAAGCAACTTACCCCAAGACAGAATTTAAAAATTATGATATGATTATGTGCTGTATGAGCTTGTAATAACAAACCCATACCAAATAACTTATCATCACACACTTACTCATAGCGAGGTCAGCCATGAAACAACTGAAGATCGAAGCGGTTATTTTTGATATGGACGGGTTGATGTTTGATTCCGAAACTATCTCTTTTGCTTGTTGGAAAACTGCAGCCGCCAAGTACGGTTATCAGGTAACCGAAGAATTATTCCTACAGACTTTGGGACAGACGGTGAAAATGTGCCAAGCAATCTATGCCGAACATTTCGGGGAGGACTTCCCCTTTGAAGCGGCAAAAGATGAACGGTTCAGACTGGGAGCCGAATATATCCATACCAACCCGGTTCCGATTAAGGATGGATTGCTCGATCTACTGGTCTATCTCAAAAATCATCATTACAAAACCGCAGTCGCTACCTCGTCTCCCCGGGAAAATGCGCTGCCGTTAATTGACAAAGCCGGTGTGAGGAGTTTTTTTGACGATATCGTCTGCGGGGATGAGATCTCCCGCTCCAAACCCGACCCGGAGATATTTCTTACCGCTGCGCTGAAGTTAGGTGCATCGCCGGAGCGCTGTATGGTCCTGGAAGATTCCGAATCCGGAATAATCGCCGCTTCCAGAGCGGGGATGAAGCCGGTTCTGATTCCGGATCTCAAGGATGCGAGTGCTGAAGTCAAACAATTGACTTTTCGGCAATTGAAGAGTTTACGGCAAGTAGTGCAGATATTTGA
>DNPP01000111.1:0-380 GCA_003501365.1 Bacillota bacterium
ATCGTTACCAGTCAACCCAAACCCCTAGCACTTTATTTCTTTACGAATAACCAGGAAAGAGAAAGATTTGTTATTCAAAATATTTCCTTTGGCGGCGGTTGTATCAATGATACTATCGTACATCTGGCAACCTCTTACATGCCGTTCGGCGGGGTGGGAGACAGCGGCATGGGTGGCTATCACGGCAAAGCAAGCTTTGATACCTTTTCGCATCAAAAAAGCATTTTGAAAAAGTCTACCCTATTCGACATTCCTTTGAGATATCCGCCTTATAAAAACAAATTAAAATTATTAAAATTAATGATGCGGTAATAAATTAGGTAATAATCAAGCAGTAACTGCAAAACTGCCGGAGATTTGGACTTTTTTAGATCATTAGC
>DNPP01000111.1:705-927 GCA_003501365.1 Bacillota bacterium
AAAATGAACAGGCCGATTTTAACTTAAAAACTAGGTTAAGATCGGTTTTTTTGTAATCTTTCGAAAAGGTTACCTTGGAACGGGCAGGCGAATATCCTATACGGTAGATTTGGAGAAGTTTTAAAAACCGGAGGTGTTTTGGCTGCAAAGCATCATCGAGGTTGCCAATTTAAGCATGAAGTACCATTCGCTGAACGGAGAAATTCACGCTCTGGAAAATGT
>DNPP01000111.1:1260-3367 GCA_003501365.1 Bacillota bacterium
ACGCTGCTTTCGATGATTGACGGTCTTTTGAAACCAACCGGCGGTCAAATTTTAATTGAGGGGCAGCCCGTTTGCGGAACATCGGCCAAAGTCGGTTATATGCTGCAAAAAGATTATCTTTTTGAATGGCGGACTATCCTGGAGAATATTTATTTGGGCCTGGAGATCCGGAAATCCTTAACCAAAAAATCCAAAGTCTTTGTAATGGATTTACTGAAAACATACGGGCTATTCGATTTTAAAGATAAATATCCCCGGCAGCTTTCCGGGGGGATGCGGCAAAGGGCGGCACTGATCCGGACTCTGGCGGTACAACCGGAAATATTGCTTTTGGATGAGGCTTTTTCCGCCTTGGATTATCAGACCCGCCTTCTGGTAACGGAAGATATCTACGGCATCATCAAAAAAGAGCATAAGACGGCTCTCATGGTTACCCATGACATCGCTGAGAGTATCAGCATGGCTGACCGGGTGATTGTATTATCCCAAAGACCCGCAGTAATCAAAAAAATCTATGATATTCAGCTCAATTGTGAAAAACGGACTCCCATCAGCTCCCGTAATGCGGTGGAGTTTAAACTTTACTTCAATGAAATCTGGAAGGACCTTGATGTTCATGCGTAACTGGTTTAAAACAGAGGACGTCACCGAGGAAATTTCCCCGGAGCAGCGTGCCTATTTGACAAGGCTCAAGCTGAAGAAAACGGTAATTTACTTAATTCAAATTCTGATTTTAATCGGCTTTTTTGCCATATGGGAACTATTGGCCAGCTGGAAATTGATTGATGCTTTTTTAACCAGTCAGCCGTCTCGGATTTATCACACAATTATGAATCTCTACCATCAAGGGGTGCTGTTTGGGCATATCGGAATTACCTGCGGCGAAACAGTAGTCGGTTTTCTGTTGGGGACCATTTTTGGGACGATGATTGCTGCTTTTTTGTGGTGGTCGGACTTTTTAGCTAAAGTTTGCGAACCGTATCTGGTAATTTTGAACAGCCTTCCTAAAATCGCCTTGGCGCCGATTTTTATCGTTTGGATCGGCGCGGGACCTAGTGCTATCATTGCCATGGCCCTGGCGATTTCGTTGATTGTAACGATTTTGGAAGTATTGAACGGTTTTCTGGCGGTCGATCAGGATCAGGTTAAACTGGTGCAAACATTTGGGGCCGGCAAGCGGCAAACTTTTACTAAAGTGATCCTTCCCGCTTCGTTTCCGACGATCATCAACGCCTTAAAAATTAATGTCGGTTTATCATGGGTCGGGGTGATCGTCGGAGAATTTTTGGTTTCCAAGGCCGGGATCGGCTATTTGATTGTCTATGGCGGCCAGGTTTTTCAACTCGACTTGGTGATGGCCAGTGTAATGATATTGGCGGTGGCTGCAGCAGCTATGTATCAGGCGGTGGTGTATTTGGAACGGTTTTTGATAAAGCGTTGAGAAGATTTGTTTTTATACCTGCAACGGCTAAGGTTACCCTTCCACGTGAACCGATGATAAGATCAGCATCTACGGGGAAGGGCGAGAGTTAGGTTGAATAGGCGTTTTTAGTTGCCTAAATGGTACATGGTATTGACCCGATAATTAACCATTATTATGGTTTTAGCATATAGTACCCAGGGCTACAAAAGATTTAGTAACGTAAGGAAGGAGAATGTTTGTGAAAAAGTATTTACTGTTGGCAGTATTTATCCTTAGCCTATGCTTAACTATACCAAGTATGGGCAAAGAGAGTTTGATCAAAGTCAGGCTCAATGAAGTAACTCATTCGGTATTTTATGCTCCGCAATATGCTGCGATCAACTTGGGATTTTTCAGCGCCGAAGGGCTAAATGTGGAACTCACTAATGGTGCGGGCACGGATAAAGTAATGACCGCAGTACTTTCCGGTCAGTCGGATATCGGGTTCGGCGGTCCGGAGGCTACCTTGTATGTTTATAATGAGGGGAAAACCGATTATCCGGTGATATTTGCCCAGGTAACCAACAGGGACGGTTCGTTTTTGGTGGGGCGAAAACCGGAACCTAACTTTAAGTGGGAAAATGTAAAGGGTAAAACGATTATCGGCGGCCGTACGGGCGGTATGCCCGAGATGACCTTGGAGTA
>DNPP01000111.1:3713-4603 GCA_003501365.1 Bacillota bacterium
CCGGCTTTCTTAAACGGCCAGGGCGATTATGTCGCATTATTTGAACCGACTGCATCCATGATTGAAAAGGAAGGAAAGGGGTATGTGGTTGCCTCCATCGGTAAAGACAGCGGTGAAGTATCTTATACTGCCTATTTTTCTAAAAAGAGTTTTCTGAAAAAGAACGCCGGGCTGATTCAGAAATTTACCAATGCACTGTATAAAGGACAGCTTTGGGTGGCAAAACACACTCCGGAGGAAATCGCCAAAGCCATTCAAGCTTCTTTCCCGGACACCAGCGAAGAACTGCTGACAGTGGTTGCGGCTAGGTATAAGAATCAGGATACTTGGAATACGGACCCGTTGTTAAAGAAAAAGTCCTTTGAATTAATGCAGGGAATTATGAAGGAAGCGGGAGAGCTTCAGACACCGGTGCCTTACGAAAAAATCACGGAAACTTCCTTTGCGGCAAAGGCCCTTAAAACAAAAAAATAAACCCAAATCCAAATTAGTATAAGACTCCCGGCTCCGAGTCTGGCAAAGGTCATACACCTTTGCATTTTTTTATTTGGACAGGGGAAAATATCGGTAAATTCTTTATAAATCCAATAGAAATTAAGGTGAGAAAGTAATTGAAAGTATTATGTTCGACTCAATTTGGCTCAGGGACCGTTTTGGGGCAAACTATGCGGGTGGCGGCCATCGCCAAGGCGCTTGAGCACAAAGGACATCAGATCAAATTTCTGGCGGGCGAAAAATTAATACCGGTGCTAAAGGATTATCAATTTGATCTGCTTTCCCTGCCGCAAATGCCGGAGATTGTTTTTCCAAAAAGTCCTGCTGAAATAGAAGATCCATCCTACCGGGAACGCGCTTTGGTAAATATTGAAAAGATTTTAAAAATCTTAACC
>DNPP01000274.1:0-6869 GCA_003501365.1 Bacillota bacterium
AGGGTAATTACTTCATCTTTTGCTAAACATACAACCAAACTAAAAACAAATACCACTAAAACTAAGACTGAAATTTTAATAAGCGACTTTTTTTTCAAAATTACTCCTCCTAGCCAATCGAATTTAAAAATAAAACTTGGACTTAATTTTCCAGCGCGCTGTGATCAGATGCCTATTTAGCCCATCCAAACTTGGCATCCTTACATTATCATTTTAAATGATCAAACCATAGCAGTTAACTTAATATTTTTTTATATGGTTCAATATTTTTGGATCTTCAAAAATTTGGAGTGTTTGGAAAAGGGGTGACAGCATTTCTACCGAATAAATTTATTCTAAGATACAAAAAATTTCCGAGGATACGATGAATGAAATTAGAGAGCTTTTATTCGAATTTAAGTATCAAATATAAATTTATCATTTTTTATTTCAGTATCATTCTGGTGTTAGCTCTGCTCTTTGGCACTTTTTCTTATTATAATTCCAGAAAATATGTCTTTAACAGTGCCAACCGGGCAAATTCCGATAAAGTAAAACAAATCACTACCAGTATTGATTATCTGCGCAAGGATATTTATGATGTTTCTACCATCATCTGCCTCACTCCCAGCATTCAAAAATTCTTACGAAATTCGAAAAACTTACATCATGCAACTGATTTTAACAATGACTCGCAAGAACTGATTGATTATATCATCGCCAGTAAGAGCTATATCAGTCTAATCATCATATATAACGCCCAGGGCTTCCCGGTGTACTATAAAAGCTCCGATATGAGTTCCGGAGCCAAGAGTTTGAATTCAGCCAACGAGGCTGCTATATATAAAAAAGCTTGCGCGCTCAGTGGCAAACCTTTATGGCTAAATATTAATAATCATAATCAAGTTCTAATCGAAGATAACAAATCCCCCAAAATTGCGGAATGTCGAGTCATTAAAGACATCTATACCATGAATAATATGGGGCTGATTGTAATTTGTGTTAATGAGCGCGAAATCACCAAACTTTTTTCAAATAACATTAAAAAAGGAGAAAACATTAGTATCTTTGATAATCACCACGTGGTACTAAGCTTTGGAAACCAAATGGTTGCAAATACTCCCATCACTTCGACACTGAAAAAAGATGGCAATACCGATTATGGATATTTCGTAAAGAAATTAGCGGGAAAAGACATGCTTATTTCATATTCAACCAGCGCCTTGAATGATTGGATAGTATTTGATTCCATTCCTGCGGCCCAATTACTCAAAGAAATTAATTCAATTAAATCTTTTTCCATAATCGTAGTAATAGCCTGCATTATCGTTACATTACCTTTAACCTTATTAATCTCTTCTTATCTCACAGCCCCTATCAAGCGACTTTTGGTATCAATGAAACAGTTTCAACAGGGCAGTTTTGATGAACGTGTGGAAATAAAATATGACGACGAAATAGGTAAACTTGGCGCAGGATATAACCGGATGGTTTCAAATGTGAAAGATTTGATCAACAATGTCTATGTATTACAAATCAAGGAAAGAGAAGCCGAATTAAATGCGCTACAGGCTCAGATAAACCCCCATTTCTTATATAACACCTTGGATACTATATACTGGAAAGCCGAAAAACAAGGTCAGGAAGAACTTGGGGAGATGGTGTATTCTCTATCCAGACTTTTTCGCTTAAGCTTAAATCGGGGGAAAGAGTTTACCCTTGTATCCAGCGAAAAAGAATTGATTGAGCATTATTTAAAGCTGCAAAAAGTACGATTTAAAGATAAGCTTAATTACGCATTACTATTTGATGATGAAGTCATGGATTATATTCTACCTAAACTTATTTTACAGCCATTCGTAGAAAACGCAATTTTACACGGACTTGAATCAAAAAAAATGGGCGGATTTATTTCAATTTCAGGAAAGAAGGAAAAAAACAGCTTATCCTTCTCAATTGAAGATAACGGAAAGGGTATGGATGAAGCCACGCTTCAAAAATTGCTCTCCCTAGAACCGGATGATGATTCAAATGGCCCTATCATGCGAAGCGGCTATGCAGTAAAAAATGTCATCGAACGATTAAATATTTATTTCGGCAAGGACTACCGTTTAAATATATTTAGCAAAGTCGAAAGTGGAACTAGAATTGAAATAATCATCCCTGCTCAAAAATTTTTGACTAATGAGGAGGTTAGCCATGATCAAACTCCTTATCGCGGACGATGAAGAAGAGATCCGCTCCGGTATCCGGGATATCATTGATTGGAAATCGAACGGCATCTCTGTTTGTGGCGAGGTCGAAAATGGACTGGAGGCTTTAAAAATAATTCAAGAAACCGCTCCGGATATCTTGTTGTTGGATATCAAAATGCCCGAAATGGATGGCATTCAAGTAATGGAGCATCTGGCCCCGGAATCCAAAATGAAGATAATCATTCTCAGCGGTTACGATAATTTTTCGTATGCGCAGAAGGCACTAAAACTTGGCGCATCCGATTACATTCTAAAACCTTGCCATAAAGATGTGATCCTTCAGACCGTTTTACGAGTCAAAGAAGGAATTGAAAGCGAATTAAAAAATAAAATATTTTTTGACCAGCTACAGGCTCAATTTAACCATAGTCTCCCTTTACTTAAAGAAAAATACTTGATTAAACTATTAAATACCGCATATGATAGTGAACTTAAGCTTTTGGAAAACTTTGAACTCTTTAAAATCAATATTCCAACGAAACCGATTGTGGTTGCCGTGGTAAATATTGATTACCCCTATCATTTTTACGAACAGTTTACCAGGGATGCTGAGTTGATGAAATTTGCAATCAGGAATATCTGCACCGAAACCATCTATCAGCGTTTTTTTCATGAAATCATTGAATATAACGGCGATATCATCATTTTGGTTAGCTTGGATCCCAAACAGAGAGAGCAATTGCTCCAATTATTGGAACAAATAAAAGATACGATAAAACTAAATTTAAGCTTTTCGGTTTCTATCGGAATCGGTAATATTGAAGAGGATATCCACAGAATTCATTTATCTTACGTAGAAGCTTTGAAGTCGATTGAAGCAAAATTCTTCCTTGGTGCCGATACAATCATCCAATACCAGGATATTCATTCATCAGTTATTGAAGATGCCCTATACCCGATTGCTGAAGAAAAATCCGTTTTAAACTGTATTGCTCAGGGGAATGAAGCTGAATTGGATGTGGCTATCGATGGATTTTTTACGGTCTTGAGCCCGGAAAAACGTTCAAAGATATGCTTTACTAGATGTTGCCTTGCATTATATCTTTCCATTTATCACTTTTGTATCGAAAGAGCGCTCCATGAGGATGAAACCTTGGATCATAATTTCTCTACGCTTGATTCCATCCTAAAATTAGAAACCATGAGTGAAATGAAAGAGATTATCATTAATTCAGCCAAGTATGCAATGTCCCGAGTTAATAGAAAAAAAGGCAACAATAAAACCATTGAAATGGCGGTAAAATATATTGAAGAAAATTATGCCAAAGACATCAGTCTGGAAAACATCTCCCGCAGCGTATATTTGTCCCCTAGCTATTTTAGTCTTCTCTTCAAACAAGTCATGAGCATCAACTTCGTGGATTATCTCAACAAAGTACGAATTGAAAACGCCTGTGAATTATTGAAGGATATCCAATATAAAACCTATGAAATCGCTTATAAAACCGGTTTTCACGATGAAAAATATTTTAGCTTCATTTTTAAGAAAGTCACAGGAATGTCACCGTCCCAATTTAGAAGTAATATAAGGTTATGAGTTATAAGGTCACTGCTTCTACCCTCATTTACGAATACTCAACCCGATCCCGGCAATCACAATCGACCCTCCGGCAAATTGGATAACACTCATGACTTCATGAAGGAAAATTACCGCAAAGATCACCCCAAACACCGGTACCAGATTCATGAGGGTAACCGCAGTACTTGAGGCTAGACGCTTTAAACCATAGGCATATAAAAGAAAAGCTATGACCGAACAAAATACTCCCAAGTAAAACAAAGCACCTAGTGAATCTGTAGTTGGTATTTGCCACTTTTCCCGTTCGAGCCACGCTAACGGTAAAAAAGCTATCGCTCCAGCCACTGTCTGATAAAAAGTCACCAGCACGATGGGATATTGATTGACTACCTTCCGGGTGACAAAATTATAAAACGACCAGACGATTCCGGTAGCCGCTAAAATAAGATCGCCAATAACACGATGTGTCCCGCCAATATTGGAACTCTCCCTAATTATCAAAAAGACTCCGAGGATTGCTAAACCAGCACCTACAAAGCGAATCCAAGAAATTGTAGCCCGGTAAATGAACATTTCCAGCAGCATCGTTATCGCCGGATATGACGATACGATTAGTGCGGCATCAGCAGCAGTAGCCAATTGGACTCCCAAATTCTCCATGGAAAAATAGATAGTGGTCCCCAGGATTCCGCTCAAACATAAACGGAATAGATCTCTAGGGGCAGGTATAATCAATCCCCGTTGGATCCAGAGAATTACCCCCAGCATCACCGCAGCGAAAATGAAACGCAAAGCGCCCAAAGTCAGCGGCGGAAACGCCCTGAATGCAATTTTAGTTGCAACAAAAGATACGCTCCAAATCAAAACCGCCCCTACTACGGCTAAACCATATGATTTTTCTTGAAAAAAATCATATAAACCCAATTTCTTTTTACAAATAATCCCTTTTCCCGACATTAAGCCCTCCTGAATTTAAACTGCAAACCAAATCCTATCTAGACCCATAGAAAAATATTGGGTCAGGTGACTTCCAAAACATACTGCCCCGGAGTTACCCCAATAAAACGCTTGAAACAATTGGTGAAATGACTTTGATCACTAAATCCCAGTTCTGAAGCGACTTGCGTCAACGGGAGTCCTGCTTCTAAAAGTTTCTTGGCCATACTGATCCGTACACTTTCCAAATAAGCATACGGCGGCATTCCCATCTCTTCCCGAAACACCCTCATCAGATAATAGCGGCTAAACCCAACCTCTTTCGCTACCTCCGTTAAGGTAATCCCTTCAGTTGCATGTTCGCATATATATCCACAGGCTTTTTGTACCGCATACCGTTCCTTTTTAGGAATTTGAACCGTAGTATATTTAGAATTCTGCTCCACCACCAATTTGGCTAAAACCGTCAATAACAAGGATTCACTTTCAAGTGTAGATATTGGATTGAGCAATGATAAATGTAACGTTCGGATGGCTCGGGTTAATTCCGGATTGTCGACCCTTATATTGGAAAAATGAGGCGGCTCTTGTTCTTTCTCCGTAAGCTCAAACATAACATCGCGCATATGAGTCAAGGTTGGATATAATGCCCGGTATTCAAAACCATTTTCATCCGCCGGTTCCCCGGTGTGATCATCACCCGGATTAAGTAAAATCAAACCACCGGGTGGCGTTAAATGCTTAACCCGCCGGTGGGAAAAAGATTGTAAGCCCCATTCTACCAAACAAACGACATAATAATCATGCATGTGAAGCGGAAAACCATGTTTTATGCAAACCGCTTGATATGTTTGGATTTTTAGTTGAGGATTATACCAAAGCTTGCTCCATTCTTTTGTCTCCATGTTTGCTGCTCCTAGCCGGATAATTTCACGGAACTATTGAGATAATCAAATTTTGATTCAATTAATTATAGCGTGTATGAATGAAATCGTCTTGAAAAATATTGCCCTTCTTCATAAGTATTTGGCGTTATAATAGTAAAGATATCAAAATCGGCGACAAAAAGGAGCAAATCTATAATGACTTCGAGTATTGCCTTGGGTTTGACCTTCGGGGTGCTCTCCGGATTCTTATCCGGATCTTACGGAATAGGGATGAAGAAGATCAAAGTATGGCACTGGGAGAATACCTGGATAGTCTATTCTTTTTGGGCATTATTATTTTTCCCCGGGATATTAGCGATTATTACCATCCCTAAACTAGGGAGCCTACTCGCTACAATACCCCTTTTAACAATAATCCCTGTTTTTCTTTTCGGCGTAGGTTGGGGTATCAGTAATATCGGTTTTGGAATTAGTCTTCGCGAACTGGGTATGGCGTTGACATCGGTTATCGTGATCGGTATCGCCAGTGCACTCGGCACGATCCTACCGCTCATCATCTATCACCCGGAAAGCATCTGGAAACCGGTTGGCCTATGTATCAGCAGTGGTGCCCTTTTATCGGTAATAGGGATCATCATGTGTTCACTGGCAAAAGCGCCTGAAGCGGAAATCAAATCCAGTCCCCTCCCGACTAAAGTCTCCCGTAATAAAGGAATTTTGATCTGTATCGCTTCCGGTTTCCTTGGTATTTTGCTTAATTTTGCCCTAATCGCCGGGAAAGCCCTTGATAAACAGGCTGTTTTATCCGGGGCCTCGCCGCAAAACGCTACCAATGCCACTTGGTTTGTTGCTCTTAGCGGTTCTTTCTTTGTCTCCGCTATTTATTGTATTTTATTACTCATAAAAAACCGTAGTTTTACGTTCTACCGTAACGGAAACTCGTTAATTAATTGCGCTTATACATCACTCATGGGTTTGGTATGGTTTGGCGGAATTACCCTCTATGGGATATCGGTCCTCTCCTTTGGCCAATACGGCCCATCCATCGGTTGGCCGATCTTTCAAAGTGTCCAAATTATCGCCGCCAATCTCCTGGGGATCGCTACCGGGGAATGGAACAATCTTTCCAGAAACACTTTTTATTTGCGTATAGCCGGGATTGCCGTTCTGATCTTAGGAATCATCGTCATCAGCCTTGCCGGAAATCTGACGTAAAATATTACCATTCGGATATAATTTTTAGATTGCATAGGAAAAACGCAACTTACGCAGAACATGAAGCATAGGGAATAG
>DNPP01000274.1:7192-7874 GCA_003501365.1 Bacillota bacterium
TCATTGAGGTGAAGGATGAGATTAATGAAGCCAATTATCCATCTTTGCGGTTTGTTGTTTTTACTGATATTATTGCTTATCATCGGTAATGGCTGCAATATTACCCGGGCTATCACCGTAGAATATCTTCCCGGTTCGGCCGATAACGGCTGGATAAAAGAGCTAACTATAAAAAATTCTTCCGCTTATCGTCCGACTATTGCAATCAACCGTTTTGATGATGAACGGGATACGAATGGCAATGTTGTCGGCGCGCTATATACCCGTTCGGGCAAGAAAGTTGAGACTCTGGTAACCGACGAAAGTCCGACCGTCATCGTTGAAAAGTCGTTAATCCGGCAACTGGAAGCTGCCGGGTTCACCATAATCCGGACCTCTGGTTGGAACTTCCATCCGGAGAGCATACCCGATTACTTGAAGACTGATTTTATCCTCGGCGGGCAGCTTAAAGCGTTCTGGGTTGAATCAAAGGCGGGCTTCCTTACCTCGACCATCGATTCCCGCGTTGCCTATGACCTGATCATCGCTGATGCCCGGAATAAAAAGATCATTTGGACCGGTCAAATCGCCGAAGCCGACACCAGGAAATCCTTGGCTCATACCAACGATTATTTCTGGGCTGATCTGCAGGCCTCCATCAGCCATTCGTTAACCCTAGCCATTAACCAGGCTTTTCAAGATC
>DNPP01000274.1:8197-13139 GCA_003501365.1 Bacillota bacterium
AATTTAAACTGCAATTCAATAAAATCTTTGGCAAAATCCCAGCCCAAGCCGATCTTGACACAATCAACATCGCGCGCCAGGCCGGTGACTTGACTGACCCATTCATCATCCCGCAAACTATAGCCGCCCTTATTAAAGATATAATAGTGAGGAGTTAAAGGAATATTCAAACTGTAAATGAAATTGCCGCCCAGGCGGTAGTCGTTAATCTCTAAAAACTTATCCTCCAGTTTATCCCAGTCCCGCTCCGTTCCGCTGATATCGGTAAGATGAAGATAACTGAAGTTAAAATCGGGAGTGAGTTGATAATCCAAACGGTAGCCGTCATAAACCCCTTGATAACTACCATTGCTATCTCCTTTATAAAGCAGTCGGCTAAAGACTCCCACTTGCCAGTTGCCTAAACTGCTCTTCCAGGCTTTTTTAGTAAAAGCAACTCCCAGTTCCCGTTTGGGATCAGAATTAAGATCCGCCTTTCCGTCAACGGTTAAATTATACTTACTCCAATCAATCTGATAACTATCCGTCAGATAGAAAATCCCCTCCGAATCAAAGTTCAAATCCGCTTCTTCGGTATAACGGTCCCAACTAAAAATTCTACCATAGGTGATCGAAGAGGGTTTATCATTGGTATTAATGTCGAAATCCACCCGCGGTCTGACATGGACCTTATCGGACTTCACTGCCGGAGCTGCCGGATCCGCCAAGGCTGCGGAGGTATCCGTTTTACTGATCATCTGACTCAAATCGGGCTGGTTGCCTTCATTGGCGCTCAGGTCGATCCGTGGAACTTCTTCACCCCGTATTGCCAGTCGCGGAAAATAGAGCAAAGGGATACCGAGAATCTTAAAAACCACTTTTTCCATATATACATGGTTACCTTGGATCACCATTCTTTTACCGGCAAATATATAATCCGGGTAATCTTTACGGGGACAGCGCGTCAATCCTGCGGGCGTGATCACGATGGTTCCGCCGTTAATACTGGCTCCGTTTCCGGTTACATAATAATCCTTTTCCGGTCCCTTTACTACTCCTTGTAGCGGACCAATTTCACCGGTTTGTTTGGTCATATTATAATGAATCATCTCCGAACGGTAGCTTTCGGTTAAGGAAGCAAGTTCGGCGTTACCCGTCGCCTCCAACCAGCCGGTATTCATGTTAAAGGTCAAACAATTGGCGGTAAGTGTAACCACGCCCTTTGTCAGTATAACGTTACCACTGAGAACTGCCCGTTTTTCATTTTCATAAAATGTTAAAGAATCGGCTTCGATTACAACATCATCAATAGTCATTCGGGTATGCGTTTGATTGCTGATAACGTTTTTCTTGGCATCATAACTTTGGCCCCCCATCGTCTCGATGGTGACATTGTTAAAATGAATCAGTTGTGTCGGACTGTCTCCCCGCGCCGGGAGCACCGACACCTTAATTAACAGAAACATTGTAATCAGCGTTAAAAGAACCCGTTTCAAATTTTTAAATTCACTTCCGTTCTTTCTCTGGTCCTGTTCGCCCTAAGACTGAACATCGACAACCATCATCTATCAGACGGGGTTGATAAGGGTTCCCCGGTTATAGTACTTCTTGGCTTTAATCGCTATATTTATTTAGCCTATTGTACCACGAGACAAACTTTGATTCCAGCATCGGCAAGCCTTTCCATTTATTAACGGCATGGGTTGATAATAGCCCAGTTCTATTTATTTGGAACGAAAATTTGTGAAGAATATTACCTTATATTAACCCAAAAAGTGGCACTGTTAAAAAAGCAAACCGATTCAATGATACTGTTTTTTATAACAAATGGCCACCTAAAAAGGTTTTTTGCATCTGAGTTGAAGTAACGTTAACGTTAGATTAAATTAACCGTTTGGTGAGCAAGAAGGGATGGGGAAATATTTAATGCAAAACGACTGCCTCAAAATAATGGGGCAGTCGTTCAACTTTCCAACAATCAAGGATGCTCTCTCATCCAGCCGACTCCCCGGTTGTCATGGCTGCTGCGACAGCGGCTCCTGCCCCGGAACCGTCTTTAACCAGTTGCATGATAATCTTATCCGACCGGTTGCCCAAAACCTCATCTAGCGCCTTTCGTAATTCTTCTTTAAAACCAGGCATCTTCTCATAGATTGAACCGTCAACCGCGATTATATGCTTCTCTTTGAGCTCCGGATCAATATGCAGTACGTTGCCGATATAGGTTCCTGCCGCCAGTCTGGCTCCCCGCCTTGATACCAGCGTAGAAATGAAACTGATCGCTTTGGCGTCTTCATTGGAACAACCAAACATCTTGCGAATACTGGCTTGATTTTGGATAAAGTCCGAGATTACCTTGGACGGTAGACTGTATTTTTCCGCGATTAATGACTGGTATTGGTGGTTACCTTCAAAAACGGCGCCTTCCTCCGCCAGCTTGCAGATGATGATTCTTACAACCTCACCCAAGTATGCCCCACTAATCATTTTTTCAAGCCTGGCGCGGCCCGGTTTATTGCTTGCCGCATCAAGAATATCGTCATATTCGGTATAGGGAAGCTCCCAGTCGAAATTTGCCGCTTCCATATTCACGATCATCGGCTTTCCGGTCAAGGGGTGATGCGGCTCAATATAACAGGTATTGTGTCCGGTTCCTAATATACTACCGATATCCGCTTCCGCATATTGGCAGGCCGCCACCAAAAGGGTGCCGACCGTATCATTGATAATGGCGCAGGGTATGATATCCAGCTTTTTCCGTTTTAAGGCATCTAAAAGAAGCTGATTGGGGTTTTTACCCACCACGCCGCTAACGGCGATCTCTTTGGTCCACATAATCAACGTCGCATTATTGATATCATGCTGCTGAGTGGGAAAAGAAAAGGTATGACCAAGAAAACATTTCTCACCCGGAGCTACCACCTGGGCAATTTTCTCCGCAAAAAAATCAAATAATTCCTCAGCCGTAGTCTGACTGATTGTATAATCATAGGAGCCGTCACTACTCCTTAATCCCGCCGAAATCTCCGCTGTTTTGGTAATTCTCCTTTGAGCAATTATAAACTTTGCTACTCGTAGATTGCTGCCCCCCATGTCAACCGCCAGGAAAGTACCGGTTTCATCTCCGCTGGGCTTACCGATATACGAAGGCAGCATCAGTAAAGGACTTTTTTCCCCAGTAAGGCCACATTCAATCGCTTTTTTAAAATTCTGGGCAATGGATTGAATGTCGGATGCAGCAACTTCAAGTTGTTTCTCTAAATCTTGTAAAAATTGCATTTGCGTGATCCTCCTAAAATAACTAATGCCTTTTTTACCAATCGTTCTTGATACAATTTAGCATATTGCCGGGAATTTTTCAAATAAAATAACCGCAATCGGTGCTAATATGAATCCAGTGCAGTTTGAGCTATTTTAAAAATTGAGTTTCAAAGCAACTTTTAAACTCAATGCTTAAACTAAACTAACTCCCCTTTTAGTCGCTTCAGCCACTTATAACGGGAAATTAATAAAGAATTTCAATATGATGAATACGGACCAAAAATTTCTCAATCTTTCCATATTCACCGCTAACCTCATACTCATAGATCCAGGAGGATAATTCTTTGCGTGTTTCCACCAACCGAACTTCCAGTAAACATTCATCGGCTACTTTAAAAACCCTTTCCGGGATCAATGGGGTAAAAATCGTCTCACTAAAAGTAATATTTCTCTGCATCTCAAAATACCTCAGCGGTGATTGATTAGTGTCGATCGAAAAATGCTGGATAAATCATAACATATATTTATAAAATTGAGTATCGACTTTCGTAATTGGAATCAATTTTAGGCCATCAGATATTTCCTATATAAATAAAATAGGCTAAAATAAACATAGGTAATGATATGGATATAAACGAAAACACAAAAGAATTAAACGAGGAAAAATGGAAACCAATACCGGTCTCTATCGGCTCACGGATTACAGCAATCATTTTAAAATTCTTCAAATCCTTTTGTATAAAGATCTGATCATTAATTCCACCAATGTAAGAATTTTAGGCATCCACCTGATGAACTACGGGCTGGACTGGCGAGTACACCAACACCGGCATTCTTTTTTTGAATTTCACTATGTCACGGAAAATGATGTTTATACCACCATTCATAGCACGGAATATCGAATTGCCGCCAATCATTTTTACCTGATTCCACCGGGCGCCTATCATTCACACCGGCAAGCTCCGGGTTCAAGCCATATCGGCTTCGCACTGCGTTGGGAGTTCATTACGGAAACGGACTCTCCCCGTCCTCTCCAACACCAAACCGTCAGTAATGAATTAACCGCGATTGTCTCCACTTTGCTTCAGGCTTCTTCCCAGCCTATATGCGACAATCACCGGGTCATCCAAAATACGCTGATTACTATTTTAGAAGATACCCCCGGCAACCATCCACTCATTACTTTCCAATTACGGTTGTGCCAGCTTATTTTGCAGATTGCCGATTTTTATCGTTCACCCTTGGCAAACCGGCCATCCGAAGCCAATCTTCCTTTTCTGGAAAACCAAATTGTCAAAAACGCCGTAAGATTTATCGACGAAAATTTCGCTATGGAGATTCAGTCGGAAGACATATCCCATGCAGTTCATGTCAGTTATAGCCAACTGGCTCGTCTGTTCAAAAGATATACCGGCGAAACCCTAACCTGCCATTTAAATCGCATCCGCCTCGGTCAAGCTCAATTACTTTTAAAATGCTCCACCAAAAGTATCGGCCAAATTGCCCGTGAGGTCGGTTATAATAGTGAGTATTATTTTTGTAGTCTATTTAAAAAATTCTACGGTATCTCCCCTCGCCACTACAGAGTTAGTTGGGATAGGTTAAATGAGTGATGCAATTTTTCCATAAAAAATCGCTCGTTTTTTAAAAAAATTTCCTCACCCGGCATGCTATAATTAAACCTCGACCCGGCAAGTAAGTG
>DNPP01000274.1:13538-14640 GCA_003501365.1 Bacillota bacterium
GAGTTAGATGAATTTTTAGAGAAATATCCCGAAGATATCGATAGCCCCGTTTATCAATACGGCATCGGTGATCGTTGCCAAGGGATCCCCAATCAAGTTGGCAGTTATATCGATGCTTGGGGCTGTACCTGGCATGTTGGCGAACCGGGGGTCATCGGTGAAGTGAAAAATTCCCCTCTTGCATCATGGGATGCGCTCAATCATTATCAATTACCATGGGAACTGCTAAACCGGGCTGATTTATCCAAGGTCAATCCAAGTTGTGAACAATCCGATAAGTTTATGCTGGCAAGTACGGAAACCAGGCCATTTGAACGGATGCAATTTTTGCGGGGAACGGAAAACCTTCTGGTTGACCTGGCTTATGGTGAACGGGAAGTGTATCAGCTGCGAGACATGTTACACGATTTTAGTACCAAGGAAATGGAAATATGGGCGAATACGGCGGTCGATGGAGTCTGGTTTATGGACGACTGGGGATCACAACGGGCCTTATTGATCTCCCCCGCCTTGTGGCGAGAGTTTTATAAGCCTTTATATCGTGATTACTGCGACATTTTGCATCGAAAGGGCAAATATGCTTTCTTCCATTCCGACGGAAATATTTCCGCCATTTATCCTGATTTGATTGAAGTCGGAATTGATGCTGTAAATTCCCAGCTATTTTGCATGGATATGGAAACGTTAGGCGCTCGTTACGTGGGTAAAATTACCTTCTGGGGCGAAATCGACCGCCAAAAAGTCTTGCCTTTCGGTTCGACAGAGGATGTCAAACAAGCAGTCCAACGGGTATCAAAAGCGCTTATTCCAACTAAAAAGACCGGTGTTATCGCTCAATGCGAATGGGGTGTCAAAGATCCCAAGCAGAATATTGAAGCCGTATTTGAAACGTGGAATACCATTTAATATGTTACCCTAGATTAAAATTATACTATAGCAACCTCTGGTGTTATTACAACATTTTTGAGGTTGCTGTTTTTTCATACCTCATACTAAGTTGCTTCTTGAATTATTATTAAATTGAACCTCGATCCGGCAAGTAAGTGACAATTTTTCTGCAATGGCGCAGAAAAATTGGCCGGATCGGGTTCATTGTTTGAAT
>DNPP01000319.1 GCA_003501365.1 Bacillota bacterium
CGGGCTGGATGGTGAAATTGTTTCGCTTGATTTGTCCATGCCGATGCTGATGCAATGCCAGAGAAGAAATAAAGACTTAGAAATTCAACTGGTCCACGGTAATGCACAGTATTTGCCGTTTGCAAGCGAAACCTTTGATATGGTGTTTCATTTCGGTGGTGTGAATCTCTTCAATGAACCGGAACGAGCAATTCGGGAGTTTCTGCGGGTAACCAAAAAAGGCGGGATTGTCGCCTGGGGCGATGAAGGCTTTTCACCCAATGTACCCGACAATTGGCGAAAACGAATTTTAGTTACAATGAATCCAGGTTTTTTGAAGGCAAGGTCGGTTATACCTCGGGAGTTGGTTCACATCAAGGAGTACGAAGTTTATGATGGCCTGGGGTATCTGACGGTTGGAGAAAAGGGCTTATGAGGTTAGTAATAATTGGAACTGGAGTGGGTTCTACATATGCCTGGTAACTATCGGACGCCGGATGTGACGTCACCGGAATCATATCGTGAATTTACAAAGAAGTCCGGAAATATAGTGGCTGTCAGAAACGATATTACAAGCTTCACAAGTGGATAGTTATTGATATATTGAAAGGATGTAATCATATGAATAGGGACAGCAAAATTTTAATTTATGGCGCAGGAGTAATCGGAAGCATCTTTGCCGGAATGATAGCCAAGAGCGGTTATAATATTACAATTTTAGCGCGGGGCAAACACCATAACGAACTACATCAAAATGGACTGGTGTTGAATAACTGTTTATCCGGCGAGCAAATAAAACTCCAAGTGAATCTTATCAATGTCTTGAATGAAGACGACATTTATGACTATATTATAGTGATTGTCCAAAATACGCAGATTGATTCAATCTTGCCGATCCTGTCCAAAAACAAATCCCCCAATATTGTGTTTGTTGTGAATAACCCGTCGGGATATCAAAAATGGATCGATGCGGTTGGATATGAAAGAATTATGATTGGATTTCCTTCCGCCGGTGGTGAAAGAAAAGATGGTATGGTCAATTATTACATTGGCAAAGGAATAGCTAAGATATTTCAAGCAACCACTTTCGGAGAGTTGAATGGAGAAAAAACCAAAAGGCTTTTGAAACTGGTAAGGGTATTTAAAGATGCCGGATTTGCTCCAAGTATCAGCAACAATATGGATGCATGGCAGAAGACTCATGTCGCAGTAATCTTGCCGATAGGGAAAGCACTGAATCGATTTGATTCCAATAACTATAAGCTCGCAAAGTCATCCGGCACTATCAAGCAAATGCTATTAGCAACAAGAGAATGCTTTGAAGTATTAAAAGAGCTAAACATCAAAGTTACGCCTTCAAAGCTAAATATCTATTACTTGCCGTTATTTTTACTAGTGCCAATATTTATGCGGACCATGGATACTAAAATTGCTGAAACGGCCTACTCTAAGCATAATCTTGTTGCTCAAAATGAAATGGAAATATTGGAGGAACAGTTTCGGGCATTAATTGCGAGTTCAGGAGTTAAAACACCTAATTTCAATTCGTTGTGATGCAAAGCTAATTCAAGCCTTATAGGATACATGGTCTAATTTAATTAAGACTCTATTTACATAAAGTAAAGATAAGTGTATAATAATATTACGAATAATAAAAATTACGTTATAAGGAACAAGTTAAATGATAAATGAAACGGACCTTCAAAGTGTTGATGAAATCTTTCATCAATTACTCTATAAACAACTTAAGAATAATTGTACTGAAGAATATGATCAAAAATTACAGGGGCTATCGGTATTAGATATAAGAATCATTGACGTGATAGTCGCTAATCCGCAAAAACAAATTAAAGAATTACTGCAAATACTGGACATCCCGAATAGTACATTAACGAGTGCCATTAATCGGTTTGAAAAACGTGGGATTGTTAAACGAGTGATAAGCCCGGATGACCGACGTTCTTTCATTATTGAATTGACAGATTTGGGAAAGGAAATTCAAGAAGCTCATAAAAAAGTAGATTATGTAATAGCCCAGCGATGTTTGGCAGCAATTGAAACTGAAGAAGAACGTCATATTTTTATTTGTTTGCTAAAAAAAGTAGTGGATAATATCTAAATTTTTTTAACTACTTATTACGAAGTTCGTAAATTACTTACGTTAAAATATTTCGGTGAAGAAATATAAATAAAAGGAGAGCGGCAAAATTGAATCAAGATACATTTGAGGAATTGCTGGAGATTTTTAAAAAAGAAGTGGCGTCGGGGACCAGTTGAACGAGTCGTTTTATTTAATTTCGGTTGGTCTAAAATTTGAAATTACAAGTGGAGGAATTTAAAAATGAATGAAAACGACCAGAAAATTAAGCTAATGGCAGAGGAAAAGATTCCCAAAGTGTTACTGCAATTTAGCGCACCCGTAATTATTGGTATGCTGGTGACCGCTCTTTACAATGTAATTGATGCTATGTTTGTGGGTAAATTGGGGACAAGCGCCATCGGAGCCGTATCGATTGCTTTCCCGATTTCAATGTTTCTTATTGGTTTGGGGTTAACCTTCGGTAGCGGAGCGTCTTCCTATATTTCAAGGCTTTTAGGCCAAGAAGATATCTTACAGGCAAATCGGACTGCTTCAACAGCCTTTTTTAGCAGTCTAGGTATTGGGACCATTATAATAATAATCATATTGAGTTTTTTAGATAAAGTCTTACTTTCTTTTGGCGCAACACCAACTATTTTGCCGTACGCCCGGGACTTTTCCACCATATTTATTGCGGGTTCCATTTTAAGTATCATCAATGTAACCATGAATAATATAGCAATATCTGAAGGCGCCGCTAAAATAAGCATGACGGCTATGATAGCAGGGACAATCCTCAATCTAATTTTAGAACCGCTCTTTATTTATACATTCGGTTGGGGTATAAAAGGAGCAGCAATTGCCAATGTAGTGGCTCAGAGTCTAACCACTTTTTTGTACTTGCAATATTTCTGGGGCAAGAAAAGTTATGTAAAAATAACGATTCAACATTTTGTTTTTAATAAAGAAATTTTTTCTCAAATATTAAAAGTGGGAATTCCACTGCTGATTTATCAACTCTTAACAAGCGCCTCCATGGGCTTAACCAATAAAGCGGCCAGTAATTTTGGCGACCCTGCCGTAGCTGCCATGGGAATTGTCACCAGAGTCTTTGCCATCGTAACCTATGTGGTTTTTGGCTACTCGAAAGGGTTTCAGCCACTGGCCGGATTTAATTACGGGGCCAAAAAAATCGACCGCTTAAAAGAAGCAGTCAGCGTTTCTCTACGTTGGACTACCTGGTTTTGTGGAATCAGCGCATTGTTGATCGGTGTCTTTGCACATCTGATTATCGCTTTATTCAGCAATGACAGTGTGGTTATTCATATTGGAAGTAAAGCTTTAATCGCCAATAGCATTATCTTTATTTCATTCGGATTTCAAACGATATATATATCATTATTTTTGGCGCTTGGTAAAGCAAAAGAAGGTGGACTGTTAAGTATAGGGCGACAAGGTATATTTTTTATTCC
>DNPP01000060.1 GCA_003501365.1 Bacillota bacterium
TGGAATTTTTACGAGGTGAAGTTAAACACAAAGGCGCCATTGGGATTTATCATACCCATTCCGATGAGTCCTATATCCCCGGTGATGGTACTTCCAGTAAGTTTGGACATGGCGGCATTTTTCAAGTGGGAGACAGTTTAACTAATGCTTTTGAGAAAAACGGCATACCGGTGATACACTCTAAAGCTCCTCACGATCCCCATGATGCCATGGCGTATGATCGGTCGCGACGTACGGCGGTGCAATTGCTTAAAAACCGGCCGACTACTCTGCTAGATGTTCATAGGGATGCGGTACCCCCGCAATTATACAGCGATGTAATTCAAAATAAAGGAGTTACCAAGGTTCAATTAGTGGTGGGGCGTCAAAACCCCAATTTTCAAGCCAATAATGATTTTGCCAAACGGATTAAAGCAGCCTGTGACCGCAGGTATCCCGGTTTTATTAAAGGAATTTTCTACGGCAAAGGAAAATATAATCAAGATTTGGGTCCCCGCAGTATATTGCTGGAGTTTGGGGCGGACCGAAACAGTAAAGTTTCAGCTGAGAGAGGGGCACAAGTATTCGCAGCCGCCGCTAAAGATGTTTTATACGGTACCAGCGGAACTAGAGCTGTCAATCGCGGCAGCATGCGTAGCCTTTTTTGGGTAATTGCGTTTTTAGTGGTTGGAGTTGGCTTATTTTTACTCATCAATCGAGGTAGTTTAAAAGATTTACGTAAGGAATTTACCGGGGCAATCGGTGAAGAACCTGATGATTCAGATCCGGATTCGGATTCGTATCCGAATACGGAAAGCAAGGAAAACTCCAGTCAAAATAAGAATGAGGATCATTCTTGAAAATTGTTTATCATTGTTATGGAGGAGCCCATGCATCTCCGACTGCGGCAGCCATCCACCTGGGAATCTTGAGTAATAACCGGCTTCCCAGTTGGAATGATTTCAAAAAGATCCCCTATTTTGACTGCATTACTAATAAGGATCATGGGAAATTGATCTTTATCGGAAAAGATGAACGGGGGAATGAAGTTTATATTTTGGGACGTAGAAATTCCGTCCAGTTGGTGATCCATATTATTCAAGAATTTTTAAAGTTAAGCGGCGCCGATTATTCTCAGTATTATTTTGTCGATTGCGTACAATTATATAATCCCTTGATGGTTACCGGAGGCTTTTCCTCTCGAGCAATGGGATGGGTTAAACTGGGCAGACCACTCGTTACTTTGGGAACAATTTTTTCGTTTCCGATTTTAGTCGCCAAAGTGAGAGAAACCATTCAGTATACAATAGGGAAATGAACGTGAAATTTTTTTATTTTTACGCCGGATTTTCTCAATCAGCGCTGATTGCCGCCTATATTCATCTTCAAAAATTGCCCGGGAACCGAGTGCCGGCTCTTCAAGAAATTCTATCCATTCAGGAGTTTAAGCAAGGCATTCCGAGGGACATAGGGGTCCCTCATTTCATAGGTGAAGATTACCGGGGCGATTCAGTTTATACAGTGGCTTTCGGTACAAATTATGAATTGGCCCTGCAAACTGTAAATTTCATCTTAGAAAAGCAGGGCTTGGATTTAACAAAATGGCATTTTATTAATGCCGGGGAGTTGGCTAATAATTTATGGATGAAAATCGGTTCATTGATAAATGACATTTTTAAAATTTCAGGATTGGGAAAATATTTAATTGCAGTGGGGATTCGGAAAAATTATCAACAATTGTGTGAGCAGGTAAGTCAATTTAAAAAAGAATCTTAAATTTAGCATTACGAATAATTTCATATCAGGTAAAGGAGTTTTCCAGGTGCCGAAAAGAAAAATTGTAATCATTACCGATGGCGATCGGGTGGCTCAAAAAGTTGTTGAAAAAGTTGCCCATAATGTTGGAGGCCGGGCAATTTCATTCTCCGGCGGTAATCCTACCCCTGTGGAAGGACCGGAGATAGCTGCGGCAATTAAAAAAGCGGTCCATGATCCTGTATTAGTGATGGTTGATGACTGTGGTTGCCGCGACGAGGGAAATGGTGAAAAAGTGATCCGAGACTTGGCTGCCGATCCGGATATCGATATTCTGGGCGTAGTTGCAGTAGCCTCCAACACAGCCCATGTTGATGGGGTACCGATTACGGCTTCTGTTACCAGGGATGGTTCAGTTATTGATTTACCGGTTACCAAAGAAGGTTATCCGGAAAATGAAGGCCATAATAAAGTGGAGGGAGATACGGTAGATGTCTTAAATTCATTAAATATCCCGATTATTATAGGCCTGGGCGATTTGGGCAAAATGGAAGATGCCGATTTGGTGGAGAATGGGGCTAAGATAACCACTCTGGCAGTTCAGGAAGTGCTAAAACGAAGTAATTTTAAACAGTAAGCTTCTTCACATAAAAAGAAGGAAAATAGTTGGAGACTTAGAACTAATAAATAATATTTTGCTGTAAAAGGCAACGATGATATCAATTTAAAACACGGGCCGGTGATGGATTGAAAATAGGTATTCCCAGAGCTTTATTATATTATTGGTACGGTTCGATCTGGGAGAAATTCTGGCAGGACTCCGGCTTTACGGTGGTGACTTCTCCTCCAACCAATCGTCAAATT
>DNPP01000424.1:0-3345 GCA_003501365.1 Bacillota bacterium
TGTTCCCTGTCCGGGTAAACTATTGACATTAATAAGGCCCTCATGAGCATCGACAATCCATTTCGCTATCGACAACCCAAGACCGGCGCCACCCTGCTCCCGGGAACGCATCTGATCGACACAATAAAATCTTTCGAAAATTCTTTTTTGCTCTGCCGCGGGAATACCGATACCGGTATCCTTGACTAATATATAAAAGTTATCGTGCTCCTTACGTCCGGCCTCTACTATAACCTGCCCTTGGTCGGGAGTGTATTTTATGGCATTATCAAGTAAAATATAGATTAATTGATATATTCGTTCTTTATCGGCAAATATCATTAATGTTGCGGGGCCTTTTAAATCAATACCGATATTTTTCTTTACTGCTAAAATCATAAGGGAATTAACTGCTTCCCGGATTACCTTAATTCCATCAAATTCTTCACAAATGATTTTCTGGCCCTCGGCATCTGTCCGGGCCAAAGTCAAGAGATTGGCGACGAGTTTATTAATCTTCTTTATCTCATCTTTCATATCGCTCAGCGTTTGAGTTGCAAATTGAGACATCTTGCTTTCTTGGTCCGTGATAACTGCCTCTGTGGAACTGAGTAAGACAGCAAGCGGTGTCCGCAATTCATGGGAAGCATCCGCCGTAAACTGCCGCTGCCTTTCAAAAGACTGATAAATGGGCCCCATTGCTTTATTGGCCATAATATTGCCAATAAAATAAACTGCGATTAAGAAGACCAACCCAATGCCAAAAAGAGTCCCCAAAAATACATTCGCCATATTATTATATGCGGTAACTTCTTCTCCCACATATACCCAGCCTACTTGCCTGCCGTTATCATATACACCATGACTAGACATCATGAAAATGTGTTTCGCTTTTGTTGTGGAGATAATAATTTCCTTTGCGCGATCTTCGGGTAGCTTCCAATTCTTAATTATCGATTCCACTTGAGAATTTAATTCCGGATAGGGCTCTTCCCACTGAATCAGTTTTTGATGCAGATCGTAAATATAGACAAACATGCCGTCATCGTCCGGCGATTGTTCTACTGTTTGATTTTGATGATGCAAAGCATGTCTTAAAATATCCACACTTTCTTCGGACTCTTCTCTTCCATACATAATTACTTCTTGGCTTCCCTCAAGATAGAACACTACTTTAAGCCCGAAGAAACATACGGCCATTAAGAGAATCAGGAACAATCCGGTTAAAGTAGTATTAAACAAGGTTAAGCGTTTACGAATTTCAGCAAACATTTTTTCCCTCCAGTTTATAC
The DNA here is from genome assembly GCA_003501365.1 of Bacillota bacterium. Classification (GTDB taxonomy): domain Bacteria; phylum Bacillota; class UBA4882; order UBA8346; family UBA8346; genus UBA8346. Next base: position 1,272 of record DNPP01000424.1, read on the forward strand.
CCGATGCCCCGAATATTTTGGATCAGCGGGGCCGCAAAAGGCCGATCCATTTTACGGCGTAGGAGTCGAATATAGGCATCGAGATTATTTGGAGTTATTTCATCATCAATACCCCAAACCCGGTTAATAATCACTTCTCTGGGAACTACACTCCCGATATTTTGGGCTAATAAATGCAGAATCTGGAATTCCCTTCCGGTTAACTGAATAATATTTCCGGCCATACTCACTGTCTTATCTGCACAATTAATACGTAAATCACCGATTTCCATAATATCGGGTTGAATCGGAAAATTACTGCGTCTGGCTAAAGCTTGCAAGCGGGCATACAGTTCTTCAAATTCAAAAGGCTTGATTAAATAATCATCGGCCCCGCTGTTTAAACCGCGTACTTTATCCTCTACCAAATCTTTTGCGGTAAGCATGATGATTGCGCCCTGATAATTCTTTTTCCGCAAATGAATGCATACGTCCAAACCGCTTTCACCCGGCATCATCCAATCAAGTATCAAGACATCATAACAAGAAGCTTCCAAATAATCAGCAACTTCATCGCCTCTCATGACCCAATCCGCTTGATTACCACTTTTCTCAAGCATATGTTTGATAATTTTACCTAAGCGCCGATCATCTTCGGCTAATAGAACTTTCATCCTTCAAGTCCTCGTATTTCTATGATTTTTGGTAATATATTTTTCTAGCTCATAAAATTGATTATCTAAATAATTAAACCAAATTAATAAAAATCCTTGCTGAATACCGGTCAAAAATATAACTACCCTTCAATTCATTACATATTGTTCCAGCCGCTACTAGGTTTACATATTTTATATTATATTTAGTATGATATATAAGGTGGAAGTTTTGTGGTTCTTCGTCTTTGGGCAAACGATCATTGCCTACCAACAAAAATACCCAAAAAGACAGCTCTCTTTTTCTTCAGAAAGGATATAATTTGGGGAAAGTAAGCCGAAATCGGGTTGCGAATATTTGAGTTTTTGGGGAATTTGGCATAAAGCATTTGACAATCGGAAATACCTGATTTAAATTTCCATTGTCGAAATCATGCTTCTGAAACAATTCAATATTCCTTTCCCTCCATATTATAATATTAAAGACTTTTGAAGAATGGGGTGATATAACTAAATGTCAATGTATAATCAACCCGGTCAATATAGTCAACCTTATCAGGGCCAACCTGGTCAATACGGTCAACCCTATCGGAGTCGGCCTGATCAATATTACTGCCAACCATATACGGTCAAGCAGGGGGATACTTTTAATACTTTGGCAAATCAATATGGAATTTCTGTAGATTTACTTGCTACTGCCAATCCGAATGCTAATCTTCAGCGAGGACAAAACATATGTATTCCGATTAGTGGAAGAAGATATTAATATCCGAAAGTTTCTTTAATAATTAAATGACCGAAGACACTTTGAAAAACAAGGTGTCTTTTTTTGGCATTGACTAGTGCCTGGATCGTGAACTCACCTAAAAGAAACTCTTCAATAGGATAGGAAGATATCTGTATTTCATGAGATAGTCCCGTAAGTGGCCCCTACCATGAAATTCTAAAATTTTTATTTTTTTCTAATGATTCCGTTCAATAACCAAATACCTACCACTAGCGCGGCAAAATATCCCATCATCCCTAATACGGGTATTTCAAATATCTTCGGTGACATATCGGTGGTGCAAATAAGACTCGAACTAATGAGTAGCGCGGCATCGATAATACCGATAACCAATTTATCCACCATTTTATTAACGGCATTGAGAGGTTCCGCCGCCTCCGTAATTCCTAGATTGATTTTGGTTTGCCCTCTAACTGTCATTTTTAACACATCGGCAATTTCCGACGGTATATCCATGGATTTACTCAATGCGCCGAGAAGCCGGTTTCCAATTTGTCTAAATTCTTTTAAAGCATCGAAATCCTTTATCATCGCGCCAAACGCATGATCTTCAAGCATCTGCACAAAATTCAATTGGGGACTGCAAAAAGTAAGCACCCCTTCGATAGTCAAAATTCCTCTTCCCAGCATTGCGTATCCTTTCGGCATGGATAAA
>DNPP01000424.1:3676-5161 GCA_003501365.1 Bacillota bacterium
ATTTGTCTATATCGGATAAGCATCTCATCAATATCTGTGTAAAGTGCGGCATGATTAATTTTACCTTTTGGGTCCCCGATTGCAAGAATTGCGTTTTTTAACTCCCAGGCATCGTTTTTTAGAATCGCATTGACAACTGATTTTATTAGCTGCTGATCGCGATGACTCAGCCGGCCCATCATTCCGAAATCCAGCCATACTATTTTGCCTTCTCGAACCCGGATATTTCCGGGATGCGGGTCGGCATGAAAAAAAGCATCATTAAGCACTTGCTTGGCATAATTTTCAGCCAATTTCCGACCGATTTCATTCATGTCATATCCTCGTTCTTGAAGGGTATCTAAATCATCGATCTGAATACCCTCGATCGATTCCATCACCAAAACCCGTGATGTTGTCAGGCTTTTTTCAACCTTCGGGCAGCCGATGTAATTAATTTCCGAATTTAGGCGGGCAAATTCCTCAAGATGGGACGCTTCAATAAGAAAATCCATTTCTTGTTGGGCAACAATCCACATTTCTTCAATAATTATTTTAAAATCAACGGCATCTCCACTGCCGCCGAATATTTTCAACAGACTGATTGCCTTGCGGATAATCACAATATCCCCGGCCATAACTTGTCTAATATGTAGTCGTTGCACTTTGATGACAACTTTTCGGTCGTCTTTTAATAGCGCATGATGGACTTGGGCAATCGAGGCGGAACCCAACGGATTGGGATCGATCCATTCAAAAAATTCCTTATAGGAAACGCCGTATTCACTTTCAATTACCCGTTCAACTTCTGTAAAATCCATTGGTTGTACATTCTCACGCAAGCTGATAAGGGCATTGCAATATTCCGGGGGCAGGATATCCGAACGCATCGACATGATTTGCCCCAATTTTACGAATGTCGGTCCCAATTGCTCTAAAATTTTACACAGCTTACCCGGAGTGATTCCTTGAAGGATGTCGTGTTTTCTTAGAACTCCTATAATCTCTCTTAAACGCGATGTTTTATCGGAATAAGCACTCCGATCCTTTTTTCGCTTGAATGGCTTGCGATCCGTCATCATTCGGCTTTCCTTCACCAAATTAATTTTTTTTAAAACGTATCCACTGCTTAATATTGCAGTGGATACGTTTTTTAGTGATTGTCTTTTAGTCTTTCCATTTTGGCAATTTTATCTTTGATTGCTTGAATTTCCCCCTCGCTCATCTGTTCCAGTTGGTTTACAATATTAAAACTATCCCTATCTCTATTATTATTACTATTACTATTATCATCGGGGCTTGAGCGAACGTCCCGGCCTTTTTCTTTCATATTTCTTTTCAATTCTTCGTTTAATACTTTGCCTTGTTCAACCGTGAGTTCACCCTGCTTGATCAATTCATCAATGACTTGCTTGGATTTTTCGGCAGTAATGGCTACGGCGCCGACTGTGACTAAAAAAATTTTTTTTAAATCCTCACTCAAATTCATCAAAATACAAGCTCCTT
>DNPP01000411.1 GCA_003501365.1 Bacillota bacterium
ACAGTATACTCCAAAACAGCTTGGTTTTCATTAACAAAACACCCCCACCGTAATTTATGCGGCGGGGCACAAAATATTCTAATCTATCTTTATTTCGATAATGGCCAGTTCTTGGTCGGGCTCAATCCAATCCCCCGGTTCAACCAGCAGTGATTGAACGACACCATCTTCCGATGCGGGCAACAGAAATTCCTCCTGATCCAGCTGCATCAGCATAATATCTTGATCAATCGCAACGGTCTGGCCCTCTGTAACCAGCCATTGTAAAACCTTAGCCGAAAGCCCTTCCGCGGCTAACCAGGGGCATTTAAGAACAACCGTCTTACTCATGTTCGTTGATCCACATTCTTGGCAAACGGTTATTAAGCATACAGGCAACCTCATAATTAATGGTTCCGAGACTCTCGGCTATTTCATCGGCGGTAATTGTCTCGCGACCCGATTTACCGATCAATATCACCTCTTCGCCGCTCCTAACCGGCTCGTCTCCCAAATCAATCATGCATTGATCCATACAAATAGTACCTACAATTGGGAATCTCTTACCACGAACCAACGCTTCCGCTTTATTGGTAAGCATCCGGGACCAACCGTCGGCGTACCCAATCGGTATCGTAGCAATAGTGCTCTCCCGCCCGGTATGATATCTTTGACCGTAACTAATCCCGGTTCCCTGCGGTACTCTTTTAATAAAGGTTACTTTGGTTTTCAAAGTCAATGCCGGTTCGAAACTGGCTTTTTGACGATCAACCTCATTGGAAGGGTATAAGCCATAGAGAATGATCCCCGGCCGCACCATATTAAAATGAGAAGCCGGTAGCTCCATGATACCGGCACTATTGGCCAAATGCACCTTATCCGGCAGTAATCCGGAGCTCCTTAATGCGGCCACCATTGTCGAAAAGGTTTCAATTTGTTTTCGAGCGTAACTCTTATCCCGCTCGTCGGCGGTGGCCATGTGGGAAAAGATTCCCGACACTTGTAGGCCGGGCAAATTCTTCAGTTTAGCCATAAATTCAACTACAGTGCTTGGCACAATTCCGATCCGCCCCATACCGGTGTCGACTTTAAGATGGGCTAGCGCTGTTTTACCGGTCCGGCCCGCCTCCTCCGACATAGCAACCGCAGCCTCCCAATTACAAAGAGCGGCAGTCAACCCATGCTCCACAACCGGTTTTACTTGATCCGGTTGAATAGGCCCCAGAATTAAGATCGGGACGGTCAGGCCCGCTGTTCGCAAAGTAATGCCTTCTTCGGGCATGGCCACTCCCAACCAACTGGCGCCGGCCGCTATTGCTGCTTTGGCGACCGGAACCGCTCCATGCCCATAGGCCTCCGCCTTAACCACCGCCATAATATCCGGGGTTGGCCCGACAAGACGCCTTACTTCTCTTATATTATGTCCAATCGCCGCCAGGTTTATCTCTACCCACGCGGGTCGAATCCGTTCTTGATGCCTGTTCAAGACAATTGCACCTTCTTTATCACGATAGGAATCACGGAAATAAGATCACTGGCAATCAACCCTGCGGTGCCCCGTTCCAGAGCGACCTGATCACCGGCCAAACCGTGCAAATAAGTACCGACAACCGCTGCCTTCGTCGTTTCTAACCCTTGGGCTAAGAGTCCGCCGATCATCCCTGCCAGAACATCCCCGGTACCGGCTGTCGCCATGCCGGGGTTGCCGGTGGGATTGATAAAGGTTTGGCCGTCGGGAGCGGCAATTACGGTATGGGCGCCCTTTAATACGATGGTTACTCTCCATTCTGCGGCGAAATGTCGGGCTACCCCAATCCGGTCGGCCTGAATCGCAGCTACGGATAATCCGGTAAGTCGGGACATCTCGCGGGGATGGGGCGTGAAAACCAATGATTGTTTAAATTGACGATCTAGATTTGCCTTACCGGCCAGCAGGTTTAGCCCGTCGGCGTCGATTACCATCGGAACTTTAGCCTCTTCCAACAACTGGAATAGAAATGCCTGCCCATCCTCCAGCATCGAAAGGCCGGGGCCAAAGACAATACTCCGAAAGTTTGCGGATTCCAATTCCGATTGCAATTCCGGCCAGAGTTTTACCAAAACCTCCCATGGCTTTTCCGGAAATGGCAGCCCCGGTCGTATACCCGCTGTAACTAAGCCGCCACCGGACCGGAGTGCTGCCAGACTAGCCAGGACAACCGCTCCTGTCATCCCAGGTGAACCCCCGACCACCAAAAGATGGCCATTGGTTCCTTTATGAGCAGTAATCGGCCGTTTGGGTAATAATGCTTTAATCTCCGGTGTAGATAAAACATTTAAACTCAGTTGCGGATCTTCCAATAACTGCCTGGCAAAACCAACTTGTTTAAGAATCACTTCTCCGGCATATTCCGCGCCGGGGTAACAAAGCAGACCCGGTTTTAGCAAACCAAATGTAACGGTGGTCTCTGCCCTAACCGCGGCACCGTTTACTTGTCCGGTATCGACCGTTACACCGGAAGGTACGTCGATAGCTACTACCGGTTTACCTGAAAGATTGATAGCCTCGATTATTTCAGCCACCGGACCACTGGGTATCCCGATTGCTCCCGTACCCAATAGAGCGTCGACAATCAAATCGCCTTCGGCCAGATTGACCTCGGGCCAACGCACTATCCGGACGCCAAATCTTACTGCCGATTCATAATTTTGGGCAGCCAATCCCTGAAACAGCTTGGGATCAAAAGCCAACACCACGATTGCTTCGGCTGCTTGCTCCCTCAATAAACGGGCTAAGGCCAATCCGTCTCCGCCATTATTTCCCTTGCCGCAACAAAGATAGACCTTACGCCCGCAAAAATTGCCAAAGCGCGTCTTGACAACATCCAAAACCGCCAATGCAGCCCGCTCCATTAAAATGAGACCGCAAACGCCAAACTTTTCTTGAGTTAAGCGGTCGATCCGTTTCATTTCTTCGGCAAAGGCCACTTTCATCAATCATTCGCCTTCTTCCAGAATTACCTGGGCCACCGCGTATTCTTTACAATGGGAGATACTTAAATGGATCCGGACAATTTTTTGGCTTGCTAAGAATTGGGCCACTTTCCCGGAGACTTGAAAGTGGGGTGCTCCTGCATCGTCATGAACAATCTCCATTTCAAGCCAGTTAAACCCGGCGAGTCCCGTACCCATAGCTTTTAATAAAGCTTCCTTAGCGGCAAAAAAACCCGCCAGGCGATGAGGTAACTTTTTAGTCTCCATTAATTCGGTAGCGGTATAAACCCGTTCATTAAAACGCTCATTCCGAATCGCTGCAGTGATCCGGCTTATTTCGATCAAATCAACCCCGGTACCCGTGATCAATCAAATATACCTGCCTTTTTAAAGAGTGTTAGCCGGTTTATTCGGGTTTCCGGTAAAAGGAGGTGAGCGGATTCTCAAAACCCAATTGCCGGTACGCTAAAATCGGCTCGGTGCCGCCAACCATTAGATAGCCGCCTGGACTTAAAGCCTTTAAAAACTTTTGATAAAGTAGTCCTTTCGCTTGTTCGGTAAAATAAATGACTACATTACGGCAGATAATCAAGTCCAAATCGGAGGCATAATCATCCAACAACAAATTATGAGCGTAAAACTGTACCAATCCTTTGGTAGTATCATTCAGGTAATATAGATTATCACGGTTCTCAAAATATTTGCTTAATAAATCCGGCGGCAAACTTTTCACTTCATTAAAGCCATAAACCGCTTGCTCGGCTTTAGCTAAGATGATTTTATCGACATCACTGGCTAGAATCTTTACCCGATCGGAGGCTCCCAGTTCCTGTACTACTATTGCTATGGAGTAGGGTTCGGCCCCATCGGAACAACCGGCGCTCCAAATTCGTATTTGGGGCTTTTTAAGTAACTGCGGCATAATTTTTTTCCATAGTTCGTAAAACCGCTCGGAATTACGAAAGAACTCTGAAACATTAATCGTCAATTTTTTGACAAATTCTTTATATTTCTGGGGATTGGTCTTGAGAACCTCCAGAAACTCATCATAGGTTTCCAGACCCCAGATCTGCATTAAAGAATTGATCCGACGGTCCATTTGCTGGCTCTTATAACTGCTAAGGTCGATTTCGGTTAATTCAGCAACTGCGTTTTTAAAGTTTGGATAATCGAGCAATTTACCTCCTCCTACCTCAATAGATCAACTTGTTTTATTCTACTTTCGCGAAGATGATCCTGCCGGCAAATCAATTTTGCAAATTTCTTCACCCAAGGCTTATTCCGTAAGAGTTTTAACGATGACCTCCAAGGGCCTCTTTTCAGGGCCTTTAGTAATTTTTGTAGGATGTCCTACGGGAATAACCGCCATAAACTCACCCTGCGGTTCACCCAATAATGCCAACACATCATCTTTAATCAAAAATAAAATACCCAGCCATACAGTAGCAAGTCCCAGCGAAGTTGCAGCGAGTAGCAGATTTTGTACAGCTGCCGCTGAACTTTGGATCTCCATCGTACGAAAGAAATCATAAGCAATTTCAAAATCGATCCCGAATAATTTGGTACCGTGTTCAATTAACTCGCCGGTATTCGCCACTGCTATGACCACCGGAGCGCTAGCCATTGAACGTGATGCCATTCGGAGCAAGACTGAAGTCGATTTGGGAAATTCAGCGGCTTTACTATTGACCAGATCAACCAATTGACGCTTCTTTTCGCCTTTAATAATGATAAAATGCCATGATTGCTGGTTGTGAGCGGATGGCGCCTTATTGGCCGCTTCAACAATAGTAAAAATATCTTCATCCGTGATGGGTTCATCGGTAAATGTCCGGATGCTATGACGAATATTAATGGTCTTTAATGTCTCATTACGTAAAAATGAAGGGTTTTGCGGCATTGATTATCGCTCCTTTAACCACCTAAATTTATCAAAATTATATCATATTCATTTGCATAAATCGCCTGCAATGCAAGAATTCATATTTACTATGGGCTTCAAAAAAATTTTGATAAATTATTTAGGAAGATCGCCGAGCGGATAAAGCGGATAAATTGGAAATCTTTTAAAGCTTCGTTATATATAGCTTTACTTTGGGGATATGGGAGCGGTAATGCAATACCAAATGTTGGCTTACCGCTTGGGCTTTTTTTATGGGCAAAATTTTCGCAAGCTGGGAATACGTTTGATTATCCATAACCCCCACCAAACAACGGCGGCGATATTTCTCAACCAGCTCTTTCCAAAGAGTTTCATTGGTCTGGTTCTCTTTAGCAGGAGGTACCCGTTCAATTGAATAGTTGTATTTACTGAAAGATAGTAATATCGGTAACGGGTCATTTCCCAAGGTAACCCTCCAAGCGATCAATTACCTTAGTATTCGATACCGGATCCCATTTAGCGATTATCCTCACAATGCGGATGGCAAGACGATTCGACATATCGGTATCGGAAAGTTTGGCGCAATAATAATAGAATTGTCCGAGCTGAAACCCGGTAAAGCCTAAAAATAAGCTGACACCAACGATAACGGCCAATCGTGGGCGACCTAATTTGGCACTGATTAATTCATATAAAGCGTATAGACCATCAGCCAACAGTAATATGCTACAGATAATTACCGGCATGATGTAACGGGTTACCATAAAGAATCCGTAACGGCGATTGATCCAGGGTATGACCATAAATCCTGCGCCAATCAGCCATAGCAATAACCATTGTCTTTTTTTAACAGCCCGGACTATTCCGAGCCCCAATATGAAAATACAAGCGGCAAAGAGCGGCTGCGCTAAATACTCACCCAATAAAGGACCCCGCGAAGCATAAACCGCACTGAGCGACCGGATTACCTCAAAAAACATTGAGTGCAAATTTTTTAAAAAGGAATTCCAACCGGGATTCGTCTCCAGAGTATAATCCTTGGAGAATATCCAAGCAATACTGCCTCCCCTGGAAAGGGTATTATAATAAATCATATTTGCATAGCCGGTGATAAAAGCCAGTCCCGCATATATATAATACTTGGTTTCGATCTTGCTATCACTATCACTATCACTATCACTATCACCGGAACGATACATTCTCAAAACATATCCAATAATAACCACCAGATAGATAATGACTGAGGAATGGGTTTGTAAGGCTAAGGCCCAAACAAACCCGGCAATGATTAACCCTTTACCGTTCCTATTTTGTTCAGCCGTTAAAACTGTCATGAAGCCCAGTATAAAAAAGAATGGTGTGGTGCAATTAGACCAAGCCGTGTGGGTTACCAAAATATGCATTCCATTGGTTAACAAAAGCCCTGCCGCAATTAGTCCGGTCGAACGATTGTATAGACGCCGGCCCAACTCATAAATCAGTACAACCGTTAATGCCGAGATGATTGCCACATACAGGCGAGGCCAAGCCAAGCTGAGACCAAAGATTTTAAAAATCCCGGCCAAAATATAATTATGAAAAGCGCCGATTTCCCGGGCCATATTGTGTAAAGGATAAAGCTTGCCCAGATATATAAGGCGAGCCAGATTGACTTCCTTTAGCTCGTCGACATAGCGAGGAATTTCCCATAACCAGGGAATACGCATCCCTAAAGCCAGAGAAAATAAAACGCTATAAAAAACCAGGCGATACCAACGCGGGAAAATGTTTCGCCCATTTTTAGCAGAGATAATTTTCTTTAGTAACTGCAACATCTTCAACCTTTTTGCCGTTGCCTGCTTAAAAAATAAGTCATCTAAAAAGCCATATAAATCTTAAAATATAATCTCCCGCCAAGGAGATAGCTATCATAAAAAAATCAAGGTATGAAAGTACCCTGACTTTAGTTGATATTCCCTCTTCACAACTATTCAATCCGACCAGCGGCCGCGATCAATTCCTGTTTGATGACTCTTCGGCTTTTGGATATGGACGGTTTCCTTTTGATCGGAATTCGCTTCTCCCCCAAACTCCATCCCTTGTTTGGCTTTTTCCTCTCCTAAGGATGGCCGGCCAATTTCGCCCGCTTTTTTATTTCCCTTTTGATTATCCAACCAACAACTCACCTCCTCTGTCCTATTATGATTCAAAAGTAATCAAAGCATAGCTGCATTCTTTTACCTGATTTTTGCTTCTCTGCCATCCTTTGGCTAGCTATCTTCTAATCGCAAATTGATTAGCATAAACTAAAAATAAACCAACGAATAAATGAAATGAGGATTAGTCCATGGTAAAAGATATGATTTTAACTGCCAGTATGGAAGATTATCTTGAGATGTTCTACCGGATTGTAATTAAACAAAATTATATCCGTCCGGTGGATCTTTCCAAAGCCGTTCAGGTTCGGCCATCATCAGTCACCCGAATGATCCAAAAGCTTGATGAAACTGGATTTATAACCTACCAAAAATATCGAAATATTGCCCTGACAGATAAAGGCCTTCGTTATGGATGTTTTTTAGTTTGGCGCGATGAAACCCTCAAAAATTTTTTGCACCTCTTGAAATCCAATACCGCCGTCGCCGAACAAGTTGAGGGAATTGAACACTATATCACGCCGCCCACTGTTAAGGTTTTTTCCCATCTAGTCACCTATTTCAGCCAATATCCCGAACATTTGAAAGCACTGGAACAACTCCAGCAAGAAAGCGCCTACCCGGATCGTGAGGATCTGACTAAACTACACGCCTGGCTCTTTCGGCATGAATCTCAATAACAATAACTGCCTTCCGAGCAATAAAATTTCAAACACCCGCCTCCCTTTATTCGACATGTGTCCCAAAATGTAGTATATTTAATGATAATTAACTTTATTTGGCCCTCCAAACTTCAGCACAGCTTCAGCGGGCTTTTATTTTGATGCGCAAATGGGATTATTTTGGTTTTTTTGCGTTTATGTGAGATACTATTAAAACAAGGAGTGTATTTCATGACTGTATTTCAGGCTTTTATACTGGGACTTGCCCAGGGCTTAGGAGAATTTCTGCCGATCTCCAGTTCCGCTCATCTGATCCTTATCCCTTGGTTTTGGGGGTGGCATGACCCCGGGTTAACTTTTGATGTGGCTTTACATATTGGGACATTACTGGCAGTAATCGCTTTCTTTTGGAAAGATTGGCTGCTCTTGATCGGGCATGGACTCGGAAATGGGCTCAAGACCAAAGAAGGACGCATGTTCTGGTTTATCGTGGCGGCATCGATTCCCGGCGCCCTGGTTGGCGCATTATTAGAATCTGCTGCCGAAACCAGTTTTCGTAATCCGGTTATTATCGCAGTGATGTTGTTGGTAATGGGGATACTGCTTTACTTGGCTGACCGCTATGGAGCCAAACGTCAATCCAGTGAATCGGTTTCATTGGGTCAGAGTCTTATGATCGGTATTTCCCAAGCCTTTGCAATCATCCCAGGTGTCTCGCGATCCGGAATTACGATTGCCAGCGGCTTATTTCTGGGACTTACCCGCGAAGATGCGGCCCGTTTTTCTTTCCTGTTATCAACTCCGATTATTGCAGGAGCCGGCATTTTGAAACTGCATCATCTCTCTCCGAGCGCGATTACCACTCCGTTCCTGGTGGGATTTATCACTTCGGCAGTGGTAGGATTTTTGGTCATCGGTTTCTTGCTTCGCTGGCTGCGTCGGAAGAGTTTTTTACCTTTCGTTTGGTATCGCGCTATACTGGCTGTTGCGATTCTAATGATGTTTTGGATCCGTAGAGCATAATTGAAATAACGTACCTTAAACCGTTTCCTTTATAAACAAAACCGGAAGGTCATCCGACTACCAGACCTTCCGGTTTTGTTTGTCTTTAGTTATTGGATATTTCTCTTGATTTAATAAGCCACATCTTTTCGAGTCTTTTTAAGAAAGCGCCTTTGAACGCCATCAATAATGGTATAAACGATCGGCACCACAATCAGGGTCAATAACATCGAGACTGTAAGCCCGCCTATCAAACCCCATCCCAATCCATTCTTAAGGCTTGAACCGGCCGAATTAGCCATTGCTATCGGCAACATACCTAAAATCATCGTCAGGGTTGTCATTAAAATCGGACGCAACCGCTCTTTTCCGGCCTCCAGCAGAGCCTCGCGAACTCCCGCTCCGTCTTCCCGGGCCTTGTTTGCAAAGTCGACCAATAAGATAGCGTTTTTACTTACCAAGCCGATCTCCATGATGATACCTAAAATACTAAACACATTCAATGAATTCATCGTTAAAGCCAAAGCCCAGAGTGAACCGATAATGGCCAGCGGCACTGAGAATAAAACGATAAATGGGTAGATAAATGAATTATAAAGGGCAGCCATAATCAAATAGACAAATATGATGGCGGCAAACAAAGCCAAACCCAGACTTGAAAATGACTCCGCCATATTCTTGATACTTCCGGAGTAAACTAATTTAACACCCGAAGGTAATTTCTCCTTCTTAATCACCCTATCGAAATCCTGGGAAATTGAACCGCTGGGACGGCCGATAGCTTGCGAACTCACGGTAATCGAATAATTTCGGTTATACCGTTCAACCTTGGTTGGTCCCAGTGTATGCTTAAAAGTGGCAAATTGTTTTAAAGCGATTGATTGCCCTTGACTATTGGTAAGCATAATATCCCCAATATCAGAGGTCCGGTTACGGCTCTCTTCATCTAAAATAATCCGGGTATCATATTCGTTTCGATCGCTATCACGGAATGAATAGGTTGTATCTCCCGCTAAATCCACACTTAAAGCCGATCCTACTTCAGCCATTGTCAGGCCTAAAGAGGCCATTTTCTCGCGGTCAATTTGGATTTGCCGCTCAGGATTTCCGGCATTTGAGGATAACTGGACATCAGCGGTTCCCGGGATGGTTTGCATGACTCTTTTGACAATAGCCGCCCCCTGGGCCACACTCTTCCAGCTATCGCCGGTTACCATCAGCTGGATTGGCGCTTGACCACCGCCAAAAGAACTTGTGATACTGACATGGCCTTTAACGCCGGGGAGGCCTGCCATCATCGCTTTTGCTTCCATCATCATTTCATCGACCGTTTTAACCCGTTTATTTACAGCTATGCTCGTTACGGATATTACGGCATTATTCGGCGAACTCGACAATGAGAACCCCGCCGAGGCACTTCCGACGGTGGCCATAATTTTTTCAGTCTCCGGCATTTTCATTAGAAACCGTTCCACTTTCCGGGTAACCTGATCGGTCTGCTCAAGTTTAATGCCCTGGGGAAGTTCCAATGATACCGTATACTGGCCTTGGTCGTTACCGGTGGCCATAAACTCGGAACCGATAAACCCTGCCGGTATCAACAAAATACTGATAAAGAAAAGTGCGGCGGCAATCAACAACACTGACAAACGGTGCTCCAGGCTCCATTTTAATACATAAAGATAATCTTTGGTGAAGCTTTCAAAAAAGCGCTCAAACCACCTGCCAAAGCGGGCCATCAGTGAATTTCCTTTGAGATTTTGCAACCTTGTAAACCTGGATGCCAGCATCGGAGTCAGCGTAAATGATACGAAAAGGCTCATCAACGTTGCAAAGACAATCACCAGGGAAAACTGTCGGATCATACCGCCGACCATCCCGGAAACCATTGACAATGGTAAATAAACCGCCACGTCAACCAAGGTGATGCTGAGAGCGGTAAAACCGATTTCATTTCGGCCGTTTAGAGCCGCTTCGTCCTTAGCTTCTCCCCTTTCCAGATGGCGGTGGATATTCTCCAAAACAACGATGGAGTCATCGACCAAAATTCCTATGGCCAAGGATAGCGCCAGTAAGCTAAGCATGTTCAAGGAAAAACCGAAAACCCACATTCCAATCATTGTAGAAACTAAAGAGGCCGGGATGGCAACCATTACGATTAACGCATTTCGGATGCTATGCAAGAAAACCAGCATAATCCCAGCCACCAATATAATGGCGATCATTAAATCCTCTTTGACCGCATTGGCGGAGTTGACCGTATACTCAGAGGTATCACTGGCTATATAAAATTGCAAATTAATATTGGAGTATTGAGCTGATAACTCTTTGAGTTTCCGGCTAACCAAACTAGACATCTCCACGGCATTGGCATCGGTTTGTTTGGTAACCATCAGTCCTAAAGAGTTCTTCCCGTTAACCCGGTTAATCGTGGAAGTATCTTTAATGCTATCGGCTATTACAGCCACGTCCTTAAGCCGGATATCCCCGCCATCCTTTGAATGTCCAATAATTAGTTCCCGTAAACCATTTAGACTATCGATATTTCCGGCAAGGCGGATGGTATACTGGAGATCCTGATCCTTCACAGTCCCGGTCGGAGCATCCAGATTAGCTGCAGCGATAGCCGCTTTAATTCCGGTAATTGATAATCCGTAAGCTTTCATTTTACTGGAATTGACAAAAATCCTAATTTCCTGCTCCGCACCGCCGGTAAGAGTAACCTGACCCACTCCGGGGACCTGACTCAAAGCCGGACTAATTTGTTTATCAACCAAACGGTACAACTTTTTATCCGATAAATTACTGGTTACGCCCATACGTAAAACAGGCATATCGCTGGTTGAAAATTTCATTAATATCGGAGTCTCAATTCCATCCGGTAAACTGGATATCACCTGGTTCACTTTTCGTTGGGCATCCTGCAAAGCGAAACTGATATTCGTACCCTGTTTATAAGCAATGTTAACCAGCGAAATCCCTTCTGAGGAAGTTGATTGCAGCGAATCAATTCCGTCCAAGGTGGCGACGCCGTCTTCAATCTTCCGAGTCACCGTAGACTCTACTTCATTAGCCGCGGCGCCGGTATATTGGGTAATAATGAATATATTGGGCATTTCGATATTCGGAATTAATTCATATTTTAGCTGCGCATATCCAAAAATCCCCAACAAGGCTAATACCATAAACACGACGATAATAAATATCGGGCGTTTGATTGAGAGCTCAGTAATTGTCATATTGGTTTCTCCTTATATTAATTCGCTACCTTGACCTTTGCTCCATCCATCAGATTGGTTTGCCCCAAGGTTACCACGACTTCTCCTTCTGATAGTCCCTGCAAAACCACTAAATTTGTGCCCACTTCCTGGCCGGTAACAATGTTTCGCAACCGAGCGACTCCATTTTCTATTACATATACTTGGGGATTTGTGGTATCATCTTCCACCAACGCGCTTCGAGGAATGATGATCCCGTATTGTACAGAATGGGTATAGAAATTCGCAGTAGCAAACATGCCGGCTTTCAAAGGATATTGTTTGCTGTTGGGCAGTTTGATTTCAACCGGGTAAGTATGAGCCTCATCCGCCTTCTGGCTAATGCTGCCGATAGTCCCCTGGAATTTAACATTGGGATAAATCTCGGTAATAATTGACACCGAATCCCCCAGTTTTAGTTTGAAGACATCCGCCTCGCCCACATTCACCTTTAGTTTCAAGGTTGAAATATCAATGACATTAGCAACTTCGGTTCCCGAATTGAGCATCATTCCAACCGTAGCCGGTACTTCGGTAACTATCCCGGCGATAGGGGAAGTAACTTTACCTAAATCATCAAAGATCTCAACCAGGTTTTCGCCCGGATACACATAATCGTTAACCTTAACCAAAACTCTGGTTACTCGGCCCTGAATCCCGGATACCACCGTTACATCGTTATTGGCGGCAGTGGTCCCTACCAAGCTAAAGTTGTCGCTTACGCTTTGTTTCGAAACCTTCTCTACCGAAACTGCAGTCTCAGTCAAAGGTTTTTGATGCATTTTAGCAGCCATTTTGGCCTTATTGTTAAATAAAACAAATGCCATTGCTGCGATAATAACCACTACAATCATTAAAACCGTGAACTTTTTCAACATAAAATCCCCTTTCGTCTGAAGCTATGCACAGATTATATGATACAAGCTAAGAATTATGTTCCTCACCGACTTGGTAATCCGCTTGCATCTCCTCACCTCCAAAACAAATCGTCAATGTGTTAACTTAATTTTGAAAAGACTTTTTTGATATTTTCAAAAGACACTGCCAACTCAATTAGATCTTCATCCGCTAAACAGGATA
>DNPP01000415.1 GCA_003501365.1 Bacillota bacterium
CATTTAATGGGGAATCGCCTACCGAGGCTGGAAGTATAAGTCGATTGAGGCATAAAAATTGCCGTAATTAGACCTCCAGATTCTATGGAGGTCTTTTGTATTTATTTACGGTTTTGACAATTTGAATCAAAGTGAGGAGGTGTAAAAATGACAGTAAGAAGTGAAAAAGAGGCGACTGTCAGCCAGGTATTAGAAAAAATTACCAAGTCGCAGTCGGTTATCCTAGCGGATTATCGGGGTCTTAATGTTCAGGAAGTGACTGAATTGCGTAAGAAATTACGTGAATCCGGAGTGGAATATCGAGTTATTAAGAACACTTTGACCAGCCGTGCTGCCAAAGAAGCTAATATTGAAGGTTTAGATCAATATCTGAGTGGTCCAACCGCTTTGGCGTTTGGCTACAATGATCCGGTAACGCCAGCCAAGATTTTAGCAAAGTTCGCTAAAGATCATAAGAAGTTGCACTTAAAAGGCGGTATTTTAGAAGGAAAAACCATTAGTTTCGATGCGGTTAAATCCTTGTCCGAATTGCCGTCCAGAGAAGCCCTGCTCGGCCAAATCGCCGGCATGTTGCAATCTCCAATGCGCGGTTTAGTAACAGTACTCGCCGGGCCGCTTCGCAAGCTTGCTTATGCTACCGAAGCTGTTCGTAAACAAAAAGCCGAAGCCGGTGAATGAAGAGTTGCCGTCAGAAGCAATTTTGTTATCAGCGACAACGATAGGGTTTCAACTTAATTGCCCTATCCATAGTTATCCAGAAATTAAATTAACCAAATAAATAATAGGAGGAAAAATTATTATGTCTAAAATTACCGATGTTTTAGAGATCGTAAAAGGAATGACCGTATTAGAACTTAATGAATTAGTGAAAGCTTTTGAGGAAGAATTTGGTGTGTCTGCTGCTGCCCCGGTTGCTGTTGCTGCCGGTCCGGCTGCTGCTGGTCCCGCTGTTGAAGAAAAAACTGAATTTAATGTTATCTTGACTAGCGGTGGCGGTCAAAAAATCCAAGTTATTAAAGTTGTCCGTGAAGCCACCGGCCTTGGACTTAAAGAAGCCAAAGACTTAGTTGACGGCGCTCCGAAAGCGGTAAAAGAAGGTTTGCCGAAGAAAGATGCCGATGAACTCAAGAAGAAATTGGAAGATGCCGGCGCTACTGTCGAATTGAAATAATTGAATTGATTGATAAAAATTAAGGAGTTGAAAAAATTTCAATTCCTTAATTTTTTTATTGACAGAAAAAGTATCCTGTGTTATCATTATATTCTGCTAAAGTCAGGATGTACTTCAAGTACTCATAGATACTTGAAGATTTTTTGACGTCAAGATTAAAAACTAACGGGATTGAGAGCTGATAACACAAGATTGTTAAACATATCTATCTATTATTAACGTTGTAAGCGAGGATAACGATGTTACCTTGCTTTTATCTGTTTACAATGGGAAAAACTACTTAAATAGGTACCATAATTCTGAAGAGGTGAGCGGCTTGCACGAAAAAGTTAAGAAACAACGTGAACGGTTTAGTTTCGGCAAGATTGATGAGATTTTAGACATGCCCAATCTTATCGAAATTCAACAAAAATCATACCAATGGTTTTTAGATGAGGGGTTACGGGAAATGTTCCGGGACATCTCTCCAATTCAGGATTTTACTGGTAACTTAGTGCTGGAGTTCATTGATTACGCATTAGGTGATCCTAAATATCCGGTGGAAGAGTGTAAAAAACGGGATGTTACCTTTGCGGCGCCGCTTAGGGTAAGAGCACGCCTAATCAATAAAGAGACCGGGGAAGTCAAGGAACAAGAAGTATTTATGGGCGATTTTCCTTTAATGACCGAAAAAGGCACCTTTATTATTAACGGAGCGGAACGGGTTATTGTTAGTCAATTAGTACGTTCTCCGGGCGTGTATTTTGGCAGAACCCAAGATGCTACCGGTAAATATCTCTATTCATCCAGCATCATTCCTAACCGCGGGGCTTGGCTAGAGTTTGAATTTGATTCCAATGATGTACTCTTTGTGAGAATTGACCGCACTCGAAAGATTCCGGTTACTATTCTTTTGAAGGCATTGGGTTTGGGCAATAATTACCAAGTTACTGAGCTCTTTGAAGACAAAGACAGCATTAAGAACACCTTGGAAAGAGATAACACTCAAAACGAAGAGGAAGCGCTGGTTGAGATCTATAAAAGGTTGCGACCGGGCGAACCGCCGACTGTAGACAGTGCTCGGACTTTGTTTGAAACTTTATTTTTCGATCCCAAACGATATGATCTAGCCTCAGTGGGCCGCTACAAGCTGAATAAAAAATTACACTTAAATTATCCGACCAAAAGCACTATAGCTTCAATTGATGCCGCGGGTAATGAAATAGCCGGTCATGAAGCGGTTAAAGTTTTGACCAAGGATGATGTGGTCGAAGTCATTAAATACTTATTAGGATTACTTGATGGGAACGGAGATGTCGATGACATTGATCATTTGGGTAACCGACGTCTAAAATCCGTTGGAGAACTGCTGCAAAACCAATTTCGAATCGGTTTATCCCGTATGGAGCGGGTAGTTCGCGAACGGATGACCATCCAAGATGTCGAGGTTATCACTCCTCAGGCATTAATTAATATTCGGCCGGTAGTTGCCTCGATTAAAGAATTTTTTGGTTCCAGCCAATTATCGCAGTTTATGGACCAAACCAATCCTTTGGCGGAATTAACTCACAAGCGCAGATTGTCGGCATTGGGACCGGGTGGCCTTTCCCGTGAAAGAGCCGGATTTGAGGTTCGTGACGTCCATCATTCACATTATGGCCGTATGTGCCCGATTGAAACCCCTGAAGGTCCAAATATCGGTTTAATCGGATCTTTAACCACTTTTGCCAGAATCAATGAGTTTGGTTTTATTGAAACTCCTTACCGAAAAGTTGTGGATGGTAAAGTAAGTGATGATATCTCATACTTTACCGCCGATGAAGAAGATAAATATATTGTAGCTCAAGCAAATGAACCGTTTGACTCTGAGACTCGCAAATTCATTCATACTAGGGTTTCAGTCCGACATCGGGAAGATATTTTGGAGGTTCCGAGCAATCAGGTCCAATTAATGGATGTGTCTCCTAAACAGTTGGTATCTATCGCTACGGCGTTGATTCCTTTTTTAGAGAACGACGATGCCAACCGGGCTTTGATGGGTTCCAACATGCAACGTCAAGCGGTCCCCTTGTTAAAAACTCAAGCGCCGTTGGTTGGAACGGGAATGGAGTATAAAGCGGCGGTTGATTCGGGCGTAGTAGTGGTGGCCAAGAACAAGGGAGTCATAAAAAAAGTAACCGGCGAAGAGATTATTATCCAAGCCGAAAATAACCAGACTGATCACTATCGAATGCTGAAGTTTGAGCGTTCCAACCAGGGGACTTGCATCAATCAAAAGCCAATCGCCCTTGAAGGGCAAATGGTGGAGGCCGGTGAGGTAATTGCCGATGGTCCCTCTACCGACCAAGGCGAATTGGCATTGGGACGCAATATATTGGTTGCTTTTATGCCATGGGAAGGCTACAACTATGAAGATGCGATTTTAATCAGTGAAAAGCTGGTAGTTGAGGATGTCTTTACTTCGATTCATATTGAAGAATATGAGGCTGAAGCCAGAGATACTAAATTAGGCGCCGAAGAAATCACCCGTGATATACCCAATGTGGGTGAAGGAGCCTTAGATGACCTCGATGA
>DNPP01000202.1 GCA_003501365.1 Bacillota bacterium
CGATGATAATTAAAATATCGTGTTGCACCTCTGCCAGGGATGCCAATAAAATCCCTCCTTATCCCAGACAATCCTAATAATTGTAGTATATTGCTACGTCTTCCGGTTGTGAACAGGCCAAAAGGTGAAGCAGAACCAAAAAGCGGCAGTTTAACCCCGAATGCCGCCAATCGATGGAATCGACCTAAAACATGCCTATCCCCTTTTTTCCCTTTTCCCTTTTCCCTTTTTCCTCTTTTCACTTACCAAATATCCCCTCGCATCGGAGACATAATCCAGTAGCATCAGCGTAATGCATAATCATTCCACTTTGGATCAGAATAAAGAAAAAGGTTGCACGAAAGGCGGTTTAGAAATGGGAATGAAAAGACCGATTACCTGGTTGTTGATTTTTGGGTTAATCTTGGTCCCTTTAGGATGCGGGGTGGGGAAAAAGTCCCTGCCTGCTCCCGCCAGGCAAAGGCCGGGTGTGGGTGGATTTTATATCAATGAAATCGGCCCCAACGACTCTTTACCATCTTTGAAATTACATGGTAATATTCTTGATGAAATATACCCCCTGTGGTACCATGTAAGACCGGATGGTTCCCTTAAAGAGGAGCCCAATGGAGAGGCTATCCGACTGGCAAAAGCTAGTAAAATCAAAATTTTTCCCCTGATCAACGTGGTCCCTAATCAGGATAATGTCTTAAGAAACCCTACGGCCCGAGATAACGCCATTGCTAATATTGTCCGTGTGGTTAAAGCCAATCACTACGATGGAGCCAATGTTGACTTTGAATTTGTGCCGACCACCGGCAGAAAAGATTTTCGCGTCGACCGCCAAGAAATGACCACTTTTATGAAACTGCTCAATTTGCAATTTAAAAAATTGGGCAAAGAAACCCATATGTCCGTCTTACCTCTGGTCGGGGTCTCGCCGGAGATGTCGAATGTGTATGATTATCGAAGTCTTTCCCCATTTGTCGATAAGGTGACGGTAATGTGCTATGACCATAGTCAAGAAGGAAGCCCACCCGGACCGCTCGCCCCTTTCCATTGGGTTGAACGAAACATTCAAACAGCCATCAAACAAGGATTTAAGCCTTCTCAGATTTGTCTGGGGGTCGCCACCTATGGTTATGATTGGCCAGCCGGGAAATCCGGCGGATTTACCAGCCCTTCAAAGAAAATTCTTAAAGAAGCCGCGATTAAAGGACAGCAAATTCACTGGAGTGACCGCCATCAAGAGCCATATTATATCTACCGCGATCCTAACGGCGCCGAACGGGAGGTATGGTTTGAAAACTATGAAACTTTGAAGACAAAATTAAAACTGGTAAGCAAATATGGTTTAAAAGGTATTTGTATATGGCGGTTGGGTTATGAAGATCCTAAATTCTGGCAGACCTTGGAACAAACCTGGGGCAATCACTCTAAAAAATCATCATCAACAACCCGGTGAGTATGGGTTTATTTCAGGCAAATATCGCTTTTTCAGCCATGAATCCTCCGAACAGGTAGTAAAAACGCCAGTAAAATAGCTGGCGTTTCTTTCTTTATTGGCTCTGTTTACAACAATTGTTGAAATTTTGTCCGCCACGGGTTAAACAATCTTCTGGAACAGAGCCTATTTATTAGTCCCGGTATTGGCAAATCCCCATGGATCAAAAAATAACCAATTATTATCAATCGGTAAATATATATTAGCTTCCTTTTTACATAAAATATCCTTGATATATCTGCGATATATCAAGGATATTTAGATATCAAAGAAAAAAAGCTGGACCATTTCGAGATTTATATTATAATATAAATTGTTTCTCAGAACAACCAATCAAAAAAGTGAGGCAAGAGATAGAATGAATCATTTTGTAATGGATGCCTTTAACGGTTACCGTTCACGGCTGGATGATATCATGCTGGTCCATGAAATATTGGAGGAGCTGCCCTTAAAATTAGGAATGAAAACCGTTATGCCGCCATTTGTATTGCCTTATTACAACGGAGTGATTCCGGAGGACTGCGGTATCAGCGCGTTTGTATTCTTGGATGGCGGCCATTTCACCATTCATACTTTTTCATTTCGCGAGGCCTATTTTGTTGATTTTTTATGCCCCGATTCCTTTGATACGGAAAAATTGAAAGGCCACATTAAAGGCGCCTTTCCGGCTGAGCGAATCACCTCTTATTGTTTAGAACGGGAGCGTCCTGCAAGTTATCCGCCTAAAATTGAAATTAATCAAGCCTTAGACTTCGGCCCCCATCTTTTTTTGGACTTTAAAAACTATCAGGGACCAAAAACCATGGATGAGTTGTTTGAACTCTTTGACACCATGCCTTTTAAAATCGGGATGACGCCCATTATCCGTCCTTATATGGTAAAGAACACTATCGGTAATCAAAAAGTGACCTCCATTTTGACAATGATTGCCGAAAGTCATATCAGTCTGCATTACTTTGAAGAATCCAACCGGGCTTATCTGGATCTCTTTTCTTGCCGATTCTTCGATTACACTTCGGTGATTGGCACGTTAAAAGAGGTTTTTCATAGTGAAATCAGTAATGAGACCCTGATCGCCCGCGGCAGCAAATATCATCAATTTAAAAATGTTGCCAATACAGAGACTGAAAAATCCCGTTCCTGGGTGGATAATGTCTACCAAAAATAA
>DNPP01000228.1 GCA_003501365.1 Bacillota bacterium
CAATTTAAGACTAAATAAGCGAGTTCCTTGATTAACTTTGTTGCCGGGGGTAATCTTTCATTTACTGAAAAACAGGAGTGAGAAATATGGAAAGTTTTCTAACTGACGAAGGTTCACTGATCGTTTATGATTTAATTGCCACTATCCAAAATAATAAAGACTACTTAAGCGAAATCGACGGGGCTATCGGGGACGGCGATCACGGTATAAACATGAATAAGGGCTTTACCATCTGCAAGGAAAGATTAGCCGCTCAAAAGGTCGATCTAGCAACCGCTCTCAAAACGCTGGGTAAAGTCTTGTTGACCGAAATCGGCGGCTCCATGGGCCCGTTATATGGGACCTTTTTCATCGAAATGTCCAAGGCGTGTGATGGAAAAGTAAACATTGACAACCAAATATTTGCCGACATGCTGAAGGCGGCTTTAAAGGGAATTCAAAGTTTGGGAAACGCAAAAGTAGGCGATAAAACGCTAATCGACACTCTTAGCCCGGCGGTTGATACATACGTGGCTGCTGTTAACCGGGGTGATAGTTTCGAACGGGCATTGCAAGCAATGAATACGGCGGCGGAGACCGGTAAGGAATCCACCAGAGAATTGGTCGCCAAGGTGGGAAGGGCCAGCCGTTTGGGAGAGCGTTCCCGGGGGGTTCTTGATGCCGGCGCTACTTCCTGCTATTTGATGCTGTCAAGTATGGCAAGCTCGATTGAAGTGCTTTTAAAAAAGTAAAGATAATTTGATGCGATTTTAAAAATTTAATAAATGGTTTCCTTTGACTTAAAGATAGAGAAAAAGAAGCGGGATTGTTTGCAAATTTATACTTACATTATTTTACATAATATATATTTTATGGAAACCTATTAAGAGGGAGTTAAGGCAATGGAAAATGAAGTCTTGCTGGAGGTAAGAAATATATCGAAGACTTTTCCGGGGGTTAAAGCATTGGATAATATCTCTTTAACTCTGAGAAAAGGTACGGTCCATGCCCTTTGCGGTGAAAATGGGGCTGGAAAGTCCACCTTGATGCATATTTTAATTGGGATGTACCGGAAAGACTCCGGCGATTTAGTTTTTAAGGGTAAAAAAGTGGATTTCGCTTTGCCTAAACAGGCTCTGGATGCCGGCATATCTATTATCGAACAGGAATTGACCCCAATTTACGACATGACGGTGGCGGAAAACATATTTTTAGGACGGGAGCCCGTCAAACTCGGCTTTATTGATTATCCCCGCTTAAATAAAATGGCCACCGCTGTTCTTAATGATTTGGAAGTAAGGATTGAGCCCACTCAAAAAATGAAATTGTTAAGCCTGGCGGAGATTCAACTTGTGGAAATAGCCAAAGCAATTTCTTATGACTCGGAGATCATCATCATGGATGAACCCACTTCAGCAATTGGCGAAAAGGAAGTTGAAAATCTTTTTAAAATCATCGATTTAATGAAGAAACGGGACAAGGGGATACTTTATGTTTCGCACCGTTTAAAAGAGGTTTTCACAATTGCGGACGAGATTACAGTGCTTCGGGATGGCAAGCATATCAGTACGGAATCAATAAAAAATATGGATACTTCAAAATTGGTTAGTTTGATGATCGGACGCAAAGTCGGGGAGGATTTTGTTAAGGAAAACTCGCCGGTAGGCCCGACGTTGCTTTCAGTGGAGCACTTCTCCAAACGGGGCCAATTTTATAATATTAGTCTTAATTTAAAAAAGGGTGAAGTGCTTGGTATATTCGGCTTAATGGGCGCCGGACGCAGCGAATTCCTTCATGCTCTCTATGGTCTGGAAAAACCGGATCAAGGTGAAGTCCGGATCGAAAATCAAAAAGTAAAAATTTGCTCACCGCGAGATGCCATCAAGAACGGGATAGCCCTGGTAACCGAGGACCGCAAAAAGATGGGACTGGTTTTGACAAGTTCGGTTAAGGAGAATATCTCTTTAGCCTCTCTCAAAGAACTAACCACGGGCTTGTTCATCCATGAGAAGCGGGAGAAATTGCAAGTCGTGGATATGGTCAACAAATTCAATATCAAAATTACCGGCTTAAGCCATCTGGTTAAAAATTTGAGTGGTGGCAATCAACAAAAGGTGGTATTGGGGAAATGTTTTCTGACGGCTCCTAAAATATTGTTGCTGGATGAACCGACCCGGGGCATCGATGTTGGGGCTAAAAGAGAGATTTATAAGATCATCAGTTCTTATACCAGCGAAGGGTACGGGGTGATCATGATCTCTTCGGAAATACCGGAAATATTAAGCATGAGTGATCGGATAGTAGTTTTTAAAAATGGTAGCATTGCCGGTGAATTTAACAAAGCTGAAGCCAATCAGGAAAATTTACTGCATATAGCATCCTGAAAAACTCCCAAAGCTTCACTTTAAAATTAACGAAAAGGGGTGCGTGATGTTGAACATGGATATGAATATCACTGAATCGGCCAATAAATTTTTGGGAAATAAACGGGAAAAGTATAATCTCAAAAATATTTATGCCAATTATGGAATTATTATTGTTTTTGCCTTATTATGCTTGATCCTGTCTTTTGCCAGTCCGTATTTTCTTAAGGAAAAAAATATCGTGAATGTCCTGCGTCAGACTTCCATCAATGGCTTGCTTTCCATTGGAATGACTTTTGTAATCCTAACCGGCGGTATCGACCTTTCGGTTGGATCGATCCTGGCTTTCGCCGGAGTGGTTGGGGCTTCTTTTTCGAGTTCCGCTTTCGCCGCGTTGGGAGGGATTGTCCATCCGGCTATTCTATCTTTTTCTATCAGTTTATTGGTAGGGATGGTATTAGGTTTAATCAATGGCTCACTGGTTGCAAAATGGCGAATTGCGCCTTTCGTAGTAACCTTGGGCATGCTGAGCATGGCACGCGGTTTGACCTTTATATATACCGACGGGATGCCCATTCCTAATCTCGATAAATCGTTCTTGGTGATTGGACAAGGTGAGTTCTTTTCGATTCCTGTTCCGGTAATTATATTTGCCTTGGTATTTTTGATGGCTTGGATCGTTCTTTATAAAACTCGTTTCGGTCGTTATGTTTATGCTGTGGGAGGCAATGAAAAAAGCGCCAAGATATCGGGAATTAGTACGCGCTTAATCTTTTTAGCGGTATACGGAATCAGCGGTTTGTTATCGGCATTGGGCGGCCTGATACTTACGGCCAGAACCACGGCCGGTTTGCCGCAAGCCGGAGTTTCTTATGAATTGGATGCTATTGCGGCGGTTGTAATCGGCGGCACTAGTTTAAACGGTGGGCAGGGCACTTTAGTGGGGACTTTCTTCGGGGCTTTAATCATGGGCGTTATTAATAATGGCTTAGACTTGCTCGGAGTTTCATCGTACTTCCAGCAATTGATAAAAGGGGCCATCATCGTAATTGCTGTTCTTTTGGATACATTGCAAAAAGGGAATAAGGATTAAGCTCGCGGGCCAATTCATTCCATTGGCTTAATGTTGACTGAAAGGAGGCGGTTAGGAAGGGTCAAATAGTAACGCTGTTTCAGATCGGAGAAAAATTAATCAACGAAAGGTGAGGAGTAAATGAAAAAGTTTAGAGTTTTAACATTGGTTTTGCTAATGCTGGTTGTTCTTATAAGTACTTTTAACGTATATGGCGCACAGAAGGTATACAAAATCGGCGCCGCTGTTTATGGCCTAAAAGCTGAATACATGCGTTTGTGGACGATTGCGCTTGAGAAGCACCCGATGGTGAAAAAGGGACAAGTAAAAATTACTGTTTTTGACGGGAAATATGATGCTTCCGTTCAACAAAGTCAATTTGAGACCATGGTAACTCAAGGATTTGACGCGATTCTATTCGTACCTATTGATATCCAGGCTGGGGCTGCTGCAGTGGAAACCGCCGCTCAAGCGAAAATTCCGGTAATTGGTTCAAACACCAGAGTGAATAGTGATAAGTTAACATCGTACATTGGTTCCAATGATGTAAAAGCCGGTGAAATAGAAGCCGAAGCGGTACTTAGTAAGATTGGATACAAAGGGAATGTGGTTATCATTGAAGGGCCTATCGGTCAATCGGCCCAAATTGAACGCAGAAAAGGAAATCTTAATGTAATTCAAAAGTACCCCAATGTAAAAGTGCTGGAAATGAAAACTGCCAACTGGTCAAGGGCTGAAGCATTGAACCTCATGGAAAACTGGTTGAATGCTTACCCGAACAAAATTAACGGTATTATCGGGCAGAATGATGAAATGGCCCTCGGTGCAATCCAGGCCCTTAAAGCGGCCAACATTGATCCGAAGACCATCCCGACTGCCGGTATTGATGGTGTAACGGATGCTTTACTTGGGATTAAGAGCGGAGAATTAACCAGCTGTACTTTACAGGATGCTACAGGTCAATCCCAGGGCGCCCTGGATTTGGCCCTCCGAGCTCTAATCGGTGAGAAATATAAACCGCAGGCAGATTGTTGGAAGTCCATGGAGTGGGGTAAATCCTTGCAAAAGGTTTACAATGTGCCATGGGTCCCTGTAACCGATAAAAATGTTGATCAACTGTTAGCGGGCAGGAAAACCGATACCAAGCAGTAAGGTTATTTGATTTCATACCCGAAAGCCGGGCTGTCGCAAAAGAAATTTATTGGATAGCGATATACAATACATAGACTTTCGCATATTTATTGTTGCAATACATTGTATATCTCGTTCATTTAAAATATTTTGCAATAGCCCCTTTCATTTAAAAACAATCAAGGGGGCTATGATTATGGAATTCAAAGGTTTTGACAAGAATTTCGATTTGAATAACAAAGTAGCTTTAGTAACCGGTGCGGCCCGGGGGATTGGCAAGGCAATTGCTACTCTTCTCGCTGAAAAGAAGGCTAATGTTATTTTAGTTGATATGCTGGATGAAGTAAAAGAGGTGGCAACTTCGCTGGAAAAGTTCGGAGTCAAGACGTTGCCCCTGGTTGTGGATGTCGGTAAAACCGAAAATATTCATAAAATGGTGGCTGATAGTATCAAGATTTTCGGTAAAATCGATATTCTGGTTAATTGCGCCGGAGTGGTTTTTTTGGAAGACGCTGAAATCATCTCCGAAGAATACTGGGATAAAACCATGGCTATCAATTTAAAAGCGCCATTTATGATTGCCCAGACTGTCGGTAGGGAAATGATCAAAAAGAAAAATGGTAAAATTATCAATATTGCCTCACAGGCCGGTATCATTGCCCTGGATAAACATGTCGCCTATTGTTCAAGCAAAGCCGCTATTATTGGAATGACCAAAGTCTTGGCAACAGAGTGGGCCGAATTTAACATTAATGTCAATGCGGTGTCTCCGACAGTGGTTTTAACGGAACTGGGAAAGAAAGCGTGGGCCGGAGAAGTGGGGGAAGCCATGAAGAAAAAGATTCCGGCAGGGCGGTTTGGATACCCGGAAGAAGTTGCTGCTTGCGTGCTCTTTTTAGCATCAGACGCCGCGGATATGGTAACCGGCGCTAATTTAGTAATCGACGGCGGATATACAATTCAATAACCGCAATGTAAATCCATTGCTCTTAGCTGCTGCAAGTGAATAAATTATTTACCGGAGACTATTTTTTGAGCACAAAATAATCGTTGGACAATAAGTCGGAATCGTTCCGGTAGTGAAAATAGAAAATAGCAAAATCTTAAATAATGGTAGTAAAAAGGCACCTAGAATAAAATAGCGGTGCCTTTTTAATTGAAGTTTTTATTATTATCGACCGGAACGATTCCGGCCCGGTGAAAAGAAAATAAAAACGGAGGATAATCATGCGCAATAACTTTAAGCTGGGAATCCGAATGGCATTGAGCTATAGTTATTTAATGGTTATTATCGTAGTTTTGGTTGGCTTTGCAGTTTTTAATATGAAATGGATTCAGGAAGAGGTTAAGGGGATTGTATATATCAACAGTGATAAGTTGGAATTAAGTAATACGATGGCTAAATCAGTCCTTATTATAGGTAAGAACATTCGTGGCATTGTTTTATTTAATGATGCGATTCGGATGGATGATGACAATAGAGAACTTGAAGAATCGATTGAGAAATATAATGAAGCGTATCAATCGTTAAAAAATAT
This sequence comes from Bacillota bacterium, assembly GCA_003501365.1. Classification (GTDB taxonomy): domain Bacteria; phylum Bacillota; class UBA4882; order UBA8346; family UBA8346; genus UBA8346. Next base: position 6,084 of record DNPP01000228.1, read on the forward strand.
GCCAATGTCTGAGGCTGAAAAACAATTGTTGGATAAAATTAAAAATGATGCGGATACGGCCAGGGATATCAATGAACAGGTGATTAAACTGGGTTTGGCAAATCAGGATGCCCAAGCGGCCGAGATCCTTATACGACAAGCTACCCCTGCGATCCAACAATGGATAGAGGATTTGGATAAATATGTTGAGATCCAAGATAACTTCAATAAGGTAGCCGGGGCCAAGGTGATGCAAATATATAAAAATTCCTTAGTGTTATTACTGGCTTTGGGAGGTATCGGTATCTTTTTAGGAATTATTATTGCCTTTTTCATCACCGGAGGCATTACCGGAACGATTACTAAAATTGTATCCGGACTAACCAAAAGTTCGGCTCAGCTTGCCACGGCTGCCACTCAATTAGCGGCGACTTCCCAACAATTATCCCAAGGAAGCGCCGAACAAGCATCATCCATCGAAGAGGTTTCGTCAACACTCCAGGAAGCTCTATCCATGCTACAGCAAAATACTGAGAATACCGAGCAAGCTGCCGCATTATCCGGGCAAGTCAAAGAATCGTCTTATCAGGGCGCCGGAGAAATGCAGGAAATGGTGGCTTCCATGAATGAGATCAAAAAATCCAGCGACCGGATTGCTAGAATTATTAAAATTATTGATGATATTGCTTTTCAAACAAACTTACTGGCTCTCAATGCAGCTATTGAGGCTGCCCGAGCCGGAGAAGCCGGAATGGGATTTGCCGTAGTAGCCGAAGAAGTGCGAAATTTAGCTCTACGGAGTGCACAAGCGGCTAAGGATACAGCCTCAATTATTGAAGCAAATATTGAAATATCCGGCAAAGGCGTCGCTGTTGCCGGAAGAGTCCATGAAGTTTTAGCGGAAATAACCAATGAGGCTAAGCGGGTCAATCAATTAATGAGTTCAATATCCATTGCCAGCCAAGAACAGGCGCAGGGAGTTAATCAAGTTACTACGGGAATGATTCAAATAGAAACAGTGACCCGGCAAAATGCGGCAAATGCCGAAGAAAGCTCCTCGGCTGCCGACGAACTGAACGCCTTGGCCAACAATATGCAAGAAATTGTCAACCAACTTTCCCTTTGGGTTAACGGAAAGATAACTGTATTGAGTAAAAAAACAAAACAATTGAAACAGGGCCACCGGCATGGTGAGTTATCGGTTAAGCCTATGAACACGAGTGAAAAAGATCCGCCGGTTA
>DNPP01000340.1:0-4913 GCA_003501365.1 Bacillota bacterium
CTGCGGCTCCCACAATGCTCACTACAGCCAGCATAAGCACCAAAAGCAGGGCTCCGGTGCATCGCAACGATTTTTTCATTTCCAAGATATCCTCCTTATTCACTTTTTTATCCGAGAGATTGTAATGTTCCGGAACATCATCTCTGAATAAATTGTAACAATAAGATTAATATTGGACTAGTGCTCAAACATTGTTCTGATAGGCTAAAATATTTACATTTATTTAAATTATAGATGCCAAGTAAACTGAACAAATAAAATTGTGATGTAAGTTAAACAACTTCCAAAAAACAAATTCCTTTTTCCTGATAACGTTGAATAATCTTATAGAATAGGGCAACTGATTCATCAGGATTATGATCATGGATTAAAATAATATCAGTGGTTCTAAAATCGTTTAAAGCTCTGCCCTGCTCCGGGTAATTCTCATCGATTCGCGCCAGTATTGTTTCTGCCTTATTTAATCCAAAAGGAGCATTGGGTTTATCAAGCCAATATTCCATTTGATCAAAAGTGCAACCGATATCAAAACAGTGCAACAACATACTCTCGGCAACCCAATTAAGTGTTATTCCTTGAAAATTTGGTTGACGGTAACCCAATCCTTGAAGATAAATCTGAAGTTCTTTTCTTTTGTCTTCATTCGAATTAAATAAATTTTCACCAACAAACTTCGACGTTGTTTTTTCGATCTCACTGTTTTTTTGACTTCCACCACAGTCAAAATAGGGAAAACGAAAAAATTTAGCTGCTCTTTCAATTTGACTTTTTTGGTAAACACGGTCAAGAACTATGTCAGTGGACTTTATTTCCTGTTTGCATTCATCCAAAGTTAAATCGGAAAAATGAGGATGACTCCATGAATGATTACCAAGTATAAATCCCTTTTGAATGGCATAAATCAAATCCTCCTCATATTTAGCCATATTCTCGCCCCAACAAAAAAATATTGCCGGTATATTTTTATTCGACAAGAAATCCACCTTATTTCGAAAATCTTTACTAGGGGCATCATCAATCGTCAAATATGCTTTTTTGATCGGCATTTAGGACTCCAAACCACCTTTCTTATATACACGTGCACCAGCTCCGCCTTATGTGTAACCTTCCTTCATTTCATTATAATTTCGGAACTTACTTTCTACCAGTGATCAACAATTGTCCATTCATTCAATTTATTGATTTATAAAAAGAAAATCACTGAGATCATTTCAACTTGAATCCGGCAAGTAACCCCAAAAACCTTAGTCGCATTTAAACTTGCCGGATTCAAACAATGAACCCGATCCGGCCAATTTTTCTGCGCCATTGCAGAAAAATTGTCACTTACTTGCCGGATCGAGGTTCAATTTAACTTTTAGTTTGTGTGAATACGGTTCCGTTATTGCGTTCTTTGGTCGTAAGCCGCTTCTATCATCGCTGCAGCCTCTTGTGGACTGTAATTTCCGGATAGCAACTCCTGCAAACTATTTAGCAAGCTTTGAGTAACTTGTTCCGGAAGGTCTTGGTCCCACCATTGGGTTAGCGAAGAAGCATTGGCCAGTAGTTTTGCAATTTTTTTAATTTGGGGCCGATCATTTTTACCCATGTAGGGGGTTGCTAAGGTTACAAGTTTACCGGTCATCCGATAACTATCAATCAGGCTTTCCCGTTTGCAAAGAAATTTAAGAAACTTCAGGGCAATCTTTGAATTAGCGGATTTTTTAATTGAAAACCCGGCAACGGCTCCCACAATACTCCTCACCGAACTTTTCCCATTGGTTAAAACGGGGAAAGGGAAAAAGTCCCATTTTTCAAAATTTTGACGCATTTGCAAAGTAAGTTGTTGATATTCCCAATCACCCATAAACATCATTAAGGCTTTATTTTGAACCATCAATTGGGTGGCTTCTACATAGTTCAAACTTAAAACCTCGGCTGGTAAATATTTTTTTTGGGATAAGGCCTGTAGAAGCCTAAAGGAATTGACAAAATCCTGATCCGTAAAACTGGCTTGCCGAGCTTTTGCCGCCAGGTAGCGATCGTTTCCAGCCAGACGGTCCACAAAGTACATGTAAGGATAAAGGATCGTCCAAGGTTCTTGCCCACCCATTGCAATCGGGATATATCCCTTATTTCTAATCTTCTCACAAAGAGTTAAAAATTCATCCCAAGTTTGAGGAATTCTCCAACCATACTTTCCAAATATTTCTTTATTATACCAAACCACTTCCGCCGAAGGGAACAACGGAATGCCATATATTCTTCCCCTATAACTGTGCGTGGCAAACATCCCCGGCGACAACCCCCATTTGTCCCTGCCCAGATCTTGCGTTAAATCGTATAATAATCCTTCTCTGGAAAAAATCAACTGGCTTTCCCCACCCCAGTTGAACAAAATGTCCGGACCTTCGCCTCCGAACATAGCAACTTTCAATTTACTTTTGTAAGATTGATTTTCCCAAAAATTATGTTCAACAACAATTTCCGGATTTGCAGCGTGAAACATTTTAATTTCAAATTCAATCCAATCCCCGGTCAAATCCAATACCGGTTGGTTAATGGTCCAAATTGTAATTCTTTTATTGCCTTCCCCGTTCACAACTGGAAGCGATATCGCTGTCAATAAGAGAATTGTGACCCCGGTTCTGATGAACAATTTACTTTTTGAAGGGCGCATACACATGCTCTTGCCTCCATAACTTTAAATTTCTATCCCTTATCATAATCAGATTTTTTTAAAAAATAATCTATATATGTTGAAACAACTTTATGAAAAGAACCAGCCCAAAAGAAGGTAACGGAATTAGCGGGATTCACAGGATATACAATACAAATTTTTCTGCTTATCTCAACTGTTCTTCAACCATACGCACATTTTCAGTCGTTTCGCTTAAAGGAGTTCGTCGGTAATCGGCAGGAGTCATGCCGACCACATCATGAAAGACTTTGCTGAAATAACGGCTATTCCAAAACCCTACTTTGGTTGCAATTTCATAGATGCGTTCATTGGTAAACACCAATAACTGCTTAGCCCGGTCAATTCGCAATCGTTGTAAATAGTCACCGAAATGTTCCCCGGTATATTCCGAAAAAGTACGGCAAAGATAACTTTTACTGACCCCACTATGCTCGGCGACCTCATCCAAAGAGAGATCCCGGCTAAAATTGGTTTGGATAAAGGCCAAAGCTTTTCGAATGCTTGAAGAAATCCGAGGGTTAAGATGGGTTTGAACCGATTGTGTATAATGAGTTGCCAACCTTTCGATCAGCTCCTGCCACTCTTTAATGGATTCTGCCTGTTCCAAAAAATCGGGAAGGTTATCTGCAAGGGTTCCCACCTCTTTCCATCCCACCTGATATTCATAGGAAACCCGGCGTAAAATATTGATCAAATCCACTGTTAGCCATCTTGCTTCGCTGGGGCAAAAACTGCTCGGAATAATTTTATCAAAGGTATGATTTAAAAAGTCTTGAATTGCATGGATATCCGCTCGCTCTAATGTTCCCTCCCAAGCTGCCAAAAGTTCGGGGAGCTTCGGAAACTTCCTTTCCCGCAATACTAATAAATCCTCGATGTGAAAATAGCGCCGATCGGAATTAAAAATGCGCAACAAATTCATTTCCCGGACTTCCCGATAATAGCCGGGTAATTCGGCAAATGAGCACAGTCCTGGGGAAACACTTACGACCCACTTTTCAGATAAGTCTTTTGTCAAAAAACAAGCAAAATCTTGAAGCATTTGAATGCTTTCCCGGGTCGGGTCTTCGTCTTCGTCTTCGTCTTCATCCCTATAGTTTGCAACAATAACGAAATCGCCATGGTTTAAATCAACGATATTCCAAGTCCAATTCCCCCCTAAATTTAACCTGTGCAGGAGCGCTTCTTCAAACGTTTTACAGGCTACGATCTGTTTTTTCTTAATCCCCTCATTATCATTTACAACATGAACCAAAACCAGACCATAACCCTTTTGTTGCAAGTTGATACCTAATTGACCGGCTTTGAGTTCAGTTTCCGTTTCATCGGAGGATCTGCTTAGAATGTCGCGCCAGAACGACCTCACCGCTAATAATTGATACTGAGTCGCACAGTTGGTTAATTCTTGTTGTTGGCATCTGACTAAATTACGCTGTTCCAGGATTCCAACCATCCGTTTTAAAAAGATCCCTGCCGTTTCCATCGTGGCTTCCGCTTTGATCAAATAGTCAACCGCGCCTAAGCGAAGCGCTTCCCGAACCAATGGGAAATCGTTATAAGCGCTGACAATAGCTACAACTATCTCGGGGCGGTGTATAACAAGCCAAGAAGTTAATTCCAGACCATCCATTGGGCCCATTCGAATATCCGTTATCACCAGATCGGGATTAGTTGTTGCAATTAACTGGATGGCATTTCTGCCGCTTTCCGCTTCACCGATCAATTCGAACCGATAATCTCGCCAGGGAAACAGCGCTGCCAATTCCGCTCTTACAAATTCTTCATCCTCAACCAGAATTACCCGCCACATGATAACCGCTCCTTCCTTAAACCTCGATCCGGCAAGTAAGTGACGGACCGGGTTTGCGAGCCAACTTTGTTGATCACAGAATACCGGCGAATTCTTAATTTACGGGATTCTGTAAGCTGCTTTGTAGCTTAAGTTACTTGCCGAATTCATGCCAAAATGAATCAATGATATTCCTGTTATCTATATTTACCGTTCAGTGATATATTGCAACGGAATGCGTAATGTTGCCAATGTTCCTCGCCCTTTTGAACTAATCAACATCAAGCCGTAACGGATTCCAAAACTAAGCTTAAGCCGCTGATTAACATTTCTAATTCCAATACCCGTATGATTGTAGTCCTGTATCCATAAAGCCTTTAAACCTTCCTTTGATATACCTTGCCCATTATCGATAATCCGAATTTTTATGATAGCGCCTTTTGG
>DNPP01000340.1:5249-11114 GCA_003501365.1 Bacillota bacterium
GGCTGTAATACCAAACGAATAATCCGACAAGAACGTAATTTTTCAGGTAATTCCATCCTAAGCAAAAATTTCCCCGGAAAACGAATATTCATTAAATAAAGATAATGGTGAATATGCTCAAATTCTTCCGCTAAAGAAACGAAATCCCCGGTTTTTCCGATACTTAAATAAAGTAGCCGTTTGAGAGAACGTAATGCCTCGGCCACTTCTTCAGGAGGTCTTTTGGAAGTCATTCCGGCCATTGCCGCTAAGGTATTGAAAAGGAAATGCGGCGCTATCTGAGCTTGAAGTGCTTTAATCACTGCAGTTTTTCTTTCGCTCTCCTCAGTAACCAGTTGCTTTGTTAAAATATCAACTTCATGAAGCATTCGATTGAAGGCCCGCCCCAAAGACTGAATTTCCAACGGACCTCTCTCCGGTACTCTGACTGTAAAGTTGCCCCCTTCTACTAAGCTCATAGCTTTATGGAGCTTGTTTACAGGCTGGGTCACGAAAAACGATATGAGGCTAGCCAAAAAAATGGCAATCCCAATACATATTATACCAATCATCAAAATACTTTGATAAATTTGTTCCAGCCCACTATAAAGCCGCCGGGTCGGCGCAGAAATAAATACCATCCAAGAAGTCCAAGGAACTGGCGCGACAATAATCAAATAATTGTGCCGGTTGATTATCTCTTCATATCCTTGAGTATTTCGAAGTTGGCCGGACAATTTTTGATAAGTTTTACTAAAAATCAAATTACTGGGAGCAACCCATGGAAAAATAATTTGTTTTTGAGGACCAAATACAATCACATCGCTTTGATAGCGGTTCAACGCGTTTTCCTGTAGCGATATATTGGTCATGATGGATTCCACAATCCGATAATCCATATGCAAAATAATCCACCCCGATTGCGATTGACCCGGAAAGCTGACAATACGGGCTGTTAATTCCAATATCCGACCTGAGGTCCTCAGCACCCTGCTATCATAACTTGGGAAATACCTTAAACGCCATAATTTTGACTGCTTTGGAAAAGGAGGTAAAACCAAATTTTCACCCTTCGGTGCTGAATTATAAGTTGTAATCATATTACCTGACGGATCAATAATGATAAGTTCGGCGCCTGATAAAGAAGAACGATACTGAATTAATAAATTGTAAAGAGCGGATTTGGCTTTTTCCCGAACCGACCGTTGCGTGGAGGATAAATTGCTTAATTGCGGTGCCAGTCTGCGATCTAATATTAACGAATCTACCGTCGTTTCAGCATTATCGATGACACTCCCCAAACGGAAAGCCGCTTGAGTTAACATTTTTCCTCCAAAACGAGCCGTATGATTCCGGATGACCTCTTGGGCAATATGAATTGAAGCAATTCCAATTGCAGAAACTGCGCAAATTACCAACAATATTAATAATACCAACAATTGGCGACACAACGTGCTATCAAAAAACCATTTAAGCTTCACAAGACGGACCTCTATTTCTAAAATAATTATTAATTTAAATTTAATTATATAGATTATTTTTACTTTTCCTTATGCCTAAATTGTACGTATTTATAGCATTTTTAAAACTTATCATTAAATATCTCGATGTGACTCACTATTTCATTCATTAAAAAAACTTTTCACTAAACACCTCAACGTTTTTGGATTAACAACTAACCGATTGTTAAGCTTTTTACTGACACTGTCCCTATGATAAAATAAAAAAACTGCCCGGGGGGTTACCCGCAGGCAGCTTCTTGTCACTTGACACTCAAGTGAAACTATTCTATTAATTCTTTTTGTTTTTATTGATCTTAATATTGGTACCACTGTCGGCCTCATTAATTACATTCACCGTACTCATCGCTGCTTCAATCAATTTCTGTAGTTTGTCGGAATTATATGAAACCGAGTCCGCATTGGATTGTAAGAAAGACATGTTGCTCTCAAATTTTTGGTTGATCTGTTTATACTGCTCTTCCGCTTTTTCAATTGTTTCTTTCAACTGGGTGGCTATCTCAGCAGAGGCTTTGGAATTTCCTTTTGCTTCATAGTATTGTTGAACTAATTGGTTATACTCTTTTTGCTTGATTCCGAAACCCAAGAATTTTTTTTGCTTTGGCATTGGTAAATCTGCACCCGCATTATTACTGTTGATTGTATCATATAAATCTTTAAATGAATCAAGCACTTTTTCATATTCTTTACCGACAAAACGGATGGCATTGATATTATCAGTCAGCATCCTGATATCGGAAGTCATCAGTGTATGTCCCGATTTAACATCACTTAAGCTGTTTCTCAACCGGCCTTGGAATTCATTTAAAATCTCGCGGGAGTTATCTTTGGGTATTAATTTTTCAAGGGTATTGTTTTCGGCGATTGATCTCCAATTATGGACTTCTTGGTCATTTAATTTATATTGAGCCTTTGCTTTGACCAAAGAATCCTGCATGTCTTTATTGGTGCTAAAAACTCTGTTCTTCCAATTGGCTAAAGCCATTTCCTTGGCATAAAGGGATTGAATTCTGGTGATCTCTGCTTTCTGAGCCAACTTCAATTCAGCGATTTTGGCTGTGGCAACATCCACTTTAGCCTTAAAAATAAAGAACATTGTGGTAAACAAACCAAGATAAATGATGATTAAAATTGAGATGGATACGATGTAACGTTTGGCAATAACCTCACCATTCTTTTTTGCCAGCCAAAAGTTTACTCCGTAAAGAATACCTCCGCTAATTACTGCTGCCGCTAAAATAAGTAAAAGTATGGGTACCATCCGCTTGCCTCCTTGATTTTTATCAAAAAGCAATTTTATTATCAAATACGACGTAATGCCTTATAATCCTGCAATTTTTGGTAAATTTCTGCAATTTTTTGCTTTTCAAAAAAATAAAGTGATCTACAAGTTGCGATGGATACCCGTTTGACCGCAAATATGTATCCTCCGGTGCTGCAAATTGATATAAAAAAACTAAGTTGCTTTATCAATAATTATCAAATTGAAAGCAACTTAGTATTCGCGTTACAGACCCCGTACACTATTCAATAATTACCCAATAATAGCTAAAAAAAACAACTTGAAATACAAACTGTAGCCATATCTGTTATTCAACCCTTCATTTCAGCGTTGGACCGCTGAAGATTTATTGCCTTTAGTGAATACTATCCGATAACGCCGACTATAATGAATACCCAGTGAGCAAACCAGTAATATTCCGGTGATAATCAATAATTGCTTTCCTGAGAAAATAATTCGGTTCAGCGGATTTAAAACTTTTCCCAGCGAATACCCCTGAGCTAACGGCATAAAAACCGGCGATACCGGTCCAAGTAACAACCATGTATATCCGGCGGCAAATATACCATGCAACAAACGGGCGGCAAAATAAGGGGCCATGCGGATATCCGTATCATGAATTACGCTGGCCACCTGACCGTGGACACACAAGCCGCTCCAGGCTATAATCCAACTCGCGATCATTACCTTATCCAACAATGGGGCCGCAGCCTTACTGGCTGCCATAGTCCCCAAGTCAATTTCTAAAATACCATAAAAAACCGAGTGGACCATATGGGGATCAATATTGAAAATCTTCAAGATACCACCCAAGAGCGGGTTGAGTATCCCTAAAAAGCCGAACACCGTTAACATTTTAACAATAACCGAGAATAACATGATGAAACCGCCAATCATCAATAGAGTACTCATGGATTCTTTCACCGCATCACCCATCAATCTTCCCAGCGGTCGGCCATCTTCCCGGCGGGCCTTAAATAATGCCCTAACAGCGCGGGTCATCAATCCTGCCTGATGGATATCGGATGCCGGTTCTGCCGGCAAGTGCTTTTCTTTTCTATAAAACTTAAAAACAATGCCCACAGTAAAACTGGCAATATAATGGGCTAATGCTAAAACAACCCCCAACTCCGGCCGGCCAAACATTCCAACTGCCACTGCTCCAAAGATAAATAAAGGGTCGGCGGTATTGGTAAATGAAAGCAGCCGTTCTCCTTCGACTTTGGTACAGAGACCGCTCTTACGAAATTTACCGGTAATCACCGCATCCATTGGATAACCAGCCGCTAAGCCCATAGAAAGCGCAAACGCTCCTACCCCCGGGACATTAAATAAAGGCCGCATCAACGGTTCCAATAATACCCCGATAAAATGAACAATTCCCATACCAAGCATTATTTCGGACAATACGAAAAATGGCAGCAGCGATGGTAACACGATATCCCAAAACACTTTCAATCCGGCTACGGCAGCATCGACTCCCTGTTTTGGATATATTACCAAGGAAAGCGTTAGCAAACATACCAAGGCGGCCCCAGCTAAGACCTTCAGCTTGGGAAAGATCAAAACTTTCATAACTTTACCTCCCCTTTTTCACGCGACAGCCTAAAAAGGCAAAAAATAAAAACACCTTTACAAATATATGGATGTCTGTGAAGGGTTAGAATAGAGGTAAAAGCTGGTAATGGTCGGATTATTGAATCCCGATACCCTAAAGGTGGCTTGGCTCCGCTTAGTACCAGTACCAATTTGTTTAAAATAAAGGGGGCCCCCTACACTAATGCACAACGCCGGTATTGGGAGCTTTCAACAAATATTCCCATACTTTGAGGGCGGCTTTGGCTCCTTCTCCGGCAGCTACAATAATCTGTTTTTCCGGGACTGAAGTTACATCTCCGGCAGCATATAAACCCGGCACATTAGTCCGGCAAAGGCAATCGATCTTGATCTCATTGGCTTCATTTTTTTCAACCAACTTCTCCAAAAATTCATGGTTGGGATCAAGCCCAATTTCTACAAAAACCCCTTGGATATTTAATCCAAACCGCTGTTTGGTTTTAATCTCTTCCAACACAACTTGAGCTACCGATTTATCACCTTTAATCTCGACTATCTTATGTCCCAAATATTTCTTTACTTTATCCAATTGATTCAGGCGTTCAACTATCAAACTGTCGGCAGTCAAGCCATTATCAGAGATCAGATGAATTTCCGAGGCGTAATTTGCTAAATCCAAAGCGGATTTCACCGCTGAGTTACCGCCACCCACCACCGCCACCGGGATATTACGAAACAAAGGTCCGTCGCAAGTGGCGCAATAACTTACTCCTTTATTGCGAAATTCCACTTCTCCAGGGACATTTAACGTCTTGGGCTTTTTACCTGAAGAAACGATCACGGCTTTCGCCGTATATTCCTCTTCTTTTTCGGTACGAACTTTGAAAAGGTCGCCGGCTTTTTGTAAGGAGGTGACGGCCGTCAATTTCTCTTCCAGATGCAAATCCTTTACCTGGTTTTCGAACTTCTCCATCAAAGCCTGACCGTCTATCTCTTGAAAGCCCATATAGTTTTCAATATCGGTGGTCCAGTTCACCTGGCCACCCAAATCTTTACTGATAATTAAGGTTTTTAGCCCTTTCCTGGCTGCAAAAACCCCGGCAGTCATGCCGGAAGGTCCGGCGCCGATAATAATTAAATCATAGGTCATTGCAGCATATTCTCCAGTCGCTCCGGGTCAAAGCCGACCACATATTGACCGCCTTTTTTAATCACCGGAACACTGCGTTGCCCGGTAAGTTCTATCATTTCCTGAGCCGCTGCCGAATCCTCCGAAACATTCTTTTCAGAGAAAACGATGCCTTTATCTTTTAGGTAGCTTTTGGTCTTGCTGCACCAGGGACAACTGGCGCTTGAGTATACGGTTACTTCTTCCATTGTAAATTCCTCCATAAAGAAATTGGTTCGGATGTATTGTATCCCTCTTTACGATGCCTATCCACAATAAATAAAAAACTCCGGCGAGAAATTGCATTCCCAGCTGGAGTTTCTATATTATGGCCTTCAATTTCATTTAGCTATTCATTA
>DNPP01000340.1:11460-14205 GCA_003501365.1 Bacillota bacterium
ATAGTATAGACCTGATTTTGGTTTGAATCGCGGTTCGACAAAAACAATATGTTTTTCCCCGATGGAGACCAGGACGGATAAAGATTGCGTCCGCGGCTACTGGTCAAGGTAGTTTTCTTACCGGAGGAGGCATCATATTTAAGGATTAAACTAGCGGTCGGCAAACCATAGGGTTGATATTGAAAGATCAGACATTTGCTATCTTGCGACCATTCCGGTATAAAAGATCCCATTTGTAAATTGGTCGATGAAAATACCGAAAAAACTTGTTCCTGAATTAGATGCAACTCTTTCTTATCCAAATCGTAGCAATAAAGTGAGTAAAAGCCCTGAAAGCCGTTGGGTTTGGCATAAAAAGCCAGCATTTTTGAGTTAGGCGACCATACCGGAATTTCCGGAATAACCGTTAAAACTTTAGGCAAGATCCAACTGGTTTTAAGTTTATCATTCGAAGACTTCTCCTGGATTAATAATTCAAACCGTAGTTTCATCGATGCTTGACGGATGATAGCTAACGCATTTTGATCCGGGCTAAAATTTTTAAGGGAAGAACTATTGCCGGTACCCGAAAGCGCTGAATTGGAAACCGTTCGGATACTGCCGTCTGAAAATTCCAAAATATAAAGATTTCTTTCATACGGAGTATTGGCGAGTACCATTGCTTGATCGGGCGCATCCGCTTTATCCGATATCTCATGAATGAAAATTTCATCCTCATTAAAACGGCTCAGTAACTTGGCTTTTCCCGTCAACGGATCGTATATAAAAAGTTGATGCTTGGTGAAATAAAGGATATGATTGCGAACTAAAAAATATTTAAGATCCGTCCCTTGAATTAGTGTCCGCGAGTTGCTTCCATCGCCTTTGACGAGATATACGATTTTTTGATCATTCACGACTTGGGTATACAATACATCATCCGTCTGGGAGTCAGCCAACGCAGAAACCGATAACCAAAGCATCCCAATCATGATCCAAACGATAAAGAATCTTTTCAAGTTCTCACCTCCAAAAACCTTCAATATGGAGAGACTTCGCTATAAGTTACTTGATTCCTGTTATGTTCCACCCTGATATAATCAGCAAATTCTGGGCAACTGTTCTCCACTGCCCATGGGCAAAATTCTTTCGCCCCCTATTTCACTACTAATGCTCACCAGGCCGGGATTTTCAGAGCTTACTCTTCCAATAACCGCTGCTTCTTTAGCGAGAGGATCTTTATGTAATAAGTCAAGCAGTTGCTCACTAATTTCCTGATCACAGATTAAGATTGCCTTGCCTTCATTAGCGAGATATAGGGATTCTAAGCCCAGCAAAGCGGTGATTCCTTGGACCTCGGACTTGACGGGGATTGCTTTTTCCTCTAACCGAATCAAAACCGATGATTGTCTGGCGATCTCATTTAACGTGGTTGCCAATCCGCCGCGGGTTGGATCCCGCAGCACCCGTATTTTATCCGGGAATCTTTTAACCAATGGCAGTAATAAATGATTTAAGGGGGCTACATCACTACAGAGCCGTGCGCGAAGTCCCAGTTCCTCTCGGGCGAGAATGACAGCCGCTCCGTGATCCCCGACCGTTCCCGTTATGATCACCCGATCCCCGTCGCGGGCCAACTCACCGCCTAATTGAATCCCGGAATCCACGACACCAATCCCGGTGGTGTTAATAAAAATCCCATCCGCGGCGCCTTTATTGACCACTTTGGTATCACCGGCCACTATCTGAACGCCGGCCTCCAATGCAGTATCCGCCATTGACTGTACTATGGTTTCGAGCGAACGAACCGCAAAACCTTCCTCAATGATAAAACCGGCGGTTATTCCCAGGGATTCTGCTCCCATCATCGTTAAATCGTTGACTGTCCCACAGATTGCCAAGCGACCGATATCCCCGCCTGGAAATTGCCAAGGGGTGACTACGAATGAATCGGTGGTGACCGCAATCCGCTGATTGGCTACTTTCAGGATCGAGGCATCATTACCTTTCAGCAATTCCGAATTACAGAAACGAGACCAGAATACTCTTTTAATCAAGTCGGCGGTCGCTTCACCGCCTCCTCCTTCAGCCAAGGTAACTTGAGTCTTCATCGTCTTCTCTCGCCCTCCGATCACGGTAATAAAAATGAGCTGCACATGTTCCTTCCGAAGAAACCATACATGGGCCCACCGGATGTTCGGGCCGACACGTGCGTCCAAAATGCCGACATTCCTCCGGCTCACTCTTTCCGAGTATTATCATTCCGCACAGGCATCCGGGGGGCTCGACCGATTGCAGCGGTTCGAGTTGAAAACGGACCCGGGCATCATATCGCAGATATTCCTTATCAAAACCCAAGCCCGATCCGGGTAATACCCCCAAACCGCGCCATTCACCATCATCAACTCGAAATACCTGTTTAATTAATTTTTGAGCAGCCAAGTTTCCGGCATTCGAAACCGCCTGGGGGTACATATTCTCCAGTTTGGCTTGGCCGGCTTTAATTTGTCTGGCGAGAGCCGTCAATCCCAACCAGATTTCAGCAGTTTTAAAACCGGTAATAACTGTAGGAAGTCCGTATTTTTCAGGTAAATAACCAAAGGCATCGGCTCCGGTAATCACACTCAGATGACCGGGAGCGATAAGCCCGTCCAAGTTAATACTATCATCCGTCAATAATGCTTCCAGCGCCGGTCGTAAGACCTTGAGAGCCGGTAATATTGTGAAATTGGCAATTCCTTGTTGTCTGGCAGTTTGCAGTGAAAG
>DNPP01000340.1:14541-17354 GCA_003501365.1 Bacillota bacterium
CCGGGCTATTTCTACCGCATCCAAAGGGGTATATACTACCTTGATCCGCCCGCCGTTCGCTCGGGCATCGGTTAAACTATTGTTATGATTACCGGGAACCTTTAAAAGATCGCCAAAAGTGGTTATTAACACCTTCGGTTCTTGACTAAGCCGGATTGCCTGCTCGATATAGGCGCTGCCGGTGACACAAACCGGACAACCGGGACCGGACAAAAGCCGAATCCCCCGGGGTAATAATTGATGAATGGCGGCTTTGCGGATGACATGGGTATGAGTACCGCAGACTTCCATCAAGGTGCAATGTAAAGCGGCAAAATCAGTTTGAAAACAGCTGATTATTTCAGCCAAAGGGTTACTATCGTTCATCTTCCGCCACCCCAGGCATTATTTGATTCCAAAGTTCCAGGGTTAGCTTGGCTTCGTCCGCCGGTACGATTTGAATAGCGCATCCGGCATGAACCAGCAGATAATCGCCGACAACAGCCTCGGGGACCAATCGTAGATCAACCTCCCGACAGACCCCGGAGAAACTGACCTCGCCTTTATCACCGGTTATCCGGATTAATTCACCGGGTATCGCTAAACACATCGGTTATTCCCCTCTCAATCATTAAACTCCCTAACCAAGCCTGACCTAAAGCGATGCCGCCATCATTGAGCGGGATCAAGTCTGGAATCCAAACTTGAAAACCTTTATCTTTTAATAAACTAACACTCAAATCCATAAGCAGCCGGTTTTGAAACACACCGCCGCCTAAAACAATCTGTTGATAACCGGTTTCTTTTCTAAGTAAAGTGGCTGTTTCCACAATGAAAGCAGCCATCGTACGATGAAATTTCATACTGATAATTCCCTGCTCATGACGTTTTAGGTCCTGATAAACTTGAACGGCAATTAGTCCGGGATCCAGCCGCAAACCGGTTGCGGTCTGTTCGATATGGAAAGGATAAGAACTAGTTACTTTTGTTTCCGCTTGATTTTCCAGCCAGATCGCAGCTTCTCCCTGGTAACTCGTATAACAGGGGCCACCGATCAAGGCGGCTATCCCGTCAAAAAAGCGGCCCATCGAAGAAGTATAAGGGGTATTGATGCCCAAGCCGGCAGCTACTTCTAACGTTTTCCACGGCTCAGTCAAATTTTGCTCAGTCAGCCATTCTTGGAGTGATTGCCGATCAGACGACTGCAAATAAGCAGCGGCCATCCGCCACGGTTCCCTAATCGCCGCTGCTCCGCCGGGCAACGGATAATCACTAAGCGCGGCCTCTCTTTGCCAATTGGCTCCTTCACCGCTAAAGAATTCCCCACCCCATATTTTACCGTCAGTTCCATAACCCGAACCGTCAAAGACTACTCCAATACAAGGACCTTTGACCTGACAAGCCGCAATCACACTGGCTATATGTGCCAGATGATGCTGAATCCCTATGGTCTTTAGGGCAGAGCCTTTAGCATAGAGGGTAGAATTATAATCAGGGTGTAAGTCATGGATCGCCCATTCCGGTTTACATTGTAGTAAACGCATGAAGCGTTCAATGGTTTCCTGATACGCTGTAAATGTTGGTAATTTATCCAAATCACCCTGATGCGGACTTAAATAAACATGCTTGCCTTTCGTCAGGGCAAATACATTCTTCTGTTGAGCGCCGCAGGCTAATAAAGGTATTAATTCCCTATCTACTTTGATTGGAGCCGGAGCATAACCCCGCGAGCGCCGGATTCCCAATGTCGTATCCTGTTGTCGTCTGAGCACCGAGTCATCGCAACGCCACCTGATCGAGCGGTTATGGCCCAAAAATCCATCAACCATCGGGCCCAAATCTCTAAAAGCCTCCCAGTCATCAATACTGAGCGGCTCTCCGGAACGATTCCCGCTGGTCATCACCAAGGCCGAAATTTCCGGGTCAAAAAGCAGGAATTGAATCCCGGTATAAGGTAAAAAAGCCCCCAGCTCTCGTAGACCGGGATTTACTGATGGGGCCAGTTGTTTGGGTTGCTTTTGGAGTAACAACATAATTGGCCGGGCTGGGGAAGACAGGATGTCCGCCTCTACCGGCGAAAGTTCACAATGTTCTTGCAGGGTTGTCAAGTTACGAAACATTACTGCAAACGCCCGGTTATCCCGGCCTTTAAGACACCGTAGCCGCCTCACTGCGTCTTCATCGGTTGCCGAACAAGCTAAATGGTATCCGCCGATACCCTTCACTCCGATGATAGCGCCCGCCCCGAGTAACTTTCCGGTTTCTAACGCCGGATCTACTGCCAACCTTCTTCCCTTGGCATCGGCAAACCATAACTGGGGTCCGCAATTGGGACAGGCTATGGTTTGAGCATGAAAACGGCGATCCGCCGCTTTAGTGTACTCCGACAGACAATCCGGACAGAGTCTAAACTCCGCCATGGTAGTGCGTGGGCGATCAAAGGGCAGATCTTGGATAATAGTGAAACGTGGGCCGCAGATAGTACAACTGGTAAAGGGGTATTGATAGCGGCGTTCTTCGGGATTAAAAAATTCCCGAGCGCAATCCGGGCATATTCCCTGATCCGGTAAGGGCGAACCGGCAACTTCCCCAAACTCACTATCCCGTATCCTAAAATCCGATTCCGAAATTGTTGAAATTGGGGAAAATGTAATGGTTTCAATCGCCGCGGCAGATGGAGCCTTGAGTGATATGTCATTTAGAAATGATTTCAAGTATTGGGTCTTTCCTTGGATCTCAAGTTCCACCCCGCCGAAGTTGTTGCGGACCCAACCCGTAAGGCCTTGCGTCTGCGCCAAATTAAACAAAAAGGGTCGGAAACCAACCCCTTGTAC
>DNPP01000340.1:17738-18229 GCA_003501365.1 Bacillota bacterium
ACTTCAAATACCGGCAATTTATTATGGAGACTTTGAATTCCTTTATAAAACCGTTCTAAATTAAAATCCACCGCGGCTTGAAGATCCATTTTGTTTAAGATTACCGCATTGGCCGTTTGAAAGATGTCGGGATATTTGAAAGGTTTGTCATCCCCTTCGCTGGCGCCAACTACCACTATCCGCAGGGCTTCTCCCAATGGGTAACTGGCCGTGCAGATTAAGTTGCCGACATTTTCAATGAATAAGATTGAGCGCGGAGGCACTTCAAATTCATCCAGTGCTTTGGCAACCATTTTGGCTTCCAAATGGCAGATTCCTTCCGTGTTGATCTGATAAGCCGGGATCCCGATCGTTTTTAGTAAGTCGGTATCGATACTCGAAGCCGGGTCCCCTTCGATCACCGACATGGGGATCTTTAACAGCCGGGCGGTATTCTTAATGATAGCGGTCTTACCTGCGCCGGGAGTTCCCATTATATTAAC
This sequence comes from Bacillota bacterium, assembly GCA_003501365.1. Taxonomy (GTDB): domain Bacteria; phylum Bacillota; class UBA4882; order UBA8346; family UBA8346; genus UBA8346. The sequence goes on from DNPP01000340.1 coordinate 18,221, forward strand.
CGCCATTAA
>DNPP01000136.1:0-907 GCA_003501365.1 Bacillota bacterium
ATATAGCCAAAGAAGGATGCCTAGTTCAAGGCATCCTTCTTATTTTGGTTAAAAATAAACAACAAAAACCCCACTATCGACTCAGAGACATATTTTAAATATTTATCGCAAATAATATAATTGGGTGAAAATAAAAATGGAAGATAGATTTTTAATTGGGTTCATTTCAGGATTAATTGGTGGAATATCATCTGATGTAGTTGGTATTCCTCTATATATTTTGAAATTAACCAAATTGCGGCTAATAGATTATGCGGCTATTTTTATTCTCGGCAAAGAACCACGGGGAATGCTGGAAATCATCTTTGGTTTATTGCTTCACTGGGGATTCTCCGGGGCGTTGGGGATAATCTTTGCTTACTTGGTCAATCATCAAATAATCACCAAAAGATATTTATGGATTAAAGGCGGCTTATTTGGTCTCGGCTCCTGGTTTGTTATTAATGTTTTAAGCACACTATATAAAGTAAAAAGGCTGGCGGTTATTTCAGTTGAAACAGCTATTATTCTCGCAGCAACTTCATTATTGGTTGGGATAATAATGGCTCTGGTATTTGATTGGTTAATAGAAAAACAAAAAGTAAATTGGAGATGGTAGTGGTTTGGGTTCATTAAAATACAAAACCCTTTCTAATTATTATATCCGCCATCACTCGGGAATCAGACGTTTGAATGGTCGCATAAGCGCCTCTGGTTCGTTGATAAAATTCCTCACGGGGTATTTCATTCAAAGTATACGGTAAACCGGCCAAAACATTTTTATAATCATTCCATATCTGTGGTTCTTCGAAAATGCCCTGGTCAAGCGACATTACAGTTATCGGGAACTCTTCATCGATATCCAAAGGAAAATATTTTAATATTTCAGCCAATAATAAATGATTTTTCTCTGCATAAGAATAGACGA
>DNPP01000136.1:1168-4340 GCA_003501365.1 Bacillota bacterium
AGACGACCTTTTTACTCATTGCCAAGGCGGAATAATTCGCGTCGGCGATGACCAATTCGTCAAGATGTCCCATTCGATAGATCACTTCATAAATCTCCGGAGTGATCAGACTGGATATCTCCGTCAGCATTATATCATCTCCCATTATATGTTGCTTTAGAGAACTCCCGCATATCAAAGGTTTTCCAAGATTTCTATTACGCTTTATAATTATTATATCATGTTTCATTGATACCTGGCAATATTAGGAAAACACTAAAGCTACGGTTAAAATGGAGCATCGAGTCAAAACAGTCCCGTAACGGGCCGGAGAGTCGGCCTTCATTTATATTACCGTCCTTCAATACCTTCGAATACGGCTTCAGCAGAGGATGAATGAAGTTCTCCTCGTTCATAAGCTTCGATTCGGCTTTCCGCTTCTTTCGCCCATAATGCATCAATTTCTTGACGCTCCGGAAAATCGAAACCGGATAATAGCTCTTCCACTAAAGCAGCTCGCTCTATAGGGGATAGCTCCAGTGCCTCAGCTAATACTCTCTTGCCTTGTTCGGTCATTGAATTACCTCCTAAATGGTTTACTATCTCCAGTATACCATCATGCTTCATAAAACTCATGTATTGCGTTTAATTTATCACTGTGCAAAAAATAGCTATATATGTTGAACTAAATTTATGAAAAAGGCTAGCCTAAAAGAAGGTAACGGAGACAAGATTAACGGGATTCACTGGATTAAAACCCGCTTAAAGTTGGGTTGACGAGGAAATTGATTATCAATAGGGGACCTGAAATAAAAATCCCGTAAATCCATAAAATCCTGTTAATCCTATCTAAGTTCTTTTTGTTAGGCCTGCCTTCATAATCCAATTTTTCATAATCAAGCTTTTAAAACATTTATTTCATTCCATATAATAGCCAAAAACTATTTATCACTTCTCACCCCATCCCCTTGCGATCCAAACTCCGATACTGCACAGCCTCGGCCAGATGCGCCAACTCGATTTGCGGCGCCGTCTCCAGGTCGGCAATGGTGCGGGCTAATTTCAAGATCCGGGTATAAGCCCTGGCGCTCAAGGAGAATCTTTGAACCGCCTGCCTAAGCAAATTTTTGCCTTCCGGACTGATTTGGCAATATTCCCGTAGTTCCTTGCTGGTCATCCCGGCGTTACAAAAGGTAGCCGAACCGGCATAGCGTTCTCTTTGAATTACTCGGGCCTTTTCCACTCGTTGACGAATCTGTTCGGAGGATTCACTCCTCCCAGGGACCGTCTCAAACTCAAACTCCGCTAATCTAGGTACTTCAATTTGCAAATCAAAGCGATCCAAGAGTGGACCGGAGATTCGTCCCTGGTAGCGTTGAATCTGGACCGGAGTGCAGATACAAGCCTTTAACGAATCGCCATGATAACCGCAAGGACACGGGTTCATGGCCGCCGCCAGCATAAAACGGGCCGGGTAAGTTAAGGAAGTGGCCGCCCTGGCTATAGTGACTTTACCGTCTTCGATCGGTTGCCGCAAAACTTCCAGGACTTCGCGCGGAAACTCCGGCAACTCATCCAGAAATAAAACCCCGTGATGCGCCAGACTCACTTCTCCGGGACGGGGTATCCTTCCTCCGCCAATTAGTCCGGCCGGACTGGTGGTGTGGTGGGGAGAACGGAACGGGCGGCTTTGAATCATGGATACTCCGGCGGGCAATAATCCACTAATGCTGTATATCTTGGTAAGTTCAATCGATTCATCAAGACCCAGTGAAGGCAAAATCCCCGGTAATCTTCTGGCCAGCATGGTTTTTCCCGAGCCGGGCGGTCCGATCATCAGGATATTGTGTCCTCCGGCCGCAGCAACCTCTAAAGCCCTTTTAGCCTGTTCCTGACCCTTTACATCGGCTAAATCATCCAATAATGCAGTAGCAGTAGCCGCCGTTTCCGACTGCATCCTTGGATCAGGAACCACTTCATTCCAGCGTCCATCTAAAAAATCAACCACTTGATTTAAGTTTTCCACCGGGACCGAAACGATTCCGGAGATAACCGCAACTTCGGTCAAATTTTCGACCGGATGTACCAAATATTTCTTTCCGGCGTCTCTGGCGGCGATGGCCATCGATAAGGCCCCGGTAACCGGACGAACTCTGCCGTCCAAGGCCAATTCGCCAATAAAAACTGTTTCTGCAATTTTTGCCGGATTCAATTCGCCTTTTGCTGCCAAAATCCCGATCGCAATCGGCAGGTCAAAACCGGAGCCTTCTTTTTTGATATTTGCCGGCGCCAAATTGACAACAATCCGGTGATAATGAAAATCTAAATCGGAATTGGAAATCGCAGCCCTCACTCTGTCTCGGGCTTCCTTAACCGCTAAATCGGGTAATCCTACAATATCAAAGCTGGGCATGCCGCCGCCCAAGTCGACCTCGATCTGGACCATAAAACCATCGATTCCATTAACGGACATGCTTTCAATCTTGGCCAACAAAAAGATTCCTCCTCTGGGCAGATAACAGTTGATAGTGCATAGTTGACAGTTGATAATGAGCTATGACATATAAAACGCATTGCGAATCAGCGAAATTTTATAATCGGCAGTGGACACCAAATCAATCGATACGATGTCAAAGCGGGCGGGGGCGTCATAGAGAGCGGCTTGATTTAAATAATACTGGGCTACTTTGATGATATGTTTTTGTTTTAGACGAGTCACACCTTGATAACCATAACCAAACGATGAACTATTTCTGGTTTTGACCTCGACAAAACACCAAATAGGCCCTTCCCTCGCGATCAGATCGATCTCGCCGTAAGGACAGCTAAATTTGCGGTCTATCACAAGATAGCCTTGTTTTTTTAAAAATTCGGCAGCGATGTTCTCGCCCCAGTCACCTAAATCTTTTTTATTGGATAATGAGTTCATCTTTATATTTTTCGATAAATTCAAAAAATTTCCTGCAAATAAAGAAAAAAGGCCGCATGGGCCTTTAAGAAAAAAATATCAAATTGCAGATTAAATAACGAATTAGAAGCTCGGTCAGCCGAAAATTATCTTATCCATCAAATCAACCACCACGGGATCAAACTCGATGCCCCGGTTGGCACGAATAAAATTCATGGTTTCCACCGGTTCTTTGGCATGACGATATAACCGCTCGGTCGTCATCGAATCATAAACATCAGCTAC
>DNPP01000280.1:0-447 GCA_003501365.1 Bacillota bacterium
TGGGGTTACCGATACTATTGGGACTCGTTACCGATTTACTCTGTTTGATCGGCCTTTATTTACGCGGCTTTTTTATGAAGGCTAAATTATCCTGAAATATTCCTCCCGTAGAAGGATTTTCATTATTTTTTCCGAATTTCTCTATTGATTTTTTAAAATCAGAAAATACGGATGATGATTATGGGAGAGCGCATAGTGTTTTTCGAAAACCGTTGGTACGACTTTCGAAAAATGGCCACCGAAGGAGCAAACTGTTTTTGCCGAAACCAGTGAAACTCTCAGGTTCAATAACCGTAATCGGACAAAACTCTGGAAAGTCCAAAATGCAAATAATATTGTTATAATTGCATTACGGACACCTACGGGGTAACCTACATACTGTGGGGATTCTCTCCGGTAACCAGACAGGGTGAGAGGCATTGTCTCTTTTCCCTGTCTTTTTTTGTC
>DNPP01000280.1:776-9939 GCA_003501365.1 Bacillota bacterium
GAAAGGAGTAAATAATGCAAACTACACCGCTTTTCCCAATCTATCTAAAGTATCAAGCGAAAGTCATCGACTTTCACGGCTGGGATTTACCCGTGCAATTTGGCGGGATTATCCAGGAACATTTAACCGTTCGTAACCGGGTTGGCCTCTTTGATGTCTCCCATATGGGTGAAATCATGCTAAAAGGACCACAGGCAGCCGAATTCCTTGATTATGCTTTGACCAATCAGATCGCCACTCTACGACCAGGTTATATTCGTTACTCGCCTTTATGTTACGATAGTGCCGGTATTGTGGATGATTTGCTGGTATATTGTCTCGACCCGACTCAATTCCTTTTGGTAGTCAATGCTTCCAATACCACTAAAGATCTCGACTGGCTGGAGAATGTAAGCCGTTCCTTTGAAGTTACCCTTGAAAATCTTTCCGACCAAACCGCGCAGTTGGCAATTCAAGGTCCCCATGCTTTAAGAGTATTACAACAATTAACCGATGCCCCCCTGGCCGGCCTGAAATATTATCAATTTCTACCCCAGGTTGTATTGGACGGCAAATTTCCGGTTATCATCTCCCGGACCGGATATACTGGGGAAGACGGTTTCGAGCTTTATCTGAAACCCGACCAAGCAGTTTCATTATGGGAATTAATCATGCACACTGGGACGGCAGCAGGAATACAGCCAATCGGTCTTGGCGCCCGGGATACTTTACGCTTTGAAGCCGGCTTGCCGTTATACGGTAATGAGTTGTCTCAAGACATTAGTCCGCTGGAGGCGGGACTGGACCGCTTTGTTAAATTTTCCAAATCCGTCTTTGTCGGTAGAGAAGCACTGCTTAAGCAGCAAACAAATGGAATCCCCCGTACTCTCATTGGCCTGGAAATGATTGAACGCGGCATTCCCCGCTCCGGTTGTTCAGTAATAAAAAATAACCAACCAATCGGTTTTGTTACTTCCGGAAGCTACGCCCCCACGTTGGCCAAAAATTTAGCGATAGCATTGATCCAGAGCGAATTCAACTCTCCGGACTCAAAACTGCAGATCGATATTCGCGGCAAACTGCTTACCGCCAAAATTATCAAACTGCCCTTTTATTCTCGCCCGAAAGGAGTATTGCAATGAACCATCCTTACCTGCCGTTAACCGACGCCAACCGCGCGGAAATGTTAAAACAAATTGGCGTTGAGTCAATTGAGAAGCTATTAACCGAGATCCCTGATAATATCCGGCTTAAACGGCCTTTAAACCTGCAACAATCGATGACGGAGCCTGAATTATCTAATTATATGATCAACAAAGCCGCCGCCAATCATCCAGTTCAGCTCTCTTTTTTAGGAGCCGGCGCATATCAGCATTATATTCCGGCTGTGATCGACCATTTGGCAAATCGTTCTGAATTTTATACCTCATATACGCCTTATCAACCAGAAATCTCTCAAGGTATGCTCCAGGCGATCTTTGAATATCAAACGTTTATCAGTGAGCTTTTTGGATTACCCATCGCCAACGCATCTCTTTATGACGGTCCCTCTGCACTGGCCGAAGCTGTTTTAATGGCTGTAAAGGAGGTCAAATCACAAAGGGTGCTGATCCCCGAAAACATAAGCCCTAATTTATTAACAGTAATTAAAACCTATACCCGCCATCTCAATCTCACAATCGAAACGATTCCCAGCAGTCATGGTTTAATTGACTCCATCGCGCTCGCTGAACAACTTAAGCCCGGAGCCGCGGCTGTAGTACTTCAAAGCCCCAACTTTTACGGTTTAGTGGAAAATATCGCCGAACTGATTCCGCTGGTGAAGCATAGCGCCGCGATTCCCATCTGTTATGTCCATCCGCTGACTTTAAGTGTTTTGGAAGCTCCCGGTAATTTAGGGGCGGAGATCGTGGTAGCCGAAGGCCAACCGTTGGGTTTACCATTGGCCTACGGCGGACCATATCTGGGACTGATGGCAACCTCCGAGCGATTTATACGCCGCATCCCCGGCCGCTTAGTCGGTGAAACAGTCGATCACCACGGAAAACGCGCCTTTGTATTAACGCTACAAACCAGAGAACAGCATATCCGGCGTGAAAAAGCCACCTCCAATATCTGTTCAAATCAGGCTTTATGTGCGCTGCGAGCGGCCATTTATCTATCAGTGCTCGGACCCCTGGGATTAAAAGAAATTGCCCAGCGCGCCTTCGATAATGCCCATTATTTATTCGACCAGTTAAAAGCCATTGGATTTAAACCTTTGTTCGATAGCCCCTTCTTTATGGAATTTGCGATCCAAACTCCCAAACCAGCATCCTTTTATATTGAACAGTTATTATCCAAAGGTATTTTGGCCGGTTTGGATTTGGCGCCCCACCGCCCTGATATGGAAAACGCCCTTTTAATTTGTGCCACGGAGGTATTTTCCAAAGAGGCGCTGGATCAATTGATCGAAGAAATGAGGCGAATAGTATGAACGATTCCCGTTTGATTTTTGAAAAATCAATCCCCGGTAAACGCGCTTGGCTTCTTCCGGCTACAGCTGTCCCTCATTATACGGCTAGCCAGTCAATCAATGCCGCCATACTGCGCGAAATCCCGCCGGATTTCCCGGAGCTTTCCGAAATTGACGTGGTACGCCACTATACACAACTTTCCAGCCTTAATCATGGAGTGGATAATGGATTTTATCCTTTGGGATCCTGTACAATGAAGTATAACCCCAAAATAAATGAAGACCTTGCTGCCATCCCGGAATTTCAGCATCTGCATCCTTTAGTCCCTGAAAAAATGGCCCAAGGTACTCTTTCTTTATTGGCGGAAATGGAAGATTATTTGAAGGCTATCACCGGCATGGATGCCTTTACGCTTCAGCCTGCCGCCGGCGCGCACGGCGAATTGACATCCCTCTTTATTCTCAAAGCATATCTACGTTCTCGGTCCCAGGAAAAGCGCACCAAGGTATTAGTCCCGGCCTCCGCCCATGGTACCAACCCCGCCAGTGCAGCGATGGCCGGTTTTGAAATTATTACTGTCAAATGCAGCACAGAGGGGTTAGTTGACCTGGCACATCTTAAAACACTGTTAAATGAAGATATTGCGGCATTGATGTTGACAAATCCCAATACTTTAGGCCTCTTTGAACGTGATATCTATCAAATCGCCGCAATGGTTCACCAGGCCGGCGGCCTGCTTTATTATGACGGAGCCAATTTAAACGCGATCATGGGTCTAACCCGTCCCGGCGATATGGGTTTTGATCTCATGCATCTTAATTTGCATAAAACTTTTGCCGCACCCCATGGCGGCGGTGGACCCGGCGCCGGTCCGGTGGGTGTAAAAGACTTCCTAAAACCATTTTTGCCGCTGCCGGTCCTTGCCAAGAACTCTTCCGGGTACTATTGGGATTATCAGCGGCCCCACAGCATTGGTAAAATCCATGGTTTTTATGGAAATCTTGCTGTCACACTCAAGGCGTTGCTATATATTAAGGCCATGGGCGCTGAAGGATTGACCCAGGTCAGCCGAGATGCGGTACTAAATGCTAACTATCTCCGGGTGAAGCTTCGTCAATATTTCGAATTGCCTTATAACCGTCCTTGCATGCATGAGTTTGTGCTGTCCGCCAACAACCTTAAACCATACCATGTCCGGGCTTTGGATATAGCCAAACGGCTGTTGGATTTTGGAATCCATCCACCCACCATTTATTTCCCACTGATTGTAGAAGAAGCGATGATGTTTGAACCTACTGAGACTGAAGGGCTGGATACCTTGAACGATTTTATTGAAATCATGCATCAAATCTATCAGGAAGCTGTCGATTCACCGGCTGAACTAACCTCTGCTCCTCATCGAACTCCCATCACCCGAGTTGATGAAACATTGGCAGCCCGCAATCCTAAATTGCGCTGGAAACCCGCGAATGAAGGGGGAAATGAAAAATCAGGACTTTAAAGAACAAGAGCGGGAATAGAGGTCTACCTAGCTTTGGACTATTCACCACCCATAAGTGTCGTGAAGGCAGAGACAAACGAAGTTTATGAATGCCTATCGACCTAACCCTTGCCCCAATGTCATCAAGTTAAGCATCCATAAATAGGAAATGGTTAAAAATCCTTTATGCTCATTCTGTCCGCCCAGACCTGAAGTTCTGGGCTAGGCTTTAGAAATCATTCTAAACCCCGGACAAACCGGGCTGGTTGTGCTTTGAAGCTGCGTGTATAAAAACGACACCCGAGGCCCAGAAGGCCTTTAGAACGTTTTTAATATACCTAGCCCCATCGTTCACGTTGGGGTGGAGATGTAATCAAACATCTTTCCCCGGTTTTTACAGCATAGCTTGATGACATTGACCCTTCCCCCGGGAAACGTCCATATGGGGCCTTGTCAGGTGGAAGGGTAACCTTGGTCTTTGACGTCTAAATCCATGTATGATTAAATGAAGGTTTTAAAAAGCATACAAAGCCCGGGGTTACTCTCCCACTTGAATTAACATTCCCTTTTCACGTGAAACAACCCTTGTGATCATTACGACCCATCTACGCAACAGAGCCTAATCATCCTCAAATGTATAATATCACTCAAAATAACCCATACTCTTAAAAGAAATGCGATAAATTTTCAATGATAATAATAGTCGTATATTCAAGAACATCGGTCTTTTAGGAGGTTTGAGTATGTCTACTGGCAAAATTAGTTGGATAATTATCCTGGTTTTAGTCTTATGTTTGTCGCTCGCAATTCCGGTATTGGCTGCCAATACGTTTGATAAAATCGAAATACCCGGATTATTTAATGATTCAACCCCATATCAACTGCAATTGTTATTTAAACTGATTGCGGATTACAATCCCTCCCTTGCCAAAGAACAAAGGAATTTAGTTTGTAAGGCAATACTTAGCGAGGCAAACGCAACCGGATTTGATCCTTTCTTTATTTCAAGTATTATTGCAGCTGAGTCTTCTTTCTGTCCGAATGCGGTATCGCCTTGCGCCGCCCGGGGTTTAATGCAACTGACCGCTTGCGTCTCTAACGCGATGAACATCAATAACCCCTTTGACATTCAAGAAAATATTTATGCCGGAACTCGCTTTCTAAAATATTTAAAAGGCCGGTTTTCCGAGCCCAATCTAATTCTTGCCGCTTATAACGCCGGCCCTACTCGAGTAGCCCGTATCGGCAGGGTTCCCCGGATTCTCGAGACCATTTGTTATATCAGAAAAGTTAATATAACCTATAATAGCTTACGCCAAAAACTGTTTTCCTTACTACAAGATGCAGCCAAAAAGCCTCTATTATGCAGGACAATTGGAGCCATCACCGGCAAAGACATCTCCCCCGCCCACTCATTCCTAGCCAGAAATTCAAATTATCCGGATCCGCTTAACAGTCCCGAAGGCTTCATCTATGATCGTAAACGTTCATTTATCGTCTTCGTCTAAACTAAGAAAATACTCCTCTATCGTGCGGCATTTTTTCTTAGCATCGGATTTACTGACATTAATTTCTTTCAACTTATTTTTCCATTGATCGTTAATAATCGGTTTATCCCTAACTTCCTTTAACCTTTGAATCATGGTTTCAATCTCTTGCAGGCATTTGGATAAATCTTCACGTATTTGCTTATTACTGATTCGAATGACAAAGATACCCTGTCCCATCAGTTTTTGATCCTTATAATGGTCCGCCTGCCTTTGTTCTTCACTTAGATGGATAAATCCATCCACCTCGACTACCAATTTATAATCGGAGAACCAGAAGTCAACTTCATACCCGCAGATGGTTTGATTGTGCTTAAAAACTAATCTCTTTTGACAAAGCCCCATAGCTAAGGATTTTTCAGCTTCAGTGCGGCAACTTTCTTTAAGGCGATTCATAGCCGGTCCCATCCTTCCATAAGCTGGATAATTGTTGACATTTCTCTGACATTCCCGTATACTAAAAAAAACATCATATTTTCTATGGGGACTAAGGAGAATTAAATTGGCTAATAACGACTCAATTTACCCGATTAGTGTGGTTATGACAATGACCGATTTGACTGCACGGCAGATCCGTTATTATGAATCGCATGAACTAATCAAGCCGGCTCGTTCCAAAGGAAATCAAAGACTATATACACCGCAGGATGTCGAAAACCTTTTACTAATCAAAAGTTTACTGGAAAAAGGGCTTAATTTGGATGGCATCAAAGCGGTAATCAATGGGGCAAAAACTGCCGAAGGGGTAACCCCAACAGCAACTCCGCCACCCTCCACGCCTGCGGTATTTAGTCCCCAACGGCCGGAAGGTCCTAAATTAACTTCTTTATACCCCGTTAATAACCAAGAAGCTTTAAATAACTGGCTCCACCATAAACGAAAATAAGGAAGTGTGACCGGTATGACTAAAGAAGAAGTTCTGCAAAAATGCAAAGAATTCGATGTCCGTTTTATCAGGTTACAGTTTACCGACATCCTGGGAGTGGTAAAAAACCTTGCCATCCCCATCAGTCAATTTCCCCGGGCCCTCGACAATGAGATTATGTTTGATGGTTCATCTATTGAAGGATTTACCCGAGTTGAAGAATCAGATATGATTTTAAAACCCGACCTTGATACTTTCGCCACATTTCCCTGGCGGCCTAAAGAAGGTGCTGTTGCTCGCATCATCTGCGATATCAATACTCCGGAGCTCGAGCCTTTCAAAGGCGATCCCCGTTTCGTCTTAAAACAAACCATGAAAGACGCGCAAGATATGGGATTTTCGGCTAATATTGGCCCAGAATGTGAGTTTTTCTTATTTAAATCCAATCCCGACGGCTCACCTTCGCTTTTGCCCCATGATAAAGGAGGTTATTTTGATTTATCCCCCAATGATTTGGGTGAAAACGCCCGTCGTGAAATTGTCCTTACTTTAGAGGAGATGGGATTTGAGATTGAGGCATCCCATCATGAAGTCTCTCCCGGCCAGCACGAAATAGATTTCAAATATTCCGATCCCTTAACGACCGCAGATCGGGTAACAACCCTTAAATTTGTAACCCGGATCATCGCCCTTAATCATGACCTACATGCTACATTTATGCCGAAACCGGTATTTGGAATCAATGGTTCCGGCATGCATATCCATATTTCTTTATTTAAGGATCAAGTCAATGCTTTCTTTGACCCTACCGCTAAAAATGAACTTAGCCAAACTGCTTTATATTTTATCGGCGGCTTATTAAAGCACGCCAAAGGAATTACTGCGATAACTAATCCGCTGGTTAATTCTTATAAGCGGCTAATTCCCGGTTATGAAGCCCCGGTATACCAATCTTGGTCCGCTTCAAACCGCAGTGCCTTAATCCGGGTCCCCGCTTCCAGAGAGAGTAGTACCCGACTGGAGTTCCGCAGTCCTGATCCTTGTTGCAATCCCTATCTGGCTTTTAGCTTAATTATCAAAGCGGGGCTCGATGGTATCATCAATAAAATTAATCCGGGTGCGCCGATTCAAAAAAATATATTTTCGATGTCCCCGGTAGAACGGTCACTCGAAAATATCGCAGCTCTACCTGAATCATTATATGAGGCCCTCGTGGAAATGGAGAAAGATCCTCTAATTATTGATACTTTAGGAGAGCATATTTTCAATCGTTTTCTCGAGGCCAAATCAATCGAATGGGAAGTCTACCGCAGTCAGGTCCATTCATGGGAGACCGAACAATATTTGGGTGTTTTTTAGTATCGGCAGCACTTAACCACAGAAAATGCTCATCAAACTTGAGCTCACTCAGATAAATATATAAATCTCTACATAAAAGACTGTCCCTATTTTCGGAACAGTCTTTTTAATGATTAATTACATCAAATTAAAGTGCTTTTGTAAATCATAAATTATCTCTTCCGGCTGCCTTCCTTTGGCATTAATAAGAAACCCTTCTCGGGTCCTGGTCATATCTCCGGTTACGTTTTCATCTAATCCGGTGATAATATAGCCATCCGCCATTTGTCCGGCTTTCATGGGAATGACTTGATACCCTTCCCGCTCGATGTGAGAGTACAGTTTATCCTAATTAGGAGAAAGGGCTGTCCCAAAAATCTTTTATCGTAGAAAACATGCCGGTTTCAATCCACAAATCCCCTTGGGTTTTAATGGCGTAAAAGGAAAACTCCTTTTACAGGAGTTTTCCTTTTACGCTTCCGGTGTACTGACTTGCAAGGCCTTTCCTCTTTCTTTTAGCTCCCCGCGAGGCAACGGCATGCACATTCCTTGTAAATAGGCGCCATCTTCAATAACTAAGATAACCATTTTTGAATCACCGGTAACCTTTGCAGTAGGAGCTAATTCGAGTTTTCCACGCGCCTCAATGGACCCTCTAACTTCACCCGCAATAATAATATTCCGCGCAACAATATCCCCCACCACTTTGCCACTTTCACCAACGATTAAATCGCCACCGATATGCAGCTCGCCTTCATAATAACCATCAATCCGCAACGCTCCTCCAGGAGCTTCTAAATTCCCTTTAAAACTGCACTCTTTCCCGACCAAAGTGTCTACTTTACGAGTATTAAAGCTTTCACGATCGCGTTGCATTGTTATCCTCCCTGTTAGTTTCTAAAAAACGATACTGGATTTATTGAATGACCATCTATATAAACCTCGACATGGAGGTGAGGCCCTATATATACTGCACCGGTATTACGGAAATTGTTACTGTTGTGACTCGGGTTTACTATGTAAAAAGGCTTGTACGCTAAAATTCAGTTGTCAGTCGGTGTTGAAACCCGCTGCCCCTTTTGCTGAATCGCCCGCCAAGTGGTTAGTAACTTGGTTCGTTCTAATTTTAACCTGCTTAATTCTTCGGCAGTTTGATAACTTCGCTGCAAAGTTGGTTTAACTTCGCGTTGTTCATTCTCGAGTTTAGCAATGACATGTTTTTTGGTGTGGATGTCGGCCCGAAAATTATAAATAGCCTTAATTTGGATTGTGTAAGCAAAGAACACATAAATATTAAATGCAATAATTCCGGTAATCAGTACGGTAGCCCAAAAAGGAATTCCCAAACTTTTCACCCGTCCCCCGGATGAATTAGGAACAAGCATAAAGGTGAAACCCTTGCCCCATTTTTTCTTGATAAATTTATAAAACCGCTTCAAACTTCACACCTCCGAAGGGAGAAAAGCAGGGAGTGTATCCTTGCTTTTTATTTACTGCA
>DNPP01000280.1:10275-14708 GCA_003501365.1 Bacillota bacterium
TCTTTCCAAATTACCGTTTTATTTAGCTACACCACCAAGCGCTTTTTGAATCGCTTCTTTCTCTTCCTGTGATAACGGATACGTTGAGGAGCCATGATTTACCGGCTTACAATACACCCTAGCTTCTTCCCGTCCAAAGATGCTACTCATCACTATTCCATCTCCCATAGCATCCAACATGGCAAAAGCGAAACTTTGGTCGCCTCCCGTGTTCTGAAAAGCTTGAAACCTGATCAAACTCCAGTTTTGCAAATGCTTTTCCCCGATAACCTGAATGTTATTTAATTGTTCTTCAATTTTGCTTTGTTTATCGAAGGTGTGGTTGGCCTTATTTACCAGATTCAGCAATAATGTTTCTAAATCCTTTCCATCAGCTCCCTGAAGCAAATTTCGGTATTTGTTCATTGAAGTAGTTGCCGTCAAAAGAAGCAATAAGACGATCATATTTAATGCGATACTACAAAACAATAAACCAACTACATTTTGCTCTGCCCATTTAAAAAACAGTGAAATTTCTTCCATTAGAGATACACCTCTCGGATTTAATTGTAATTAGTTATTCTGCAAAGCCTTCTCAGGCTCCTCCATTTTTTGAAATTTTTCTTGATTGACTTTTGGCTGCCACCACGATTTCCTTTCGCGGAGTTTGTTGGAAACTTTTATTTGATTTCTCCCAGCAAATTGATACGATGTGCCAATACTCCCGCTCCAAAACCATTGTCGATGTTAACCACACCGATCCCACTGGCGCATGAATTTAACATGCTTAATAACGGCGCTACTCCCTTAAAATTGCTTCCATATCCGATACTGGTAGGAACTGCAACAATCGGTTTATCAACCAGGCCGCCCACTACGCTTGCCAAAGCGCCTTCCATACCGGCCACCACAATTAGCACCCGGCATTGTTCAATTAATTCTCTTTTATCAAATAAACGATGAATCCCCGCCACTCCCACATCATATATTTTAATGACTTTACTGCCCATAATTTCAGCTGTAGTACAAGCCTCTTCGGCTACATTTAAATCGGCAGTACCAGCGGCCAACACTCCAATAATCCCCCTGGTTAGTTTTCGGTTTCGCCACAGCGCCACAATTCGGGCAGCTTGATAATATTCGGCATCGGGAATTTGTGATTGAACAGCTTGAAACACTCTTCGGCCTGCGCGGGTTGCGATAACATTTTGAGATTTTTCTGCTAACGCGCGAAAGATCTGCACAATTTGATCCACGCTTTTGCCCGGGCAATAGATAACTTCCGAATTGCCGTTTCGTAGATTACGATGAGAGTCGATATTGGCAAACCCTAAATCTTGATAGGGGAAGTCTGCCAATTTTTTTAGAACCTCATCCGGTGATAGCTGCCCTTGAGCGAGTTCATGTAACCAATTCAAAATCATTTCTTTATCCACGAAGTCCTATCTCCTTGTTCCCTGACGAATACCCGTATTGATACTTAGTAAGGTATTCATTCTTTGATGTTTATTTCTCATTATTTCGTTTCACGTGAAACACAATTTAAAAAAGCGACGAATTTGAGTTCGCCGCTTCGAAGTCAATGAGTGAGCTTCTCGCATATTCTTTCAAAATCTTCGCTAGAGTAATAATCAATTTCAATTTTTCCGCCAACTCCAGTAGGCTTTATCATGACCTTGGTTCCTAAAACCTGCTGTAATTCATCCTCAACTTCTATCATATTCGGGTCTTTGCTCGAGATAGTCTTAATTGCCGGCTTTTTCGTTTCACGTGAAACAGGTGGAGGAGAATTAAATTGACGAATTAGCTCTTCCGTCTCTCGCACCGATAATTCTTGAATTTGTATCTGAGACCAAATCCGTTTTTGCTCTTCTGCGGTCTTTAAACTTAATAATGAGCGGGCATGACCCATGGTCAATGTCCCTCTGGCCAAATCCGACTGAATCTCGTTTGGAAGATTCAACAGTCGTAAGGTATTGGCAATAGCCGGCCGACTTTTCCCTACTTTTTTGGCAATGTCATCCTGAGTAAGTTGAAACTCATTTATTAGCCGTTGATAGGCGTCGGCTTCCTCGATTGGGTTTAGATCCTCGCGCTGAAGGTTCTCTACCAAGGCCACTTCCATCATGGCCTGATCGGTCATTTCTCTGATTACGACCGGAACTTCATTTAAGCCAACCAGCTTTGCCGCCCGTAATCGGCGTTCGCCGGCAATAAGTTGATATTTGTTTCCAATTTCACGGACTAATAAAGGTTGAATAATACCATGAATCCGGATCGATTCGGCCAATTCATTTAATTTATCGTCGGTGAACTCTTTGCGGGGTTGATACGGATTGGTTTGAATGTCATTGATGTTTACTTCGAGTTGGGTTTCTAAATTTTGATTTTCTTCAGCCAACTCCGGAATCAAGGCGCCTAAGCCTTTGCCCAAACCCCGTGTTTTATTCATGGGCAATCACTTCCTTGGCTAAATCAACATAAGCCTCGGCTCCTTTTGATTTCTCGTCATACAGCGTAATCGGCAGACCGAAACTGGGCGCCTCACTCAAGCGAATGTTGCGTGGAATTACCGACTTATAAACTTTGTCGTTAAAATATCGTTTAACTTCTTCGGTTACCTGCGAGGATAAATTGGTGCGATTATCATACATCGTTAAGACAACTCCTTCAATCTGAAGGTTAGGATTAGAATACTTTTGTACTAATTGAACCGTCTTCATAAGCTGACTTAAGCCTTCCAATGCATAATATTCACATTGAATCGGCACAATAATCGAGTCTGCTGCAGCTAAGGCATTTATCGTTAAATTGCCTAGCGAGGGTGGGCAGTCAATTAAAATGTAGTCAAATTGATCTTTCAGCGGTTCAATCGCTCTTTTTAACCGTTGATCCCGTGCCATCATGCCAACCAATTCAGCCTCGGCACCCGCTAAACGGATTGTTGCCGGAGCTATTTTTAAATTTTCCACCTGAGTTTGGATCAAGACTTCTTCTAAAGGGGTTTCATTAATTAAAACATCATAAATGCAGCTCTTGATCTCGCTCTTTTTTAACCCGATACCACTGGTGGAATTCCCTTGCGGGTCATGGTCGATGATTAAAACCCGTTTTCCCTTTTGAGCCAAACAAGCACCCAGGTTAACAGCGGTAGTTGTTTTGCCAACGCCGCCTTTTTGGTTAGCAATCGCGACTGCTTTACCCATTATTGACTCCTCCTCCCGCTGGCCCCTTCTGGCCTGTAAAATAATTTGGTTGTTCCGAAGGGTTTCAACTTCAATGCTCAATAAATCATGGGCTCTTTTCGTTAGAACATCCATGGAATTTTTTCGTGAACGCTTCAAAAAAAGTCCCTCCTAATCTATCCCCTCGGGTTTCTTTTTTCTTTCGAGATCGGTACGGAACTTCCTGCTTTGATCCGGAACTTTCTATAAGTAAATTGCAAAAATTTTTGCAATTAAAGGGGGTTTTTCTGTGGAACTCCTGCTTTTCGCGGATATTTTCCCGGTGTAAGCTGGACTTTTTGGATCACAATCAAAGTTCGGGTCCCATAGTTCAACGGGAGTTCGGTTGTTATCGTTTCGGATACCCGTCCGCCAACAATCGTAATTGCTTTTTGAGCCGCCTGCAGTTCCTGTTGATAATCCCGCCCTTTATACAATAACGCATACCCCTGAAGCTTCAAAAAAGGAACTGTTAATTCAACTAAAACATTTAAGGGGGCGACCGCTCTGGCTAATACCAGATCAAATTGTTCACGTTGTTCTCCGTCCTTAATAAAATCTTCGGCTCGAGCCCATACGGGCCTTACATTCAGGATGTTTAAGGCTCGGCAAGTTTGTGCCTGAAATTTAATCTTCTTTTGTACGGAGTCCAAAGAAATGATTCGTTTATCCGGAGTACAGATTGCCAGAGGAATGCCGGGTATCCCGGCCCCACTGCCGATATCCAAAATGCGCTCCGCCTGAAAATACTCAGGACGCTTTACAATCATCAAGGCATCATAAATATGTTTAAAAAGCGCCTCCTGATAATCGGTAATTGCCGTAAGATTGGTAGTTTGATTACCTTCTAATAAACGATCGATAAAATCAAACAATTTGGCCCCGGTTTCTTCATCCGGATTGATGGCAGCTTTCTTTAATTCAGTAATCAACAATTCTTGAATCGGATTCATTTTTGCTCCCGTAAGTTGTTTTCCAGGTAAAAAAGCAAAGCGGTTAAATCCGCCGGATTAATTCCGCTAATCCGAGTGGCCTGCCCCAAAGTAGCCGGTTGATATTTGATTAATTTCTCCCGCGCTTCCCGAGCTAGGTTAATAACGTCATCATAATCAATTGTAGCGGGTATTTTTTTCTGTTCCAAATTAAGCAGTTTTTGGACTTGCTCTCTCTCTTTAATGAGATAGCCTTGGTATTTAAAGCGCAGGGCCACTTCATTGGCATCGGCATCAT
>DNPP01000108.1:0-4859 GCA_003501365.1 Bacillota bacterium
CCTTTAAGAGCCGCGCAGCAACTTTACCAAAATATTGACCCCCAAAACGGCGGCTTCGGTAAAGCTCCCAAATTCCCCAATCCAAGTTTATTACAGCTATTTTTAAAACTAGGGATTACTCACCATCAATCGGTGCTCGTTGATCATGTGCTGTTTACATTGAAGCAAATGGCCAAAGGCGGCATTTATGATCAGATAGGCGGAGGATTTCATCGTTATTCAACCGATGCTCACTGGCTGGTACCCCACTTTGAAAAAATGCTTTACGATAATGCTCAGTTACTGGAGATTTACACTATTGGTTATCAGCTCAGCGGTTTCGAAGGGTTCAAAGAAGTGGTCCGGGAGACTGTAGCCTATATCGCCCGGGAAATGGCCGCTCCCAATGGCGGCTTTTATGCGACCCAGGATGCCGACAGCGAAGGGGTGGAAGGAAAATTCTTTCTATGGCGGCTGCCGGAGATCTCTGAAGTATTAAATCCTGAAGCTGCCCAATTGATCAGGGATTATTACCAACTAACCGAAAGAGGTAATTTTGAAGGGGCCAATATTTTAAACCGTTTGGCGGAACCGCTGGAGATCTTCAACGACGTGGAGCATCATCCCCAACTGCAACACCGCTTGAAGGAGGCTAAAGAAAAGCTTTTACAAGCACGGGAAAAACGGGTTAAACCGTTCCGGGATGAAAAGATTATTACCAGTTGGAACGGTTTAATGATTGGCGCTTTGGCCTATGTTTACCAAGTTTTCGGAAGAGAAGCGGATTATCAACTGGCCCGCGGAGCGGCCGAGTTTATCCTCGGTTCGTTGCGGCTACCGGATGGAAGCCTGGCACGGATTTATAAGGATGGTCAGGCAAAAGTCGAGGCCATGCTGGATGACTATGCATTTTTGGCTCAGGGTTTGATTACCCTTTATGAAGCAGACTTCAACCAAATGTGGTTGCGGAGAAGTCTGGAACTTATGGAGAGGGCCATGCAAAAGTACAGTGATGGAGAGGGCCGTTATTACATCATCGGTGATACCCATAATTTGGTTGCAAGACCGCTTTCCGGTTATGATCAAGCAATTCCCAGCGGAGTTGCGATCCATTGCCAAAATTTATTAAGATTAGCGGCCTTTACCGGGAGAAAAGATTTATATCAAGAGGCTGTCCGGATTCTTACGGCGTATAGCCGGGAGATGGAGAAAGAAAGTTGGGGGTTTGCCAGCCTAATCGGAAGTTTGGATCTATATTACCAAGGATTTCAAGAATTTACCTTTATTAGCGAAGGGAATGCCGTACCGGAGATCCTGGGTAAACTGCGGGAAAAATCCTATATTCCCTACCGGATTTTGGCGTGGCATAATAGCTTGACTCCAGATGGAACTGCTCACCCCGCCGGGGCTCTCTTTGAAAACAGGGGGGTTATTCAAGGAAAACCCACCTGTTACAGCTGTTCATCCAATAAATGTTTAGAACCGGTGACGGATTGGGAGCATTTAAAAACTAGTATTAATGATTTTCAAAACAACCTTCGCAATTCAGGAGGATAAATATCAGGGGAAATTGCAGAAAAGTGTAAATTTTTTTTGTCTACCGGACGATATCTACTATAGATGGTGGATCGATATTATTGGTGACACCTATATTATTAAAAACCTGAAATTAAAAGGAGCTGAAGTTATGGACCAAGATTATCGAAAGGAATCCCGGTTAAATACGCACATTGTTACAGAGCTTGATACCCAAGGCGGTATTCACAATTATTGCGGTTATATTGAAAACCTCAGCAAAGAGGGGATCGGTATTCTATCGTTGGATACGCTAAAATTAGGGGAGAGAGTGACCTCCAGCTTTTATCTGACCGGAGTTTCGATTAAAATTTCTTCTAACGCGACAGTAATTCACAGCCAAAAAGACGCTTACAATTTGTTTTATTATGGATTAAAATTTGATAATTTGACGGAAAAAGAGAGCCAGGCAATAGAAAAATATATGGATGAAAATAAATTAAATCGAATTGCTTAATAATATCGGATTTTTTTTGAGCTAAATAAAGCCATATGGCTGGTTTTACGGGCGAAATCAGGGCTTAAATTTTATTATCTTACATTATATCCAATAGGGTCGGCAGAAGCCGGCCTATTATTTTTGCCATTCTTAGTAAACTTATAAATCGACGCGGCTCACAATAAAAAGTCCGGTCTAAACCGGACTTTGGTAAAAGGACTTAGATACAAGCCCCACCGCAACTTAATACCAAAAGTATCAGGACCAGGAAGATTAAAAAAGATTCATTACCTTCCCCACATAAGCAACGTAACCAACTTTCTTTTTTCGGTCCGCAGCGGTCAGGCTTTGGGCGCCGGCATTCACATTCATGATGGTGATGTTTTGACATAATGCTCCCCCCTTCAGATATACGCTCGATGCTGGTTGTAATTATTCAAAGAGTATTTAGGTTTTTACCCTATTATAACTTATGATTATAAGGGACCTGCGGAACGCGGCCTAAGGAATATTTTCACGCTCCCAATGGCCTATTTTTATTTTAATTATTTTTCATAACCGGCTCTCATCGCTTCATAAAATGAAACAATGGGGGTGAGATTGCTTGAGAATATGGGCAGCCAATTTTCAAGGTTGGCTTGGGAAAAACCGTTTGTGGTTATGGTGGTCGATTTATATTCCCTTGCTCACCGGGATCCTGTTTTTAAACAGCAAACAATTGAATTTACCGGTTGAAGATTTGAAAAACTTGATTCTATCCCCGCAATATAAAATTTTTAACTCCTCTTTGATCATCGTATTGGCCAGGGTGGTGGTGGTTGCGGCCGGAGTTGTGGCATTAATGGTCTGCTTGTTCTTTCCTTATTTTAGGGTGAGCAAGGAAGGAGTTCAATGGACTGAAGAGTTAGAAGAAGAATTAGCCAGGGTTTCCGGGGAAGTTACCGGTGAAGAGATCGGCGGTTTGATTAAGGAAGAATCTTTTCGTTGGTCTTTGATATACGGTTGGCTGAAATTGGAAGGGCGCGAGGTACTGGAAGCTCAATTTTTGATCCGGGAATTATTGGCAACTATTTGGGAGGCTTTTCCTAATCAGAAAATCAGCCTTACTGCAATTAATCACGATGAACGCTGGGGAATTTTTCATCCACTCCTGACGAAATTGGTGATAGCGGAGAATCCCCATTTGTTGGATGATGAAACCACCTTTGGTTTAAAATTGCAGTTTCAAAAAGATTCGCAATTATTGTTGCATGTATATTCCGAAATCGAGGGTTTTTCGCAAATTGATGAAAAGTTCATCCTAATTTTAGGGGAAATTTTTTTATTGATAGTCATCAAGCAGGGTTATGTCCTGGAGGAACTTTTAACATATTTTGACAGGATATCATTAACTTTTAGTAACCCGAGAGTATAATATAAAATGGGAAAGGAGATGAAGAATTTGGGAGAGGTTATTCACGAAGGGGGCTCAAAGTCTGTAGGCAAGGGCCATGATTATCAGGCTGAACCGATAGAAAGGCCCTCGGATTCTTCCCACTCGGGGCAGAAAAAGGATCCTTATGTAATTCGTGCGACTGAGCGGGCCAAAACAAAGACCCGCAACCGTATATTTGAATTAAATGGAGGTCATGCTCACTGATTAAACGAACTACCCTATTAGGAATGAACCACGGTCGCCGCTTGGGAGTGACCGTTTTTTATTGCAATTTCCCCTTACCAAAGTTTGTTTTTATTTCATTTATCAAAAAAGGCCCAAAAGTGAAAGCCAAAATTCAAGCGGCATTCATTTTTGGTGCCTTTTCATGTATTTCGCGGTTGATACTACGTTTCGCTATTTTGCTGTATGCAGAATAGCGCAAGTATGTCAATCGATGAAAGAATATTATTGAAAACGCTTGACTACCACACAGGCATTGGTTGAACCAAAGCCGAACGAATTAGACATTCCTACGTTCAAGACGGCCTTGCGGGCTTTGTTGGCTACGTAGTCCAGATCGCATTCGGGATCGGGATGCTCTTGATTAATCGTAGGGGGAGATATCTGATGATAAAGAGTTAAAGCTGTAATAGCCGTCTCAACGGCTCCGGCTGCTCCTAATAAATGTCCGGTCATCGATTTGGTGGAGTTAACCAAGATTTTTTCGGCATGGTCACCAAAGGCCAATTTAATTGCCTTGGTTTCCATCGCATCGTTAACCGGGGTTGAGGTACCGTGGGCGTTGATATAATCCATTTCATCCGGTCTGATGCCGGCTGATTTAAGCGCCAGTTCCATACAACGGGCTGCCCCTGAACCGTCCGGAGCCGGGGAGGTAATATGATAAGCGTCGCTATTCATGCCAAACCCGATAACCTCGGCATAGATCTTGGCCCCCCGTTGCTTGGCGTGTTCTAATTCTTCCAGGACAAGGATGCCCGACCCTTCACCCATAACAAATCCATCCCGCTCGGCATCAAACGGGCGGCTGGCTTTCTCCGGCTGATCATTGCGGGAAGACAGGGCTGTCATATTGGCAAATCCGGCGATTGCCACCGGTACGATAGTTGCTTCCGTCCCACCAGTGAGAATGGCATCCGCTTCCCCGCGCTTGATAATATGATAGGCGTCGCCGACGGCATGGGTCCCGGTTGAACAAGCGGAAACCGCTGAATAGTTGGGGCCTTTTGCTCCGGTACGGATTGATATTTGACCGGCTGCCAGATTAAGAGCCAGAGCAGGTACAAAGAAAGGTGAAACCCGGTCCGGGCCTTTTTCGCGGCACACATCATGGTAATGAGTGATAGTCTCAATGCCACCCATGCCTGAACCAACAATCACTCCCACATTGTCGGCATTCTCCGGGGTGATTTTTAATTCCGAATCGGC